>NZ_CP046508.1:5533000-5847000 GCF_017161115.1 Variovorax sp. RKNM96 | reverse complement strand
GTCGGTCACCTGGGCGAAGCTCAGGTGCTTTTCTTCCATCTTGCGGTAGATGGAATAGAGCGTTTTCTCGCGCCCCGCGATTCGCAGCGTCATGCCGGCGGCCGAGAAGGCGGTCTCGACTTCTTTTTGCACCTTCTGGATTAGATCGCGACGTCGTCCGCGCGCCTTGGCCACTGCCTTGGACAGCGTGGCATAGCGCCAGGGCTTGAGGTGCCGGAACGACAGTTCCTGCAGCTCGCGGTAGGTCTGGTTCAGGCCAAGGCGGTGCGCGATGGGCGCGTAGATCTCGAGCGTCTCGCGCGAGATTCGGGCCCATTTTTCGCGCGGCGCATCGGCCAGCGTGCGCATGTTGTGCGTCCGGTCGGCCAGCTTGACCAGGATGACGCGCACATCGCGCGCCATGGCCAGCAGCATCTTGCGGAACGATTCGGCCTGGTTTTCTTCGCGCGTGTTGAACTGCAGCTTGTCGAGCTTGGTGAGCCCGTCGACCAGTTCGGCAACCGGGGCGCCGAAGCGCTCGATGAGCTCGGGCTTGGTCACGCCACAGTCTTCGATGGCGTCGTGCAGCAGCGCCGCCATCAGCGCCTGGGCATCGAGCTTCCATTCGGCGCATTGCGCCGCCACGGCGATGGGGTGGGTGATGTACGGCTCGCCGCTGTTGCGCAGCTGGCCCAGGTGGGCCTCGTCGGCAAAGCGGTAGGCGCGGCGTACCAGCTCGGTGTCTTCGGAGCCCAGGTAGTCGAGGCGCGCCGTCAATGCAGCGAAGCTTGCGGCAGCCGCATTCAGTGCCGCCGGGCTCGGCTTCGGCACGCCCGTAGGGGCTTGGGACTGATGTTTGGCAACCGCGCTCATGGCTACCACTTTAGCGTGACCGTTCCATGGACGCGTCCGGACATAAAAAAAGCACCGCTTTGCGGTGCCTTTTCGTTGCAGGGCTGCGTCAGATCAGCCCGGCACCTTCTTGAGCATTTCGATGCCGATCTTGCCTTCGGCGATTTCGCGCAGGGCCGTGACGGCGGGCTTGTTCTTGCTCTCGATCTTGGGCGCGTGGCCCTGGCTCAGCATGCGCGCACGGTACGTGGCGGCCAGCACGAGCTGGAAGCGGTTGGGGATCTGAAGCAGACAGTCTTCGACGGTGATGCGGGCCATGATGAGTATCTTTCGGTCGGTGAGCAGGAGATCAGGGGATGTTCAGTGCGGCAAAGGTGTCGGCACGTGCACGGCGCTGTGCGGAATACCGAAGCCGCTGAGCGTGGACAATCGCCTTGAGATCAAAAAGCGCCCGCTCAAATAACTCGTTGATTATAACGAAGTCGAATTCCCCGGCCCGGGCCATCTCTTCTGCGGCGTTTTTCAGCCGCAATTCGATGACCGAGGCACTGTCTTCGCCGCGCCGCTCGAGGCGGGAGCGCAGTTCTTCCCAGCTGGGGGGCAGGATGAAGATCATCACCGCGTTGGCGAAGGTCTTGCGGATCTGGAGTGCGCCCTGGAAGTCGATCTCAAGAATCACGTCGGCGCCTTGAGCGATCCGCTCCTCGATGGCCTTTTTGGAGGTGCCGTACCGGTGGCCGTGCACATGGGCCCATTCCACGAAGCCGTCGGCCGCAATCAGCGCGTCGAATTCGGGGGGCGAGGCAAAGAAGTATTCCCGCCCATGCTTTTCCTGCCCGCGCGGTGGCCGCGTGGTGTGCGACACCGACGGCTGGACCGCCGAGTCGAGTTCCATGAGCGCCTTGACCAGGCTCGATTTGCCGGCCCCGCTGGGGGCGGCGACCACGAAGATGTTGCCGGGATAGTCCATTCTTTCGCTCGTCATCATTCGATGTTCTGGACCTGTTCGCGCATCTGCTCGATCAGCACCTTCATGTCCACGCCGATGCGCGTGAGTTCCAGGGCTGCCGACTTGGAGCCCAGGGTGTTGGCTTCGCGATGCAGTTCCTGGATCAGGAAGTCCAGGCGCTTGCCGATCTCGCCGCCCTTCTTGAGGAGGTGCTCGATCTCGTCGAGGTGCGAATTCAGCCGGGTGAGCTCTTCCGCCACGTCGATGCGGATCGCAAAGGCGGTGGCCTCGGTCAGCGCGCGGTCCTGGGCGGCTTCGGGCAGCGTGCCGCCCGTGCCTGCGGTCAGGCCCATGGCTTCCTGCCAGCGCTCCAGGAAACGGTTGCGCTGCTGCTCGACCAGCTGGGGCACCAGCGGACCGGCCTGCTGCACCAGGGTGCGCAGCTGGGCCAGGTGCGCCTCGAGCATCTTGGCGAGCCGGGCGCCTTCGCGCTGGCGGGCCGACATCAGCGCCTCGAGCGCCTTGCCGGCCACCTCGAGCAGGTCGGCGCCCCAGTCGCCGCGGGTGGCACCGTCGCCGCCGGCGAGGCGAATCACGTCGGCCACGCTCAGTTCGCGCGCCCCGGGCAGCCAGGCCTTGATGCCGTCCTGCACCCCGTTGAGCCGCTGGAGCAGCTTGACGGAAGGCTCGACGACACCCGCCTGGGCGGTGTTCTCGATGGCCGCGCGCACCTCGACCTTGCCGCGCTTGAGCTTGCCCGTGAGCAGCTCGCGCAGGGCCGTCTCATGCTGGCGCAGCTCCTCCGGCAACTTGAAGGTGAGGTCGAGAAAGCGGCTGTTGACCGAGCGGATTTCTACCCCGAGCCGACCTGCGGCGGAAGGCCGTGCCTCGGCTTCGGAGTGGCTGCCTGCGGACCCGTTCTGGCCGCTGGCGTAGCCGGTCATGCTGTAAACTGGCATTGCGCCTCACTGTGGTTTTGCTTGCATGCACCGAGGCGTCGGTACAGCGTTCGCTTGCCGCACCATCGCCTTCGGGCGAAACTCCCGGATTATGTCAAAGGTCAAGCCTTCGCCCCTGTTGCCCGATACGGTCATTGGCGGTTACCGCGTTGTTCGCCGGCTTTCGGCGGGTGGTTTTGGCGTTGTCTATCTCGCCATCGACCCCAGCGGACAGCAGGTGGCCATCAAGGAATACCTGCCTTCTTCGCTGGCCACCCGCGGGCCCGGCGAGCTGCATCCGCAGGTGCCGCCCGAGAAACTGTCCCTTTACCGGCTGGGGCTCAAGAGCTTCTTCGAGGAAGGCCGCTCCCTCGCGCAGATCTCGCACGCCTCGGTGGTCAGCGTGCTCAATTTCTTCCGCGAGAACGAGACCGTCTACATGGTCATGAACTACCTGGAGGGCGCGACCCTGCAGGACTTCGTGGTTACCGCGCGCGACCTCAAGCGCCAGAAGGTCTTCCGCGAATCGACCATCCGATCGCTCTTCGACGAGATCCTGCGCGGCCTTCGCATCGTGCACCAGTACAAGATGCTGCACCTGGACATCAAGCCGGCCAACATCTTCGTCACCGACGACGACCGCGCCGTGCTGATCGACTTCGGCGCCGCGCGCGAAGTGCTGAGCAAAGAGGGCATCTTCATCCGCCCCATGTACACCCCGGGCTTCGCCGCCCCCGAGATGTACCGCCGCGATTCGTCGATGGGTCCCTGGACCGACATCTACGCCATCGGCGCCTGCATCTACGCCTGCATGCAGGGCTACCCGCCCAACGATGCGCCCAAGCGCATCGAGAAAGACCGCCTGAGCCTGTCGCTCTCGCGCCTTCGCGGCGTGTACTCCGACAACCTGATCGAGGTGGTCGAGTGGTGCATGTCGCTCGATCCGCTCTCGCGACCCCAGTCGGTCTTCGCGCTGCAGAAGGAGCTCAGCCGCGAAGGCGAGCGCCGCTACACGAAGCTCACCGTCGGCGAGAAGGTGCGGCTGTCGATCGACAACATCCGCTCCTTCGACAAGAAGAGTCTGCCCCGGGCTGCAGCCCCCACCACGCGCCCCGCATGACGACATGAAATTCTCTGTCTTCCAGGTCAGCCGCAAAGGCGGACGTCTCAAGAACGAAGACCGCATGGGCTATTGCTACACGCGGGAGTCGGGCCTGTTCGTGCTGGCCGACGGCATGGGTGGTCACCCCGAAGGCGAAGTGGCGGCCCAACTGGCCCTGCAGACCATCGCCGCGCTCTATCAGCGCGAGGCACGTCCGACGGTGAAGGACGTGAAAGGCTTCCTGGCCGAATCGGCCATGGCTGCGCACCAGCAGATCATGCGGTACGCCAGCCACAAGGCGATGCTCGACACGCCCCGCACCACCGTCGTCGCGGCGCTGCTTCAGGGCACGACCGCCACCTGGATGCACTGTGGCGATTCGCGCCTGTACGTCGTGCGCGACGGCCGCCTGCTGACCCGCACGCGCGACCATTCGCACGCCGAGCGCCCGAAGCCCCACGGTTCGGACATGCCGGTCAACCGCAACCTGCTGCTGACCTGCCTCGGCTCGCCGACCACGCCGCTGTTCGACATCTCGCCCCCGCTGCAGCTGCAGCGCGGCGACCGCATCATGCTGTGCTCCGACGGCGTGTGGGGCGTGCTCGACGATGCGCTCATCGTCCACACGCTCTCTTCTGGCAAGCCGGTGTCCGATGCGGCCCCCGACCTCGCCGAGATGGCGCTGCGCAAGGGCGGCGCCCACAGCGACAACGTGACGCTTATCGCGCTCGAGTGGGAGATGTCCGAGACGCCCGGTGAAGACCGCGGCATCTCCACCGAAACCATCGACGACGGCGTGTTCGCCTCCACCATCCAGGCCGGCATGCCGTCGGACGGCGAGATCGAGGACATGGATGAAGACGCCATCGAGCGCTCCATCGCCGAGATCAACGAAGCCATCCGCCGTTCAGCCGCGCGCAAGACCTGAGTCGGCGCGCGTTCCCTTTTTCCTTTTCGAGCTTCCAACAATGACTGCTTTCACCCGAAGCGGCGGCCGTGCCGCCGACCAGCTGCGCCCCGTGCGCATGACCCGCGGCTTCACCATTCACGCCGAGGGCTCGGTGCTCATCGAGTTCGGCCAGACCCGCGTGCTCTGCACCGCCTCGGTCGAAGAGCGCGTGCCCCCGCACAAGAAGGGCAGCGGCGAAGGCTGGGTGACGGCCGAATACGGCATGCTGCCGCGCGCCACCCACACCCGCAGCAGCCGCGAGGCCGCCAAGGGCAAGCAGACCGGCCGCACGCAGGAAATCCAGCGCCTCATCGGCCGCTCGATGCGCGCCGTGTTCGACCTTGCCGCGCTCGGCGAACGCACCATCCACCTCGACTGCGACGTGCTGCAGGCCGATGGCGGCACCCGCACCGCGGCCATCACCGGCGCTTTCGTCGCCGCGCAGGACGCAGTCAACAAGCTGATCGCCGCAGGCACCCTGGCCGCCTCGCCGATCAAGGGCCACGTGGCCGCCATCTCGGTGGGCATCGTCGGCGGTACGCCGCTGCTGGACCTCGAATACACCGAAGACTCGAGCTGCGACACCGACATGAACGTCGTCATGACCGGCGCCGGCCACTTCGTCGAAGTGCAGGGCACGGCCGAAGGCGTGGCCTTCACGCGCGAAGAGATGAACCTCCTGCTCGGCCTGGCCGAGAAGGGCATCGGCGAGCTCGTGACGCTGCAGAAGCAGGCCTTGCTCTCGAACGTCTCGAACTGAAATCCTTACAGCTACTGACGTCCGCCAGCCGGGCGTCACAGCCACTTTGATCGATCCATGAAACTGGTCCTGGCCTCCAACAACGCAGGCAAGCTCGCCGAACTCCAGCAACTGTTCGCGGCGTTGTCCGTCACGCTGGTGCCGCAATCGGCCCTCGGCGTGGGCGAGGCTGAAGAACCCTTCCGCACCTTTGTAGAAAACGCGCTCACCAAGGCGCGCCACGCTAGCGCCGCCACCGGCCTGCCGGCCATCGCCGACGACGCGGGCCTGTGCGTCGATGCCTTTGGCGGCCTGCCGGGTGTCGACACGGCTTACTACGCCACGCAATTCGGCTACGCCAAGGGCGATGCGAACAACGTCAAGGCGCTGCTCGAACAGCTCGATGGCGTCGTCAACCGCCGCGCCGCGCTCGTCAGCACACTGGTCGCGCTGCGCAGCCATGACGACCCCGAGCCGCTCATCGCCGTCGGCCGCGTGGTCGGCGAGATCGCGCCCGCGCCCATCGGCGACAACGGCTTCGGGTTCGATCCGGTGATGGTCCTGCCCGCCTTCGGCAAGACCTTTGCGCAGCTCACGCCCGAGGTCAAGAACGCCAACAGCCACCGCGGTCGCGCGGCGCAGGCGATGCTCGCGCTGATGCGCGAGCGCTGGTTTTAGGCCGCAGATGGCCACCGTCTTCCCGATCCAGCCGGCGCAGCCCACGGGTGCGCCGCAGGCCAACGACGTGCTGCACTGGATGCGCCCCGGTCCGCTGCAACTCGCGGCGCTGCCGCCGCTGTCGCTCTACATCCATTTGCCGTGGTGCCTGCGCAAGTGCCCGTACTGCGACTTCAACTCGCACGAATGGCGCGCCACGAGCGCGGCCGATGCGGAGGGCATTCCCGAGGCGACGTACATCGATGCGCTCGTGGCCGACCTCGATGCCGCGCTGCCGCTGATCTGGGGCCGCACCGTCCACACCGTCTTCATCGGCGGGGGCACGCCCAGCCTGTTCTCGCCGCAAGCCATCGATCGCCTGCTCGGCGACGTGCGCGCGCGCCTGAAGCTCGCGCCCGATTGCGAGATCACGCTCGAGGCGAACCCCGGCACCTTCGAGCGCAACCGCTTCCGCGCGTACCGCTCGGCGGGCGTCACGCGCCTGTCGGTCGGCGTGCAGAGCTTCAACGACGAGCACCTCACCGCGCTCGGCCGCGTGCACGACCGCGCACAGGCCATCGCCGCGGTGGAGGAGGCCTCGAGCGCCTTCGACACCTTCAACCTCGACCTGATGTACGCGCTGCCCGGCCAGACGCTCGAACACCTCGAGGCTGACCTGTCGCAGGCGCTGGCGCTCGCGCCGCCGCACATCTCGGTCTATCACCTCACCATCGAGCCCAACACCTGGTTCGCGAAGTTTCCGCCGACGCTGCCCGAAGACGACATCGCCTACGCGATGCTCGACCGCATCACCGAGCGGACCGGCGAGCGCGGCATGTCGCGCTACGAGGTGTCGGCCTATGCGCGCGATGGTCATCAGTGCGCGCACAACCTCAACTATTGGCAGTTCGGCG
This sequence comes from Variovorax sp. RKNM96, assembly GCF_017161115.1. Classification (GTDB taxonomy): domain Bacteria; phylum Pseudomonadota; class Gammaproteobacteria; order Burkholderiales; family Burkholderiaceae_C; genus Variovorax. Next base: position 5,839,921 of record NZ_CP046508.1, on the reverse strand, counting down.
ACTACCTCGGCATCGGCGCCGGTGCGCACAGCAAGCTGAGCTTTGCGCACCGCATCGTGCGGCAAGTGCGCTACCGCGAGCCGCGGCTGTACATGGAGAACGCGCGCGCGGGCGCGGCCGTGTCGCAGAGCGACGAGGTGTCGCTGGCGGATCTGCCGTTCGAATTCATGCTCAATGCGCTGCGATTGAAGGCGGGGTTCACGCTGCCGCAGTTCAGCGAACGCACGGGGCTCGCGATGACGTCGATCCAGTGCGGGCTCGAAGAGGCAGAACGCAAGGGGCTTGTGGCGCGCGATCTGTTCCGCGTGTGGCCGACCGAGCGCGGGCTGGACTTTCTGAGCGATCTGCAGACGCTGTTCTTGCCCGACGGGGATTGAGGCAGCCCCGAGTCCGCGTCCGCAACGGTGTTCGCTTCATCCTGAAGTCCACCGGTTGCCCTTCTTTGTCTGGTGCCTCTGCGGGTCTCGCTCTCCGCCCTCATGCCTGATGAGGGCCGAAGCCGGCTCCAAGCAAAGCATTTGGCGCTGCAACTCCTGCTTGGCCATGGCTCGGCCTCGGTCGCATCCACTATTCGAATTCGTAGCCGACACCCACGCCGATGTTGAATCGGGTGCCGCTGTAGCCACCGTTGATCTTGTAGACCCACTTGCCATCGTTCGAGCGTGACGAGAAGCCGACAGCGATCGCGCCGTAGCCCGCGTAGTTGCCCACGCCAACCGACAACAGGGTCTTGCCCGGCGTCATGGCCTGCGGCAACGTGCTCATCGCGGTGGCCATCGCCACGCCCGAGTAGGCGATGCGTTGCACGCTGGCAATCTGGCCTTGCAACTGGCTCTGCACCGCCCCCAGCTGGCCCACGTTGACCGCATCGGTCGGCAGGATACCTGGCGCCACGTTCGAGATGCGCGTGCCCCCCGGCGCCTGGCCGCCACCCAGCGTGATCTGGTTGTAGTTGACCGACCCGTCCGGGTTGGTCGCGTACTGCACGCTGCTGGCCTTGGCTGCGGTCGATGCGGCCTTGAGCTGCGCGACGTTGGTTGCATCGCTGTCGGCCGAGCCGGCCGCCACACCGGTGATCTGGCGGAACTGGCCGTTGGCGGCGTCGCCCACGGACACTGCGGCTTGCGTGCTGGTCGTGGCCTTGATGGCTGCTTCCTGCTGCGCATTCGCGCTGCCAGGGGTGTAACCCTCGACGCCCGCAGCCCTGGAGGCCACCGAACCCGAGCCCAACGCGACGCCGCCGCTTTGCTGCACCACCGCACCGAAGCCGATGGCTGTACCACTGGAAACAGCCTGCGAACCGGTGCCGATGGCGATGCCGTTTGCCCCGGTAGCCTGTGCGCCAAAGCCTACCGCCACCGCTCCGTCGGCCGTTGCCTTCGCACCGTTGCCGGCGGCGAAGGAACTGGCGCCGCTGGCCACCGACTGCGGGCCTATCGCCACGGCTTCCTGGCCGGAGGCGTCTGCCTTCGCTGCCGTCGAATTGGCCTGGAAGTACTTGGTGCCTCCGCTGTAGATGCTGCTGACCGACGTGCTCAGGCTGCTGATGCTGCTGGTCGCGGTGGCCAGGCCCGTGGAAGTCGAGCTCGACAAGCTCGCCAGGCCGCTGTTCGAGCCGCTCACGCTGGTGGACAGGCTGTTGAGGCTGCTGTTGGTTGTGCTTAGGCCTGTCGACAGGCTCGAGATACCGCTGGTGGCCGTGCTCAGGCCACTCGAAGTCGAGCTCGACAGGCTGTTGACGTTGCTGTTGGTCGTGCTCAGGCCGGTCGACAGGCTGCTGACGCTGCTGGACACGGTGCTCAGACCGATCGACAGACTGCCGATGCTGCTGGTCGCAGTGCTCAGGCCACTCGACGTGGAAGTCGAGAGGCTGTCGACGCTGCTGGCGACAGTGCTCAGGCCGGACGAGGTCGAGGTCGACAGGCTGTTGATGCTGCTCGTTGCGGTGCTCAGGCCCGACGAGGTCGAAGTCGACAGACTGTTGACGCTGCTGTTCGTCGTGCTCAGGCCGCTCGACAGGCTCGAGATGCCGCTGGTGGCGGTGCTCAGGCCCGTGGAGAGGCTAGAGATACCGCTGGTGGCAACGCTCAGGCCGGTGGACAGGCTACCGATGCCGCTGAACGCCGTGCTCAGCCCCGAAGACAGGCTGCCGATGCCGCTGGCTGCAGTGCTCAGGCCGCTCGAGGTGGAGGTCGAGAGGCTGCTCACGGTGCTGTTGGTCGTGCTCAGGCCCGTGGACAGGCTCGAGATTCCGCTGGTTGCAGTGCTCAGGCCCGACGATGTCGAAGTCGACAGGCTGCCGACGGTGCTGTTCGTAGTGCTCAGGCCGGTAGACAGACTGGAGATACCACTGGTCGCGGTGCTCAGACCCGATGACGTCGAGGTCGACAAGCTGTCGATGCTGCTGGTGGCCGTGCTCAGGCCGCTCGAGGTGGACGTCGAGAGGCTGCTCACGGTGCTGTTGGTCGTGCTCAAGCCGGTGGACAGGCTGGAGATACCGCTGGTTGCAGTGCTCAGGCCCGACGACGTGGAGGTCGACAGGCTGCTGATGCTGCTCGTGGCGGTGCTCAAGCCACTCGAGGTCGAGGACGACAGGCTGCTCACGGTGCTGTTGGTCGTGCTCAGGCCGGTAGACAGGCTGGAGATGCCGCTGGTTGCAGTGCTCAGGCCGGAAGACGTCGAAGTCGACAGGCTGTCGATGCTGCTCGTCGCTGTGCTCAGACCGCTCGACGTGGAAGTCGACAGGCTGTTGACGTTGCTATTGGTCGTGCTCAGGCCAGTAGACAGGCTGGAGATACCGCTGGTCGCAGTGCTCAGGCCGGACGACGTGGAGGTCGACAAGCTATCGATGCTGCTCGTCGCGGTGCTCAGGCCACTCGAGGTCGAAGTCGACAGGCTGCTCACCGTGCTGTTCGTGGTGCTCAGGCCAGTGGACAGGCTGGAGATGCCACTGGTCGCGGTGCTCAGGCCGGACGACGTGGAAGTCGACAAGCTGCTGATGCTGCTTGTAGCAGTGCTCAGGCCAGACGACGTCGAAGTCGACAAGCTGCTGATGCCGGTCGAGGTAGATGTGGACAGGCTGTCGATGCTGCTCGTGGCCGTGCTCAGACCACTCGACGTGGAGGTTGACAGGCTGCTGATGCTGCTGGTCGCAGTGCTCAGACCAGACGATGTCGAGGTCGACAGGCTGCTGATGCCACTCGAGGTAGACGTCGACAGACTGCTGATGCTGCTCGTAGCAGTGCTCAGGCCAGACGACGTCGAGGTCGAGAGGCTGGAGATGCTGCTCGTCGCAGTGCTCAAGCCGCTCGAAGTCGAAGTCGACAGGCTGCTGATGCCAGTCGAGGTAGACGTCGACAGACTGCTGATGCTGCTGGTCGCCGTGCTCAGACCCGACGATGTGGAGGTCGAAAGGCTGCTGATGCTGCTGGCAGTGGTGCTCATGCCCGTGCTCACCTGGGCCACCGTCGCCACGTCTTGCGGCGCGGCACCGTCGGCCACATTGGTGATGCGGCGTTGTGCCGAAGAGGAGCCGACCGAAACTTCCGACGCAGGGGCCGCCTGGCCGGTAAGGAATGCCGTGCCCGTGGGTGCCGCGGCACCGGTCGTGCTGTTCGAACCGATCGCCACGCTGTCGGCATAGGCGGCCTTGGTGTGATAACCCAGTGCCGTCGCCGAGTCGCCCGCTGCGTTGGCGAAGACACCGACCGCCGTACCGAAGGTCTGACTGGCCGACGAAGCCGTACCGATCGCCGTCGCGCCATACCCGGACGCATTTGCGGTATTACCTGTGGCGAGCGAGAAATTACCACTCGCGTTTGTTCTTTCACCGAAAGCCGTGCTTGAGGCCCCCGATGCATTGCTCTGGAAGCCCACGGCCGTCGAGTTCAGCCCCCCTGCGCTCGCCTTTTGTCCGAAAGCGGTGGCGCTGAGGCCAAATGCATTGGAACCGGTGCCGATGGCGGTGCCATAAGTGTTGGCCCGCGCGCCCGTGCCGATCGCTACTGCTTCCGTGGAATAGGCATTCGCCAAATTACCGATGGCTGTAGCGCTGTGGCCAGTTGCCCCGGCCCCCACACCGACGGCGGCCGCGTTTGTGTTGCTGGCCAAACTGTTCAACCCGAATGCCATCGCTCCCGAGCCCGCGGTGGCTTTGGCGTTCTGGCCAATGGCAACACCCGACGGTGCTGTGTCCGTCACGGTGGATTCGGCACCAATGGCAACCGAATTGGCCCCCAGCGATTGGGCGCCTCGAACATCGTTGGCGCCAATGGCAACCGAGCCGGCACCGGCTGCCAGCGTGTTGGAGCCGGGAAGGAGGGACGTCGTCGAGCCGATCGCCGTCGAATTGTCCCCAAATGCCTCGGCGCCGCTACCGATTGCCGTCGCAAATTGACTGTGGGCAGCAGCCCTCTGCCCGATAGCTACGGTCGCGGCCCCCGAAGCATTGGCGTTGACGCCAAACGCCAACGCGTTGCCTCCCGAAGCCGCCGCCGTCTGTCCGATGGCCACCGCCCCGCCGCCCGTGGCATTGGCCCCGGTACCGAGTGCCACCGAATTGTTACCTTGCGCCGAAGTCTGAACGCCGCCCGAAGTGGATCCGCCAATTGCAACACCTCCGTCGTTTGCAACGGCCGATGTTGTGGTGACGATATCGGTAGGATTCGCGCCGATTGCAATACTGCCGGTCCCCGCTGCAGCGGAGCCGCCCCCTCTTGAATACTGAGCGTGGACGGCATTGCTCCCCGCCAACCCGCCGGCCATCAAGACCAGCGTTATCGCCGCGTGCGTCAAGGCTCCGATTGATCGCCCGCCGTCGTCGCCCGCGCGCCCGGAAGATGCTTCCCGGGCCGCTGCCGCCACCACGGTGCTCTTGCTTTTCGACAGCTTGCCGCGTGCCGACGTGACTTCGGATGCAGCCACCCAAGTGCCAAGAGCCTCGTTCCAGATGCTTTTGAAGGACTTATTCATAGCAAGCTATTTCGGTGCGACGCGGCGGCACTCAGATCCCCACGGATTCAGACACGCCAGATGTCCCGGGGTATTGCCCGCGCAAACATTCGGCGTTCGCGTGTCTTTGGTTTCGGACGTGATTGCCCCATCAAGCGAAGAAGCTGTGCTCGTTTCTCCAGCCATCCCTGACGACGGGATCCCGGTGGCAATCAAAGAAGGGACGGAATCTAATTTCGAGCCGTCAAGGCCGTTTTTTTGAGATGTCGGAAAAGCGACTTTCAAGAAAATCGATCGCCTCCGAACGTGCACAAATTCCGGGTCAAATTCTTCGATGCACCCTGCATTCGCACCGCTGGCGAGCTTCAAGCTAGTACGCCCGAAGGCAATTCGAGACGCATGGAGATAGCTTGTCGCTGCCCCTGTCAGCGACCAGATTCCGGTGTGTTGTCCAGGCGGACGTGACCCAAATTTCCGCTGATGCTTGACCCGCCTGAATTCCAGAGCACACGCCTGTGGTCAGCTGTGCCACCCCGAGCCAGCTTGTGCTCCCACAGGCGACGGCACGAACACCATGAAATCGGTCTGGAAGTCCAGCCCTCATTCCTTGTAGAGCTGAAGGCGATCGGGGAGAAGTTCACGGACAAATTCGCGTTGTTGGCATGAGTAACGCCAGATGTTGACCTCACTAGAACATTCATTCTAGAATACTTGTACTAGAACTATCCGGCTATAGACATCTGATCCCGACGCGGGATCGATGAGCGCTTGCAAACGAGAAATGCCTTCCAACAAGAGGACCATGCCATGAGTGCTCCACTCCATGCGCCGGCACCCGTGCGCGGCGACGCACGCCGCCAGCAGGTCCTGGACGCAGCCAGCGGATGCTTTCGCGAACATGGCTTTCATGGCGCCAGCATCCAGCGCATCTCGCAGGCTGCAGGCATGAGCGCCGGCCACATCTACCACTACTTCGCCAATAAGGAGGCGATCGTCATCGGCATCGTCGAGCAGGCGCTGCATGAGGCGCTCGAACTGATGCACCGCATCGGCGAGGCCAGCAAGTCGATCGGTGTCGTGGAGGCGGTGGTCGCCGCAGCCGCGGAGGCGATCAATGCGCCCGCCCCCGAGCTGCGCAACGGACTTGACCTGGAGATTCTGGCCGAGGCATCTCGCAATCCGGTGATCGCCATCGCGATCCAACAGGGAAGCAAGATCTGGCATAGCAAGATGCGCGATCTCTTGCTCCAATCGCCGGCTCTGAAGAGGCTGCCCGAATCCGAACTGGATTCGCGCATCACGGTGCTGCGTTCCATTTTCGAAGGGCTGGGAATTCGAGCGCTCTGCGATCCATCGACGAGCAAGGCTTCAACCACCGCCGTGGTGCAGCGGGTCCTTCGCATGCTCATGGACGGGTAGCCATTGCTACCGCAATGGCGTGTCGACCATCACCCTGGAAGATGTTGCCGCCGAGGATTCCGAATCATCCCGTGAAGGTCGAATGGATGAAGGCGCAGCCTTAGGTCAAGGGTGAGCGTGGAAATCCACATCCGGTGCCTCGATTGCCAGTCGCAGCCACGCTGCGATCAAAAAACCACAGACGGCACGAGAGCGGCGCGGCTGCGCATTGCAATGAGAAGAGGAGCCAAGTGGCTGCCAATAGATCCACCCCGAGCGACAAAGACCTGATGGCGCTCACGCTGGGAAAAATGCAAGGGTTTTCGACGTGGTCATCCACAGCCATGAGCCTGCTTTTGGCATTTTCCAGGTTGCGCTGGCATCGGCGTGGGGACTCGTTGTCGGCGTTGGCAAAGGCGCCCGAAATCCTTGTGATCGTGACGGGGCATGCCATTCAATTCGAAACATCGCCCAGCGGCACCCGATTGCACTGGGCACTTCGCGGGCCGCGTCAGATCCTCGGCTTTTCCAGCATGCTTTTCATCAAGGAGAGTCGCCGCGAGTACGTTGCAAACGACGACGTCGTTGCCATTCATATTGCCGGCGATTCGTTTTTCGATTTGCTCGATTGCGACCCCAGGCGATGGAAAGACATAGGGCGCATGCTGATGCAGCAGGAGCGCGAGCAAATAGACATGGTGTTTGGCCAGATGGTTGGAGAGCTTTCACGGCGGCTCGCCAGCACCATCCAACAACTTGCCGCTCTGCATGGCATTCGGGACACCAAGGAAAGCGCAGTCCACTTGCGGTTGACGCAGAAGGATTTGGCCGGCCTGTTGCGCGTCAGTCGTCAGTCCGTGAACAAAGAGTTAATTTCCTGGGAGGCCGCCGGCGTGATCAAGTTGAAATTCAATGCGATCGTGATCCTCGATGAATCTGCTCTGAAAAAAATTGCTTGCCTATACACCCCATCCGACAAAGAAGTCGCGGCGTGACCGAAATTAAAAACTCCCCCGGCGATATCGCGATTATGGAGAATTCATTGCGAATGAATTCCGCATTTTTGCCCTGGTCTCGCGAGGCCATGAATCGACTGCTCTCTTCTTCGAAATTAGGTCGTCATCCGGCTGGTTTTGTTTTTTCTGGCGATTTGCGCGAAGCGGCTGAGAGTTTTTTTGTTATTTCGGGAGAGGTCATGGTCACGCTCATATCTCGGGAGGGGGCGAAATTCAACGTGATGATCATGGGCCCCGGCGTTCTTATGGGAATTGCCCAGATATTCAATGGAACGAGTCAGATCGTTCTTGCCTTCAGGGCGCACTCTGATGTCACGGTGATTCATATGCCAACCTCTTTGGTTGTGGAAATACTTGACCGCGAGCCCGTGCTTTGGAAAGCCATGGTGCTCATGATGACGCGCCAGAGCGCAGCTCAAGTGCACACGGTGAGCAGCCAGATCGCGGGCCCTCTACGGCAACGTGTCGCGGCTGCCATTGAGAGGCTTGCCGCACTTTACGGAACCCGTGTCAGAGGTGGGCTATCAATTCGTTTGCAAATATCACAAGCAATTCTGGCCACGATGCTGCAGGCCAATCGTCAGGCGGTGCACAGAGAACTCAAGGCCATCGCGGCCTCTGGCGTGATCAGCCTGCAATACAAAGCCATTGAGATACGAGACCTCAATGCATTGAAGAATAAAGCGATCCAAGCGCAGTGTGGGGCTCCATCGAGTGGGCTTTTGTCACACGAAATGAATCAAAAAAGCGCCCCGCAATGAATCAATTCATGCGCCGTTGTGTGAAGGCCCCGGGTGTAATTCACAAAATCCAAGCTGATATGTTTGATATCGTCATTAACAGTTAGATGTTTGTAACCATCGATTTTTCCTGGCTTTGGACTACCTAGACTGCGATCCGCCTTGCATGTGCAAGTCGCAATTTAGTTAATTTAAATCCTCAGGGAATGTAGATGCGTAAAACAGCTTTCATCAAAATTGCCACTCTGACTGTGGCCGGCGTGTTGTCGCAGGGCGCTTTCGCCGCCGATGGCACCGTCAAATTCACTGGCGAGATCACCGACGCGATCTGCTCGGTCTCGCCTGCCAGCCAAAACCTGGTGGTGCCGCTCGGCAAGGTGTCGCGCACCGTGCTGCACGGCGCACCTGGCAAGGGCTCCGTGCCAGCCAAGTTCTCCATCGACCTTTCCAACTGCCCGGCAGGCAGCAAGAAAGCCAAGGTCACGTTCAGCGGGCAAGGCAATAGCGCCAACAAGGACGTGCTGGCGATCGCCAACGCTGGCGTCGTGGGTCCCACGGTTGCCGCCACTGGCGTCGGCATCGAGATCGGCGACTCGGCAGGTTCGCCGATCGCGCTGGGTTCGCCATCGAGCGAATACATCCTGGGCGAAGGCGACAACTCGCTGAAGTTCCAGGCGCGCTACCTCTCCACGACCGACGCCGTCACGGTGGGCCCGGCCGATTCGACCGCGCAATTCACGATTGCGTACAACTAAGTAGATGGTCCTGCGGCCTGAAGCCCTTTGGGGGCTTCAGGCCGTGACACGGCATTGCCAGCCTGCCGCACCCCGGCGGCGGATGTCTCGCGGTCCGTGACAGGACTGCTCCCCTGGTTTTTTCTTTTCGGTGTGTCGTTATCGACACGCCGGAGTGCTTGCGTGCGCGCTTCGCATGGCGATGCGCACCGAGGAATACATATGTGCAACAAGAATCGAATTCGGTGGATCGTCGGCATCGTGGCGATGCTGGGTCTTCAGTGGTCCGCCAGCGCGGGCGTGCTGCTCTCCGGCACCCGCGTGATCCTGAGCGAGAAGGACCGCGAAGCCTCCATTCCGATGAGGAACACCGGCACTTCGCCCTACGTGGTCCAGGCCTGGATCGACGCGGGCGAAGACAAGAGCGAGACCCCGCCGCTGCTGGTGACGCCGCCGCTGTCTCGACTCGATCCGGGCAAGGAAAACATCTTGCGCATCATGCGCGTGGCCGGCGCGCTGCCGGCCGACCGCGAGTCGGTGTTCTGGCTCAACGTCAAGGAGATTCCCGAGAAGTCGAAGGAAGAGAACGTGCTCCAGATCGCGGTGCGCAGCCGCATCAAGGTGTTCTACCGGCCCTCGAAGCTCGTGGGCAAGTCCGATGAAGCGCGCGCCCAGCTCAAGTGGGCGGTGAGCGCAGGCGCCGAAGGACAGGGCGCCGTACTGAAAGTCGGTAATCCCACGGCCTATCACGTGACCCTGCTGAAGATGACGGTCAACAACGGCCAGCAGGAACTCGACGCGGGCATGGTGCCACCGTTCGGCGAGATGTCGTATCCGCTCGCTGCGGTGAAGGCGCCGCAGGCGATCCAACTCAACTTCACCACGCTCAACGACTACGGCGGCGAGACGCCCGAAGTGTTCGTCAAGGTGCCCGCAGGCGCCGAGCCGGTGGCCGTGAAAGCGGAACTGGTGCCTTTGCCTGCTCCTTCCGCGACCGGCGCCACGCGTTAAGCAATGCGTCATCTCTCTTCCCTCCGCGGACCATTTCGCTTGACGCTGTGTGCTGCCGCGCTCGGGGTGACGGGAGTGCCCGCACTGGCGCAGCAGCAGATCGCCGCCTCGACCTTCAACCAGGATTTTCTCGGCACCGGCGGCGGCCAGCCGCATGCCGACTTGTCGATCTTTTCCTTCAGCAACCTGGTGGTGCCGGGCATCTACACCGTCGATGTGTCGCTCAACGAGCGCGGTGCCGGGCAAAGCGAGATCCGCTTCGCCGCCAAAGAAGGAAAGCACGATGCCGAGCCCTGCCTCACGCGCGGCATGCTCGACGCATGGGGCGTCAACGTGGCGGTATTCCCTGCGCTAGCGAGCGCTACGGACGAGGCCTGTGTCGAGCTGGGTCAAATCATTCCCGATGCCGCCTTCACCTACAACGCCGGCAAGCAACGCCTGTTTGTGAGCATTCCGCAGGCAGCGCTCAGGCGCTCGGCGCGCGGGGCGGTCGGTCCCGAGAAATGGGACAAGGGCATCACTGCCGCCATGCTGGACTACCAGGTCAACTTCGCGCGCTACAGCGGGGACAACTACCGCAACCCGACCTCCGCGACGACCCCGCAGAACGTGTTCGACGGCAATCCCTTTGCCGATCGCAACAAGACCCTGCATCGCAATACGCTGTTCGCGGGCCTGCGCGCCGGCTTCAACTACGGCGACTGGCGCTTTCGCCATTTCTCGACCTACAACCGAGGCATCGACGGCAAGAGCCGCTGGCAGGGCATCAGCACCCACATGCAGCGCGACCTGGCCTCGATCAACGGCCAGCTCCTGATCGGCGACGGCAACACGCCCGGCAATTTCTTCGACAGCCTGCCGTTCCGCGGTGTGCAGCTCTCGTCAGACGACGCCATGCTGCCCGACAGCCAGCAGGGCTACGCCCCCACCATCCGCGGCGTGGCGCAGACCAACGCGCGTGTGACGGTGCGCCAGAACGGCTACGTCATCTACAGCACCTTCGTGGCCCCGGGCGCCTTCGTCATCGACGACCTGTATCCCACCTCATCGAGCGGCGACCTGGAAGTGACCATCGCCGAAGCCGACGGCCGCCAAACGAAATACACGCAGGCTTTCTCGGCCGTACCCACGCTGTTGCGCGAAGGCACCTGGCGCTATTCGGCCACTGTCGGCAAGTACCGCAACAGCCTCTACGGCGGTGGCGACGTGGTGCCGATACTGCGGCCCTCGCTCTCGCAGCCGGTCTTCATGCAGGCGACGCTCGCACACGGCCTGGGCAACGAATTCTCGGTCTACGGCGGCGTGCTGATGGCGAACATGTACCAGTCGCTGCTCGCGGGCGTGGGCAAGAACCTGCGCGATTTCGGCGCGGTGTCGGTCGACCTCTCGAGCGCGCGCACCACCGACCGAACGCCGGTCAACGGCGTGAAGACCTATGACGGCCAGTCGGTGCGATTCCTTTATTCGAAGGCCTTCCTCACCTCGGGCACCAACTTCCGCGTGGCGGGCTATCGTTACTCGACCAGCGGCTACCGCACCTTCCAGGAGGCGGTGCAGATGCAGGACCTGCGGCCTTTCGAGTCCTTCAACAGCCGCCGCAACGAAGTGCGTTTCGAGGTCTCCCAGCAAATCGGCGACCTGGGCTCGGTGTCCGCGTCCGCGCGCCAGCAGAGCTACTGGGGCACCACCGGCAAGGACCGGCTGGTGCAGGTCGGCTACTCGGGCACCTACAAGCAGTTCGGCTACAGCGTCTTCTACAACTACGCCACTCGGCTGAACGGCCCCGCGAGCCGCCAGATCATGTTCTCGCTGAGCATTCCGCTGGGCGACACCGGGGCCAGTGCGCAGTACGCCGTCAGCCGCGACAGCACCGGCCGCGTCAACCAGCAGGCCAGCGTCTACGGCTCGGCCTTCGACGACAACCGCCTGACCTACAGCGTGACGGCCAGCAGTGCGAATCAGGGCGGCGGCAGCAGCGGCGGCACGAGCGCGAGCTACCTGTCTCAGCTCGGTCGCTTCGACGTCGGCCATTCGCAGGGCCGAGGCTATGGACAAACGACCTTCGGCATGGCCGGTGGCGTTCTGGTGCACGGCGGCGGCGTCACGCTGTCGCAGCCACTGGGCGAAACGATCGCGCTCGTGCAGGCACCCAGAGCGGAAGGCGTGGGCCTCGAATCACAGCCCGGCGTGCGCACCGATGGCGCAGGCAATGCCGTGATTTCCAACGTGTCGTCGTACCGCATCAACCGCCTGGCCTTGAAGACGCAGGACCTGGGCGACACGGTGGACGTGAAGAACGGAGCGCTGGAAGTGGTGCCGACCCGCGGCGCCGTGGTACGGGCCCTGTTCGAGACCTCGGTCGGCTACCGCCTGATATTGACGCTCACCGACAAGAACGGCCAGCCGCTTCCCTTCGGTTCGCGCATCGAGAACGAAGCCGGCCAGGAGGTCGGCATCGTCGGCCCCGATGGACAGGCCTTCGTGACGGGGGCGGGCGAGGCCGGTGCGCTCAAGGTGATTTGGGGGCAGGGCGATGCCGCGCAATGCGCGCTGCGCTATCGCCTGCCGCCGCAGGAAACCCCCGCGCCGATCCGCGAACTGAAGGAAGCATGCCAATGAAAGAAGCCGAACACATGACCACGATCATTTCCCGCATCGCGAGCCTGAAGCGTCCTGCAGGTCTGGCAATTGCCGCGCTCGGCCTGCTGCTCGTTGGCATGCCCGAGGCGATGGCGGCCTGCAGTGCCAACCCCTCGTACAACGGAGGCAATACCCAATTCCTGGACATGCAGGTAGGACGAGTCTTCATCAGCCCGAACGACCCGGTGGGCACGATCTATCCGTCCAACAGCCCGACAGACGGCTACATGACCCCGGTCAATCCTCCAACCAATGTGCCCCCGTTTCTTTGCGTCGGGGGCGGCCTGTTGCGCGGGAGCGTTGTCTCCGGCAAAACGGAACTCCCATCGGGTGGCGGCTGGTACTACACCAACGTTGAGGGCATCGCGATCCAGCTGTCTCGCAATCGCAGTGGAAACTTCACCACTTATCCCCATACGATCACCATCCCGAGCAAGGACCTTGTGGGTTCTTTTGACAGCAACCTGATGTTCGTCGTGCGACTGAAGAAAATCGCACGGGTCACGGGAAGCGGCCCCCTGGCCCCGGGCGACTACAGCACTTACACGGGCGACGGCTCCGCCACCTCGATACTGACCACCCGCGTGCGCGGCAACGCCATCACCATCGTCACCCCGACCTGCACGGTAGATTCCGGAAGCAGGACCATCGAGGTCCCCCTCGGCAAGCAGCCCAGGAGCTCTTTCACGGGCGTCGGCAGCACCTCGCCGGCCCAGCCTTTCAGCATCAAGCTCAATTGCATTGCCGGCGTGACTGCCCCGGGCAATAAGCCGAATGCGGTCCATCTGAGCATGGAATCCAACATGGCATCGGCTGGAAATCCCGGGTTGCTGAATCTGACACCCGGTCCGACCAATGCAACGGGCGTCGGCATCCAAGTTCGCCACGACCAGGGAAGCTTGCCGGTGGAGTTCGATGGGACCGTCAAGGACAATGGCCCCACGTTCCAGGGCGAGTCCAAGGACGGTGAATTCATTGCGCGCTACACCGCCCGCTACATCCAGACGGGCAATTCGGTCACATCGGGCCCTGCCAACAGCACGGCGACTTTCAAGATCGTCTACAAGTAGCAACCAGGCGGCCTGCCTGGCGGTTGTCTCGGGCTCTGCCGTCGTGACCATGCCGTGGGGTCCGGAGGGTCAGGGCCGCCAGTGATGCACCAGCGTCGGCTTGCCGTGCAATCGAGAACAGCCGCCAGATCCAGCGGCACGACCGGTTGCGCTGGACGCGACAAACGCTCCACCAGGCCCCAGCCTTCACTTGCGAATTCGTCGTGAGCGACGGCGTGGGCGAGCGCATCGGCCCGCGAGGCTGCCTGCTGCGGCGCCAGCCGCACGGATCGCCCGGCACGCTCCAGAAGCCTTGTCCTGAGGCGACAGCAGGCATGTGCAAATATCTGCAATTTTTTAACAAAAAATGAAAGAAGCGCCGCGAAAAAGTCGCATTCTTGACATGCAGATGGGCGCGCTTCCATGTACGAAATTAGATTTCCGTTCCACCTCGTCAATGCTGCAGGCAGAGCCGGGGGGCTGACGAGTTGGCGCGTCACTGGACATCCTTCATGGAAGCTTCTCGCATGCAAGTGGGGGCGTCACCGCTGATGCGCTTTAAACAGGACTGGAAGAAATCTTTCGAGAATTAAAGAAAATTGAAGCTGATGATTGAAAAAGACTTCCAAAAATCAACGATCCCCCCCGACAAGGAAAAAATACTCCTCGTGGCGCTGGTGGATAGCGATTTGTCCAGAAGAAATCATTTCCGCCAACAACTGGATGTTTTGGGTTGTGCATCGCTGGCATTCGATTCTCCGAACGAGCTGATGGCCGATCAATTTGACTCCTGCGAATTTGGATGCATGATTGTCACGCCGCAGGACGACTATATTCATTCGCAAATGAAAGCTGCAATGGAAAGGTACAACTCGCCAATGTTGCTGGTTGCCGCCCAGGATAATTTTCCGGCCATATCACTGTTGGAAAAGTCTTTCTTGAATTCCAATAATGTTGACGTGATTCATGAGTCTTGCAGCAGGCATGAGTTGAACTGGCGGTTGAATTTTTTGAGGCGCCAGGCAGTTAATTCCGCTGTCAGTGTCGATTTTTTTAATTTTGGCATTTACAGCTTCGATTTAAGGAGGCGGCAGGCCTGGGTGGGCGAGGAAAAAATCCCCCTGCGGCCGCTGGAGTTCGATCTCTCGCTCGAGCTTTTTCGAAATATCAATTCCCTGCTGACCAGGGAAAAGCTTTACACCAAGCTGTGGGGTGAATCGGTCTGTTCCGTAAAATCCAGAAAGCTCGATGTCTGCATTTCGAATGTGAGAAAGAAAATGCGCATCGATGAAGACGAGGGACTTTGCTTGAGATCGGTCTATGGGCGAGGCTATGAATTGGATGCAATGAATCCTTGAAAATTCGTCCGCAATTCATCTGCCTCGCAAGCGCGCCATCTGCAGCACCCCCAGGTCGTGGAAACGTGGTTTGGGTGACGATGACCGCGCCCCGCTTCGCGCAGGCCGTGCAGCGGCAGGCGCATCCGCGGCGGGCCCGCAGCTTCAATTCAGCCGTTCGTCGGTCAACTACACTAGGCGCCCTGGGGAAGGCTGGCCGAGCGGTTTAAGGCACCAGTCTTGAAAACTGGCGAGGGTGCAAGCCCTCCGTGGGTTCGAATCCCACGCCTTCCATACCAAGCCTTGTTGCTCCCGATTCCTTGCAGGTCGCGTGCTTCGGGCAGAGTTTCTGTGCTCAACCGCTGCACTTCGAGCTGCAGCCGATCCTGGAACTCCACGGGTCTGGTCCAGACCTGTCTTCGCGATGCGTTTCAAGATTGCAAGACGGGCTGGCTATAGTGCGGCGCTGCCGTCCAGATCGACAAGCCCGGAGACCCTCACGCCATGCCGCGCATCTGCCTGAACATGATCGTCAAGAACGAATCGCCGGTGATCGAGCGGTGCCTGGCTTCGGTGCGCCCGTGGATCGACCACTGGGTCATCGTCGATACCGGGTCGACGGACGGCACGCAGGAACTCATCCGCGAATTCATGAAGGACGTGCCGGGCGAGTTGCACGAGCGGCCATGGCGCGATTTCGCGTTCAACCGCAATCAGGCGCTGGACCTGGCACGCGCGCACGGCGACCACATCCTCTTCATCGATGCCGACGAAACGCTGGTGGTGCCTGAGGGCTTTGCCTGGTCCGCGTTGCCGGCCGATGGCTACCAACTGCGTTGCGAGCTCAATGACTGGAGCTACTTTCGCAACAGCATCGTGTCGACGCGCCTGCCCTGGCGTTGGGAAGGCGTGCTGCACGAATACCTCACATGCGACCAGGCGCATGCCTGGGACAGCCTGCCGGCACCTTCGATCCAGGTGTCGCACGACGGCGCACGCGCGCGCAGCGCCGACACGTACCTGCGCGACATCGAGGTGCTGGAGCGTGCGTTGCACGACGAGCCCGGCAATACGCGCTATTGCTTCTATCTGGCGCAGAGCTATCGCGATGCGGGGCGACTGGCGGACAGCCGCGAGCGCTATGCACAGCGATCGACCATGGGTGGATGGGAAGAGGAGTTGTGGTTCTCCGTGTTCCAGATCGCCGTGATCGACGAGCGACTGGGCGCGGCACCCGCCGCCGTGTGCGACGCCTACCTTGCGGCCTACCAGAGGCGGCCCACGCGCGCGGAGCCGCTGTGCGCACTGGCACGCTACCACCGGCTGCGCAACGAGTTCGCATTGGCGCACCTGTATGCGCAGCAGGCGGTGGCGATTTCCTATCCGGCGGATTCGCTGTTCGTGGATGGCGCCGTCTATGCGTGGCGCGCGCTCGACGAGCTGGCCGTGAGCGCGTATTTCGCGAATGCGCGCGAGCAGGGCCGGGCAGCGTTGAAGCGCCTGCTGGAAGAACGGAAATTCCCGGTCTCCGAGCAGGCGCGCATCGAGGGCAATCGGACGTTCTACGGACTTTGAACGTCCACAGTCATCGCGAATTGAGGCCAGCAGGTCGGCTCCTATCCCTGCTCTCGCACCCGCAGATGAGGCGCTTTCCGAGCTTTGCCAAGCGATCGTCAGCGCACTAGATTTCCCAGAGTGATTGGTAATTTGTGATGGGGCGCTCGAACTGCACGCCAAGGGATGCAAATTCGGATGCCAGGGCCAGCATCGGCGCCAAGGTTTCCATTTGCCTTGCATCTTCGAGCGTCGCCCACACGCTGATGTTGACCATGGTGTTCGAAGCCGGGTCGGCGCCCGCCCAAAAATGAAGGCAGCCGTGCAACGCCTCGATGGCTGGAACCAGTGACGACTGCGCATGCGCCAGCCTGTCACGGACCATCGGGTATTTCTCAGCGGGGAAAGAACCGCGGGAAAGTCTCAACACCGGCAATGGCATACGCACACCCCCTGCATGTTTGAGCCGTTGGCAAAACCGGGCAATGACGCTGCGGCAAATCGGCTCGTGAATGTTCGTCGGGGCGCCTATCGTCCATGAAATCGAAGAGGCCCTCAAGTTCTGCGAGAAAGTCTGAACGCCCGGAACGAGACCATGGCGATCGATCGGCGGGCACGGCCGACCGAACGGCCTACGAACTCGCAGGCCGCGGCCCCAGCGGCTTGCCGCCGGCGCCGCCCCTGAAGGTCATCGGCGCCACTGTCTGGACCTGCCCCACGCCCGGCTTACTCCAGTCGCACACGCCTTGTGCAAAGGCGACCTGCAGGCGCGACCACTGGCTGGGCGAGAAGGCGACGGGCGCGTAGTCGGACGCAGCCAGCGGCTTCAACTGGCACTTCAGGATGTCTTCCGTCAGCGGCCCACCGGCGACCTGGCGCGGCGAACCTTGCGGCAGCAGGACTGGGTCGGCGTCGCAGGTCGCCGTGTCCCGCACCTTGGTCGAGAACGTCGTGTCGGCCGACAGGTAGCACAGGTCCGATGCGGCAGCCGGCTTCGCGGCAGCCACCTGTTGCTGGGTGCGCTCGGCGTTGGTCCATTCCTTCGGGCTCGAAGTCACGAGGCCCGTGAGCCACGCATCCATCGCGAGGAACGACTCGACAGGAATGGAAGGCGGCGTGCCCGCCGGTCCGAAGCGCCACAGCGCGTGGTTCGCGTGCCCGCCCGCCGCCGCGTCGATGCGCGCCCGGTGCGAGTAGCTGCGCCAGTACTGGTGGATGCCCGCCTGGCCGATCGGAAGGTTGTAGGTCTCGTCATAGGCGCGAAGGTCGATCGTGGCCACCTTGGCCAGGTTGCCGCCGGGCGAGACGAGTCCCGCGCGGTAGGCGATCGACAGCGAGTCGGTGTCCGCCACGGCGCGTGCGGCGGAGAGGTTGCCGTCGGTGTCCGAGCCGCCGATCTTCTCGTTGAGCGTGACGAACTCTTCGGCCGAGATCGCACCCGACTTCAGCGCCTTGAGGCCGTACTGGATGCCGACGTTGTCGAGGTTGCTCAACCCGCGCACGCCGCTGGGCGCGAGCGCATTGGCCGTCGTGCCGTAGACGCTCGATGCGCCGTCCGTGATGCCGCAGCGCGGCCCCGTGGGATTGGCCGCGGGGTCGTAGACCAGGGAGGCCGGGAGCTGGCAATTGTTGGTCGGCGCGCCGGTCGGCACGATCGCGCCGGTGGCGTTGTCGGCCACGCCCAGCGGCGTGTAGTTGCCGGCTTTCAAAAGACCGCCGAAGAAGGTCAGCCAGCCGTGGCAGGCCGTGTGGTCGAGGTGCCCGTTGATCGCCTTCTTCTTCGCGTTGACCTGTGTCGGGGTCGCGCCCGCCTGCAAGGCCGTCCACGCGGTCGACTGGTAGAAGTTGACGAGCTGCACGCAGTCCATCACCTCCATCGCCGTGGTCTCGGAGTCGGCGAAGTCCACGCCCAGTTGCGTACCGTCGATCACGCCGGGCAGCAGCGATGCCACGCTGTTCTGGTTGATCGCGCCGCCGGAGCCGCCGTTGCCCATCATGTAGAGCACCTCGCCGTAGCTGTCGATGACATGCTCTTTCATCATCAGCGTGGTCTCGGCGACCAGGTAGCGGTTTCCGTTGAGCTGGGAGTCGGTCATGCTGTTGTCCACGACCATGAAGCCGCGCGACAGCGCCGCATCGTCGGCCCAGTTCTGCGACGAGCGGAACTGCAGCCGCGGAAAGCCCGTGCCGGCGCCGAACGAATAGAGGAGCTTCCGGTTCCACTGGGGCTGGGGAGCGGTCGCGGTCCATGCCGGAGCCGACGGATCGAACAGCACGGCGATGTCGTAGATGCCGCGGTTGATCGTGCCGCGCTCCACGCGAACGATGTACGGCACCGTCGCGCCGGTCGTGGTGGTGGTGCTCGCGACCGCCGATGCGGGCGTCGTGCCCGGCACATAAGGCTGCAGGCACGAGTTGGCCGGCGTCGGCGGAACCGGGCCGCCCGCAGCGGCGGGGCTGGGATCGGGCAGCACGAACGAGCAGCCGCCGTCGCCCGGCGCCGCCGTCACCGGGGTGAGGGTGCGATAGAAGAGCTTGAACTCGGTGGCGATGCTGCACTGCGCGTCGGTGGCGCTGGTCGAGAGGCCGCTGGCGTTCGACGCGGGCGTCGCTCCCGCACCGGCCGTGGGCGCCGGCGTGGCGCAGACGTACGGCGTGAACTGCGTGCTCGACAGCACCGGCCCGCTGCGCGGTGCGTTGACGACCGTCAACGTGGCTTCGCGGTTGAGCTTGGTGCTCGCCTTGATCGTGTTGGACCCGACAGCCAGGCCGGTGGCGAGCCCGGTGACGCGGCCGTCGGCGCGCTTGGCGAATGCGCCGGTGATGTCGTTGCCGTTCAGCATGACTTTGAGGCCGCCGATGTTGCCGCCTTCGGGAACCAGCTCGACCAGCACATCGCCGCCGCTGACCAGGTCGGCGCGGGTCGACAGCGTGCGCACCTCCATGCGGCCAGTGGCACCACCGCCGCTGCCACCGCCATCTCCGAAGTTCCAGGGGAACCCGCCACCACCACCGCCACCGCCGCACGCGACAAGCAACAGGGACAGGCTCGCCGTCGAACCGGCCTGGAGCATCTGTCGGGGAAGGCGCATCGGCGCGCGCGTCGGTTGGGTCATGGGTTGTCTCCTGTCCTGTCCGGTGCTGTAGCGCATGCCCTTGGGGCCGGCCGGCCCGAACGAGGCGGCGCGCACCTTGGACGTGGCCATTCTTGGGTGACTCGGGGCCGCCCGCCCTATCCGGACGATGCCATTGGCATGACTTTCGGGACGCTTGAGGGTTTGCCCTCGGGGCGAACACAGGCCGGGGACGGTCAGGCGGCCGGAAGAAATTTCCTGACATGCGCCGCGAATGCAGCCGTCAACGCAGTCGGCGCCTCGCGGTCGAACGCCAGCGTGACCCCGACGCTCGGCAGGTCGGGAAACCCTTGCGCCGGTGTGAGGATCTGCAGATCGTCGGGAACGGCCGTGCGCGTCAACACGATGACGGCCTGGCCCGAGCGCGCCATGCCGACCAGGCCCGAGAGGCTGCTGCTGGCATAGGCGAGCCGGTAGGCGCGGCCCGCGGCCTCCAGCGCCTGCCTCGGCAGCCGGTGGTCGAGTGCATCCGGCGCACCCAGCGCCAGCGGCAGCGGGTCCAGCGACGCGGCGGCACCGTCGCGGTGCGCCACCCAGACCAGCGGTTCGCGGCGGATCACGTCGTCACCAGCGGCATCGCCCGCCACCGACACCAGCGCGAGGTCGACCGCGTGCCGCGCCAGGAGCTCGTGCAGCCGCGGCGTCGGCGCGCACATCACTTCGAGTTGCACCCGCGGATGCAGGCTCGCAAAGCTCTGCAGCAGGTACGGCAGGAAGACGACGGCATAGTCGTCGGGGCAGCTGAAGCGCAGCACGCCGGACAGTTGCTCGCCTCGCAGCTCGGCCAGTGCTTCGTCGTGCTTGCGCAGCAGCTCGCCCGCACGCACGAGGAGGCGCTCGCCGGTCGCGGTGAGCGTGACGCCTCGCCCGGTCCGGTGCAGCAGAGGTTGCTCGACGATGCCTTCGAGCCGCTGCATCTGCATGCTGAGCGCCGACTGCGTGCGGCCCACGCGCAGGGCCGCCTGGCCCAGCACGCCCGTCTCGGCGATGGCCACGAAGCTGCGCAAGAGGTCGATGTCCAGGGACTGGCTCACGGCATGAATTCTCCTGATAGCTGATGTCAAAACAATTCGCTTCCCCGCAGCGGCGGCCCTGCGTAATGTGCGTCATTTTGATCGGCAGGCATCCAAATGAGCAGCAACGACGACCCCAAGTTCTGGCAACAGGCCCGGCAGCATCTGGTGCGCTACGGCGGCAGCTTCGAGCCCTTGATCATTGAGCGCGCACAGGGCTGCTTCGTCTACGACGCCGATGGCCGCGGCATCCTCGATTTCACTTCGGGCCAGATGAGCGCCCTGCTGGGGCACTCGCATCCGGACATCGTCGCGGTGGTCACCGAGCAGATCCGCTCGCTGGACCACCTCTTCAGCGGCATGCTGTCGCGGCCGGTGGTGGCGCTCGCCGCGGAAATCGCGCGGCATGCGCCGCCCGGGCTGGAGCGCTGCCTGCTGCTGAGCACCGGCGCGGAGTCGAACGAAGCGGCGCTTCGCATGGCCAAGCTCGTCACGGGCCGGCACGAGGTGGTGGCCTTCACGCAGTCATGGCATGGCATGACCGGCAGTGCGGCCGCGGCCACCTACAGCGCCGGCCGCAAGGGCTACGGTCCGGCCGCGGCCGGCTCGCTGGCCATTCCGGCGCCGAACGCCTACCGGCCGCGCTTCACGACGGCGGAGGGCGCGCTCGACTGGCGCCGCGAACTCGACGACGGCTTCGAGCAGGTCGACCGGCAGTCCACCGGCGCGCTCGCCGCGTTCATCGCGGAGCCCATCCTCAGCAGCGGCGGCATCCTCGAGCTGCCGCCGGGCTACATGGCAGCGCTCAAGAAGAAGTGCGAGGAGCGCGGCATGCTGCTGATCCTCGACGAGGCGCAGACCGGCGTCGGCCGCACCGGGCTGATGTTCGCGTGCGAGCGCGACGGCGTCGCGCCCGACATCCTCACGCTCTCCAAGACGCTGGGCGCGGGCCTGCCGCTGGCGGCGATGGTGACGACCGCCGCAATCGAGGAAGAGGCCCATGCGCGCGGCTTCCTGTTCTACACGACGCACGTCTCCGACCCGCTGCCGGCCGCGGTCGGGTTGAAGGTGCTGGAGGTCGTGGAGCGCGACGGGCTCGTCGAACGCGCACGCGTCGCCGGCGCGCGCCTGGAAAAGGGACTGCGGGCGCTGCAGTCGCGCCACGAATGCATCGGCGATGTGCGCGGCCGCGGCCTGCTGCTCGGGCTGGAAGTCGTCGCCAGCCGCGAGACCCGCGAGCCGGCCTTCGAGCTCGGCGAGGCCGTCACGCGCGAATGCATGAAGCTCGGTCTGAGCATGAACATCGTGAAGCTGCCGTCGATGGGCGGCGTCTTCCGGATCGCGCCGCCGCTGACGATCAGCGACAGCGAGATCGACCTCGGCCTGGAGCTGCTCGACAAGGCGATCGGGACGGCGGTGAGAGGGGCGTAGCGAACAGACCCTAGCTGTCCAAACCCCGCGTCTCCGACGGCCGCTCCCCGAAGCGCGCGCGGTACTGCGCCGCAAAGTGCCCCAGGTGAAGAAACCCGTACTTCTGCGCCACCTCGCGCACGCCGGTTCCAACGATGCCGGCCGATGACTGCAGTTCGGCCCGCACCTTGTCGAGTCGGGTCTCGCGCAAGAACTCCATCGGTCCCCGCCCCGCATGCTCGCGAAACGCCAGTTGCAACGCGCGCGCACTGCAGCCGACTTCGCGGCAGATGTCGGCCAACGACAGGGGAAGCTCGGCGTTGGCCGCCATGTATTCCTGCGCCCTGCGCACCACACGCGGCAGCAGGCGCCGCCGGGCGTCTCCGGCGAGGGCGCGCGAATGGTTGTGCCCCGCCGACATCAGCAGGCTGGACATCAGGTACGCCTCCGCATGCTCGGCCAACGGGCTGCCGGCCTGCAGCGCATTGCCGGCGTCTAGCGTGAGCCGCAGGTAGTCGATGAAATGCACCAGCGGCGCCAGCACCGGGTTGTCCAGTGGCACACCCAGGTCGAACACCAGCGGCTGTCCGACAGGCGCCTGCAGCAGGGATTCGAGCCGTGACAGCAGCGCCGAGCGCGCCAGCTGCACGATCAGGTGCGGACTCCCATCCGCCCAGCGCATCGAAAGCGGCTCGGTCGGCGAGGGCAGTGACGCAAGCCGCGGCGTCGCGTCCACATGTTGTGCGCCGCAGCGGATCTCCGCACCGCCGCGCAACGGAATCTGCAGCAGGAAAAAGTCTTGCAGGTACCCCGGATCGATCTGCACGCCGGGCCCGTACTGCACGTAATTGAGGCTCACGTCCCGGTGCAGCCGCGCGCTGTGGTGGCAGGCGTCCAGTTCGGTGCGCGGCTTCAGCATCACCAGCCCGTGCGGGCAGAACACGCGGGCGACGCTTTCGCGGGCCTCGTCCATGTCGTGGCTCTCGAACAGCCGATAGCGCTGCAGCGGCAGAGGCAACGTGGGGGTCGTGACGGTTTCCATGGGGCGAAGGCACCGTAGCAAAAACCATCCCGGCCCACAATTCGGGCCACCCCTCGGCAAAGACCTGCGCGCCAGGGACATCGCCTGCGTTTTCGGGACTCTCCGGAGCCCCGCCCCCTCGTAACGTTCGCTCCACAGGCCGCCAGGGTCTGCCCGATCGACCAACCGAGGAGAGCAAGCGTCATGTTCAAGGGACTCGCAGGCAAGAGCGCCATCGTCACCGGCGGCGCCACATTGATAGGCGTGGGCGTGGTGCGCGCGCTGCACGCGGCCGGCGTGAAGGTGGTCGTTGCCGACATCGATGCCGACAACGGCCAGGCGCTGGCCGATTCGCTCGGCGCGGGCGTGCGCTTCGTGCGCACCGACATCACCGACGACGCACAGGTGCAGGCCTGCGTGGCCGAGGCGGCGGCACAGCACGGCGGGGTGCACTTTCTCGTCAACCTGGCGTGCTCTTATGTGGACGACGGCTTCAAGTCGCCGCGCGCCGACTGGCTCACCTCGTTCAACGTGAACGTGGCGAGCGCGGTGGCGATGCTGCAGGCCGCGCATCCGCACATGGTGGCGGCCGGCGGCGGGGCGGTGGTCAATTTCACGAGCATCTCGTCGCGCGTGGCGCAGACGGGGCGCTGGCTCTATCCGGTGAGCAAGGCCGCGATGGCGCAGCTCACCCGCAACATGGCGATGGACCTGGCGCAGGACAACATCCGGGTCAACAGCGTGTCGCCGGGCTGGACCTGGTCGGCCGTGATGGAACGCCTGAGCGGCAACGACCGCGCCAAGACCGATCGCGTGGCCGCACCCTTCCACCTGCTCGGGCGCGTCGGCGATCCGGACGAGGTGGCGCAGGTGGTGCTGTTCCTGTGCTCCGACCATGCGAGCTTCGTGACCGGCGCCGACTACGCGGTGGACGGCGGCTATTCCGCCATGGGCCCCGAGCAGGCCGTGCCCGCCATTCCCCAGTTGATGGACTGACCCGCTCCCACCGGAGCAATCGAAGGAGCAAATGAAATGAAGCGAATCGCCATCGTCGGCGCGGGCCAGTCGGGCCTGCAACTGGGGCTCGGCCTGCTCGCGGCAGGCTACGAGGTCACGATGTTCAGCAACCGCACGGGCGAGGACATCCGCCACGGCAAGGTGATGTCGAGCCAGTGCATGTTCGACACCTCGCTGCAGATCGAGCGCGACCTGGGGCTGGACCACTGGGCGAGCATTTGCCCCACGGTGGACGGCATCGGCCTGGCCGTGCCGCATCCCGAGCAGAAGGGCGCCAAGGCCATCGACTGGGCCGCGCGCCTGAACGCGAGCGCGCAGTCGGTCGACCAGCGCGTGAAGATCCCGGCATGGATGGACGAGTTCCAGAAGAAGGGCGGCGAGCTGGTCTTCAAGGACGCGGGCATTGACGAACTCGAGGCCTGCACGCAGAGCCACGACCTGACGCTGGTGGCGAGCGGCAAGGGCGAGATCTCGAAGCTCTTCGAGCGCGATGCACACAAGTCGCCCTACGACAAGCCGCAGCGCGCACTGGCGCTGACCTATGTGAAGGGCATGACACCGCGCGAGCCGTTCTCGGCGGTGTGCTTCAACCTGATTCCCGGCGTGGGCGAATACTTCGTGTTCCCGGCACTGACCACGACGGGGCCGTGCGAAATCATGGTGTTCGAAGGCGTGCCCGGCGGGCCGATGGACTGCTGGGCCGACGTGAAGACGCCCGAGGAGCACCTCGCGCGCAGCAAGTGGATCCTCGACACCTTCACACCGTGGGAGGCCGAGCGCTGCAAGGACGTCGAACTCACCGACGACAACGGCATCCTCGCTGGCCGCTTCGCGCCGACGGTGCGCAAGCCTGTCGCAACGCTGCCCTCGGGCCGCAAGGTGCTGGGCCTGGCCGACGTGGTGGTGCTCAACGATCCGATCACGGGGCAGGGTTCCAACAACGCGGCCAAGTGCGCCGATACCTATTTGAAAAGCATCCTCGCGCGCGGCGAAGGCGCGGCCGATGCGGCCTGGATGCAGCAGACCTTCGACCGCTACTGGTTCGGCTACGCGCAGTGGGTCACGCAGTGGACCAACATGCTGCTCGCGCCGCCGCCGCCCCATGTGCTCAACCTGCTCGGCAGCGCCGGTGCGGTGCCGCCGCTGGCGAGCGCCTTCGCCAATGGCTTCGACGATCCGCGCACCTTCTTCCCGTGGTTCGCCGACGCCGCGGAATCGGAGCGCTACATCGCCACCTGCGCCGCAGTCGCATAGCCCGGAGCGAACGCATGAAGCAGCGACGCGTGGCCATCGTCGGCGCCGGGCAGTCCGGCATGCAGCTCGCGCTCGGCCTGCAGCGCGCGGGGCACGAGGTGACGGTGTTCTCGAACCGCTCCGCGCGCGAGATTCTCGAAGGGCCGGTGATGTCCAGCCAGTGCATGTTCGAGACCGCGCTGCAGACCGAGCGCGAGCTGGAACTGGACTGGTGGGCCAACGAATGCCCCGCGATCGAGGGCATCGGCATCGCGGTGCGAAATCCCGAGGGCGGCAAGGCCATCGAATGGCGCGCGCGGCTCGACGGGCCCGCGCAGTCGGTCGACCAGCGGCTGAAGATCCCGGCGTGGATGGCCGAGTTCGAAAAGCGTGGCGGGCAACTGGTGCTCAAAGACGTGGGCCTCGGCGACCTGGAGACCTGCGCGCAGGCGCACGATCTCGTGGTCGTCGCGAGCGGCAAGGGCGAGATATCGAAACTCTTCGAACGTGACGAGGCGCGCTCCCCGTGCGACCAGCCGCAGCGCGCGCTGACGCTCACCTACGTGAAGGGCATGAAGCCGGCCGAACCGTATGCGCGCGTGTGCTTCAACCTGATTCCCGGCGTGGGCGAGTACTTCGTGTTCCCGGCACTGACCACGACGGGGCCCTGCGAGATCATGGTGTTCGAAGGCGTGCCCGGCGGGCCGATGGATTGCTGGGCGGACGTGAAGACGCCGCAAGAACACCTCGCACGCAGCAAATGGATCCTCGAGACCTTCCTGCCGTGGGAGGCCGAGCGCTGCACCCACATCGAACTGACCGACGACAACGGCATCCTCACCGGCCGCTTCACGCCGACGGTGCGCAGGCCTGTCGCAGCGCTGCCCTCGGGTCGCAAGGTGCTGGGCCTGGCCGATGCGGTGGTGCTCAACGATCCGATCACGGGGCAGGGCGCCAACAACGCGGCCAAGTGCGCCGACATCTACTTGAAGCGCATCCTCGAACACGGCGACGCGCCGTTCGACGCCGCATGGATGCAGGAGACCTTCGACCGCTACTGGGAAGGCTACGCCCGCTGGGCCACCGACTGGACGAACAGCCTGCTCGCGCCGCCGAAGCCGCACCTGCAGAAGCTGCTGCAGAGCGCGACCCACATGCCCGCGGTGGCGAGCACCATCGTCAATGGCTTCGACGACCCCCGCGTCTTCGCGCCCTGGTGGTTCGATGCCCCCGAAACCGACCGCTTTCTCGAAGCCCGGGCGCGCGAGGCGGCAGTGGATCGCTTCGACCGGCGCGACTTCCGCAAGGCGCTCGGGCAGTTCAGCACCGGCGTGACCGTCATCACCACCCGCGCCATCGACGGCCGCCGCGTGGGCATGACCGCCAATTCGTTCTCGTCGGTTTCGCTCGATCCGCCGCTGGTGCTGTGGAGCCTCGCGCGCCAGGCGCCGAGCGTGGCCGACTTCACCGGCGCGAGCCACTTCGCGATCAATGTGCTCGCGGCGAACCAGCATCACCTGTCGCGGCAGTTCTCGACGCCGCAGGCGGACAAGTTCGGCGGCGTCGACTGTTGCGAGGGCACGGCTGGCGTGCCGCTGCTCAACGGCGTCATCGCGCGCTTCACCTGTCGCAACGTGAAGCAGTACGACGGCGGCGACCATCTCATTTTCATCGGCGAGGTCGAGCGCTACGATCGCTTCGACGGCGAGCCGCTGGTCTTTCATTCAGGCTACTACCAGGTGACGACACGACACCCGGAATGCATGCAGTGAGCACGCGGCCCGCATCGCCACCCCACCTCACCCACGGAGCAGTTCACATGCAGCAAAAAATCCGCATCCAGGCCACCGACAGCAGCGGCAGTTTCAACGGCTACCTCGCATTGCCCAAAGCGGGCAGCGGCCCGGGCCTCGTGATCGCGCAGGAAATCTTCGGCATCAACCACACGATGCGCGAGGTGGCCGACTACTACGCGGAAGAAGGCTACGTCGTGCTGGTGCCCGACCTCTTCTGGCGCCAGGAGCCCGATGTGGAACTCGGCTACAGCGAGGCCGACTGGCAGCGCGCCTTCGCGCTCTACGGCGGTTTCGACGAGGCCAAGGGCATGGAAGACATGCAGGCCGCGATCACCGCGCTGCGCCAGCGGCCCGAGGTGCAAGAGAAAAAAGTCGGCGTGCTCGGCTTCTGCCTCGGCGGCAAGCTCGCGTACCTGGCCGCCTGCCGCACCGATGCGGATGTGGCTGTCGGCTACTACGGCGTGGGCATCGATGCCGCGCTCGACGAAGCCGACAGCATCAAGCGCCCGCTCACGCTGCATATCGCCGAGCTCGACAAGTTCTGCCCGCCCGAGGCGCGCGACCGCATCGTGAAGACGCTGTCGGGCCGCCCCGGCGTTTCGCTCTACGTGTACCCCGGCATGGACCACGCCTTCGCGCGCAATGGCGGCGAGCACTTCCACAAACCCTCGGCGCTGATGGCGCACGAACGCAGCATTGCGGCGCTCAAGGGCGCGATCGGTCCGAACTACGACCTCTCGGCGCTTTGGGACAAGCACTGCGAGTACGAATTCGGCACGCGCAATGTCGACGACACGATGGGCACCATGGTGGCCGAGCCGTATGTGAACCACATCCCGACCATGACGGGCGGCGTGGGCTACAAGGCGCTGCACGCGTTCTATACGAACCATTTCGTCAACAGCAACCCGCCCGACACCTCGCTGGTGCCGATCTCTCGCACCGTGGGCGCATCGCAGGTGGTCGACGAGATGCTGTTCTGCTTCACGCACACCACCGAGATCCCGTGGATGCTGCCCGGCGTGCCGCCGACCGGAAAGCGCGTGGAGATCCCGCTGCTCGCGGTCATCAAGTTCCGCGGCGACAAGCTCTACCACGAGCACATCTATTGGGACCAGGCGAGCGTGCTGGTGCAGGTCGGGCTGCTCGACCCCAAGCTGCTGCCGGTGGCAGGCGTGGAGACGGGGCGCAAGCTGCTCGATGAAACCTTGCCGTCGAACACCTTGATGCAGCCGAGAAGCTGAGGGCAGGGCGGCGCGCGCCCCTTGCCTCAGCTGCTCTGCCGCACCCTCAGCTCGAAGCCCAGGTCCACCGTGCGCTCGGCCACCGTCTCCGCGCGCATCAGCGACAGCAGCATGGTGGCCGCGCGCTCGCCGATCTCCCGGCGCGGGGTGTGCACGGTGGTCAGCGGCGGCAGCATCTGGTCGCTGCCGCCCAGGTCGTTGAAGCCGGCGATCGCCACGCGCTCGGGCACCGGCACGCCGGTGCGCAGCGCGGCGAGCAGGCCGCCCTGGGCGAGGTCGTCGTTGCAATAGAAGATGGCGTCCACGTCGGGGTGGCGCGCGAGCAGGTCCTCGAACTGCCGGCCACCCAGCGCCATGGAGGTGGGGCCGGGCACCAGCAGTTCGAGCGCCGGGTCGTGGCAGCTGGCCGCGCGCAGCGCCTCGCGATAGCCCTCCAGCCGCATCATCACGCGCGGGTCGAGTTGCCCGGCGGCATACGCGATGCGCCGACGGCCGCGCGCGAGCAGGTGCTGCACGATGGCGCGGCCCGCGTCCTGCTGCGAGAACCCCACGCTGTGGATGCCGGGCGCGGCCGAGGTTTCCATCAGGTACACGCAGGGCGCATCGCTGCGCTCGAGCATTCGCAAGGCCGCGGCGCTGCGGTCGAAGCCGGTGAGCAGCAGGCCCGCCGGCCGCTGCGAGAGGTAGCTGCGCAGCAGCGCCTCTTCCTGTGCCGGGTCGTAGTGGGTCACGCCGATGAGCGACTGGAAGCCGTGCGGCGAGAGCGCGTCCTGCACCGCCTCGAGCAGTTCCACGAAAAGCTGGTTGGTCAGCGACGGAATCAGCACCGCCACATGCGAACTGCGCGCCGAAGCCAGCGCGCGCGCCGCCACGTTGGGCACGTAGCCGAGCTGGTCGACCGCCGCCTGCACGCGGACCTGCAGGTCGGGCGACACGTTGCGCGCGCCGCGCAGGGCGCGCGACACCGTGATCGGGCTCACGCCTGACACGCGGGCCACGTCGTCGAGCGTCACGTGGCTGGAGGAACGGGAGCGTGGGCGCTCGGGGGCGTCGGGCATGGTCGATGTCTAAGGGTTATTACCAAGATTGGATCGGACAGCGCTGTCCTAGGATAGCGCTGTCCAGCCTCGTGCCGGTTCGGGAAAAACCCGAGCGCGCCAGAGCGCTGGTTTTTTTGGATTGTGAGGGATAGCGCTATCCCATTCATCGGCCCACCTTTGCAGCGGCCGGATATTCAGGAGACAACACATGTTCGGAATGAGCAAAGAGGTTTTCCTGCTCGTCGACGCCCTGGTGGCGATCCTCGGGCTGATCCTTCTGATCACGCGCTGGCGCGTGCACCCCTTCATCGCGCTGACCCTGGCCGCGGGCTTCCTCGGCCTGACCTCGGGCATGCCGGTGGACCTGGTGATGAAGTCCTTCCAGGACGGCTTCGGGGGCGTGCTCGGCTTCGTGGGCATCGTGCTCGGCCTGGGCACCATGCTCGGCAAGATGATGGCCGAGTCGGGCGGCGCCGACCGCATCGCGCGCACGCTGATCGACGCCTTCGGCAAGGAGCGCGTGCACTGGGCGATGATGTTCGCGGCCTTCCTGGTGGGCATTCCGCTGTTCTTCGAGATCGGCTTCGTGCTGCTCATTCCGCTGGTGTTCATCGTGGCGCGGCGCACCGGCGTGTCGCTGATCCGCATCGGCATTCCGCTGCTGGCGGGCCTGTCGGTGGTGCACGGCCTGGTGCCGCCGCACCCCGGGCCGCTCTTGGCCATCGGCGTGTTCGGCGCCGACATCGGCAAGACCATCTTCTACGGCCTGCTCGTCGGCCTGCCCACCGCGATGATCGCGGGACCGATCTTCGGCAAGTTCATCTCGAAGTACGTGCCGGGCGAGGCTTCGCCCGAGCTGCTGGAGCAGCTGGCGCGCGAACCCGAGGCGCGCGAGCTTCCGGGCTTCGGCATCACGCTGCTGACGGTGCTGCTGCCCGTGGGGCTGATGCTCCTGAAGACCTTCGCCGACGTGGCACTCGACGAAAAGAACATCGTGCGCCAGTGGATGGACTTCATCGGCCATCCGATCACCGCGCTGCTGGCGGCATTGCTGCTGTCGCTCTACACCTTCGGCTTTGCGCGCGGCTTCACCAGCAAGCAGATCATGAAGTTCGTGGACGACAGCCTGGCGCCCACCGCGGCCATCGTGCTGATCATCGGCGCGGGCGGCGGCTTCAAGCAGATGCTGGTGGCCAGCGGCGTGGGCAACGCAATCGGGCACATGGCGCTGAATGCGCAGGTCTCGCCGATCCTGCTGGCGTGGTTGGTGGCGGGGCTGATCCGCATCGCCACGGGTTCGGCCACGGTCGCCACCATCACGGGAGCGGGCATCGTCGCGCCGCTCGCCACCATGGTGCCGGGCGTGAACCGCGAGCTGCTGGTGCTGGCCACGGGCGCGGGGTCGCTGATCCTCTCGCACGTGAACGACGCGGGCTTCTGGCTGGTCAAGCAATACTTCAACATGACGGTGGCCGAGACCTTCAAGACCTGGACGGTGATGGAAACGCTGATCTCGGTCGTGGCCATCGTGTTCATCATGCTGCTGAGCATGGTCGTCTGAGGAGAATCCCCATGGGCCGCACCGTCATCGGCGTAGACATCGGAACCACCAGCACCAAGGCGGTGGCCTTCACGCCTGCCGGGCGCGTTCTGGCGCACGAGACGGTGGAGTACCCGCTGCTGCAGCCCGAGGCCGCGGCCGCCGAGCAGGACCCGGAGCAGATCTTCGAGGCCGTGCTGCAGACCATCGCGGGCTGCGTGAAGGCATGCAAGGCCGCGCCGGGCGACGTGCTCGCCGTGTCCTTCAGCGCGGCGATGCACAGCCTGATCCTGGTCGATGCCGCAGGCGCGCCGCTCACGCGCAGCATCACCTGGGCCGACCAGCGCGCCGCGCGCTGGGCCGAGCGCATCCGCGACGAATGGGACGGGCTCGCGATCTACCGCCGCACCGGCACGCCGATCCACCCGATGTCGCCGCTGGCCAAGCTGGTGTGGCTGCGCCATGAGCGCGCCGAGCTCTTCGCGAGTGCGGCGCGTTTCGTCGGCATCAAGGAGTACGTGTTCTTCCGGCTCTTCGGCCAGTGGCAGGTCGACCATTCGATCGCCTCGGCCACGGGGCTCTTCAACCTGGAGCGGCTCGACTGGGACGAGGGCGCGCTCGCGCTCGCCGGCGTGCGCGCCGACCAGTTGCCGCGCCCGGTGCCGACCACCTGGCACATCGAAGGCCTCGCGGCCGATGTCGCGGCGCAACTGGGGCTCGCGACCGACACGCCGTTCGTGATCGGCGCCAACGACGGCGTGCTCTCCAACCTCGGCGTGAACGCGGTGGCGCCCGGCGAGGTGGCCGTGACCATCGGCACCAGCGGCGCGATGCGCACCGTGGTTGACCATCCGATGACCGATCCCGAGGGCCGCACCTTCTGCTATGCGCTCGCCGAGCGGCGCTGGGTGGTGGGCGGACCGGTGAACAACGGCGGCATCATCCTGCGCTGGGTGCGCGACGAGTTCGCCTCGGCCGAGGCCGAGACCGCCAAGCGCCTGGGCATCGACACCTACGAGGTGCTCACGCGCATCGCCGAGCGCGTGTCGGCCGGCTCCGAAGGGCTGGTGTTCCACCCCTTCCTCACCGGCGAGCGCGCGCCGTACTGGAATGCGGACCTGCGCGGCTCCTTCTTCGGGCTGGGCATTCACCACCGCAAGGAGCACATGATCCGCGCGGTGCTCGAGGGCGTGATCTTCAACCTCTACAGCATCCTGCCGGCGGTCGAGTCGATCGCGGGCCGCAGCGCGCACATCAAGGCCACCGGCGGCTTCGCGCGCTCGGGCATGTGGCGCCAGATGATGGCCGACGTGTTCGACCGCGAGGTGGTGGTGCCCGAGAGCTTCGAGAGCTCGTGCCTCGGCGCCGCGGTGCTCGGGCTCTACGCGCTGGGCCATGTCGATTCGCTCGACGTGGTCGCGGGCATGGTCGGCGCCACGCACCGCCACACGCCCAACGCCAAGAACGCTGCGCTCTACCGGCAGCTGCTGC
Organism: Variovorax sp. RKNM96; assembly: GCF_017161115.1. Classification (GTDB taxonomy): domain Bacteria; phylum Pseudomonadota; class Gammaproteobacteria; order Burkholderiales; family Burkholderiaceae_C; genus Variovorax. Next base: position 5,807,553 of record NZ_CP046508.1, on the reverse strand, counting down.
CGGTGTACCTCTCGCTGCCGCGCAAGCTCGGCGAGGAGTATCGGCTGCTCGCTGCATTCCAGCAGCAGACGGCCATGCCGCCGCCGGCTCGCGAGAGCTGACGCCATTCGACCTGTTGTTGCCCGTTGGAGATCTGGTCTTGCTGAACACGATGCCGCCGGCCTCCGCCTCCCGATCGCATGCGTCCGCAGCGCGCCCGTACACCACCGCGCGCGTCCGCCCGCTCGATGCGCGGCGCGGCGCAACATCCGAGCCCGCCGTGCCTGCGCTGGCGGAGACCCGGATCACCATCCACTGCGAAACCTCAGCCGCGACCTCGGTGCGCGGCAACGATGCGAACTGCCTGCATGAGCACGAGCTGCACCTGATCGGCGCCGCGCCGGCGCGCCTGCGCGTGGGCAGCGGCATCGACGAGGAAACCCATCGCTTCGCGCCCGGCACCGTGGTGCTGCTGGGCCCGCGGCTGCCGCGCAGCCTGGCGTTCGAGCACCGTCCGCTGCATGGCACGGGCAATGCCGGCAGCCTGGTGCTGCGCTTCGGCGACGAGCCGCTGCGCCGCGGCATGGAACTGTTTCCCGAACTGCGCGATGCGGCGCCGCTGCTGGCGCGCTCGCGCCAGGGCGTGCAGTTCGTGGGACTGAACGAAGGCATCGTCTCGCGGCTGCGGCGCATCGAGATGCTGCAAGGCCTCGCGCGCTTCGCGGAATTCACCGTGCTGCTCAACGAGCTCTCGCAATGGTCCGAATACCGGCTGCTGGCCGATGCCGCGTTCACCGACGATTCGCTGGGCGAGCCCGGGGCCGCGACGCGCATCCACAAGGCGCTCGACCACATCCGCGACAACTACGTGGAGGAGCTCTCGCTCGCCGAGGTCGGCGCGGTCGTCGGCATGCGCGAGAACGCTTTCTCGCGCAGTTTCCGCCGCGCGACCGGCCAGACCTTCACCGATTTCGTGATCGGGCTGCGCGTGGCGCGCGCCTGCCGCCTGCTGGCCTCCACGCGCCAGCAGGTGAGCAGCATCTGCTATGAGGTGGGCTTCAACAACATCTCGAACTTCAACCGGCACTTCCGGCGCATCAAGGGCATGACGCCGGGTGAATTTCGCGCAAAGACTCAGAGACCCAGTGCCTTCGCCACGCCTGCGCCGTAGGCCGGATCGGCCTTGGTGCAGTTGTCGATGTGGCGGCGCTTGATGAACTCGGGCGCATCGCCCATCGCGCGCGCCGTGTTCTCGAACAACGCCTGCTGCTGCTCGGGCTTCATCAGCCGGAACAGGTCGCCGGGCTGCTTGTAGTAGTCGGCATCGTCCTCGCGGAAGTTCCAGAAGTCGGCATCGCCGCGCAGCTTGAGCGGCGGCTCTCGGTAGTCGGGCTGCTCCTGCCACTGGCCGAAGCTGTTGGGCTCGTAGTGCAGCGTGCCGCCGTAGTTGCCGTCCACGCGCATCGTGCCGTCGCGGTGGTTGCTGTGCACCGGGCAGCGCGCGGCGTTCACCGGGATCTGGTGGTGGTTCACGCCCAGGCGGTAGCGCTGCGCGTCCGAGTACGCAAAGAGGCGCGCCTGCAGCATCTTGTCCGGCGAGACGCTGATGCCCGGCACCAGGTTGTTCGGCGCGAAGGCGCTCTGCTCGACGTCGGCGAAGAAGTTCTCGGGGTTGCGGTTCAGCTCCATCACGCCCACCTCGATCAGCGGGTAGTCCTTCTTGGGCCAGACCTTGGTCAGGTCGAAGGGGTGGTAGGGCACCTTCTCGGCGTCGGCTTCGGCCATCACCTGCACGTAGAGCGTCCACTTGGGGAAGTCGCCGCGGCCGATCGAGTCGAACAGGTCGCGCTGGTGGCTCTCGCGATCGCCGCCCACGAGCGCCGAGGCTTCGGCATCGGTGAGGTTCTTGATGCCCTGCTGCGTCTTGAAGTGGAACTTGACCCAGAAGCGCTCGTTCTGCGCATTGACGAAGCTGTAGGTGTGCGAGCCGAAGCCGTGCATGTGGCGGTAGCTGGCCGGAATGCCGCGGTCGCTCATCACGATGGTCACCTGGTGCAGCGCCTCGGGCAGCAGCGTCCAGAAGTCCCAGTTGTTGGTGGCGCTGCGCATGTTGGTCTTGGGATCGCGCTTCACGGCCTTGTTCAGGTCCGGGAACTTGCGCGGGTCGCGCAGGAAGAAGACGGGCGTGTTGTTGCCCACCAGGTCCCAGTTGCCTTCCTCCGTGTAGAACTTCAGTGCAAAGCCGCGGATGTCGCGCTCGGCATCGGCCGCGCCGCGTTCGCCGGCCACGGTGGTGAAGCGGGCGAACATTTCGGTCTTCTTGCCCACGGCCGAGAAGAGTTTGGCGCGCGTGTATTTCGTGATGTCGTGCGTGACGGTGAAGGTGCCGAAGGCGCCCGAGCCCTTGGCGTGCATGCGGCGCTCGGGAATGATCTCGCGGTTCAGGTTGGCCAGCTTCTCGAGCAGCCACACGTCCTGCATCAGGACGGGGCCGCGGGGGCCGGCGGTGAGGCTGTTCTGGTTGTCGACCACGGGCGCGCCGAAGGCGGTGGTCAGCGGAGTCTTCTTCGGGGTATCGGATGGGTTGGTCATGGAGCGTTCTCGTGGGTGGGGAGAGGGACGCGCGGTCTTGTTGTCTGGTCGCCGGCGCAACGAAGCGCATGATGCCATTTCCCGCCATCTTTCGGGCAACGGCGCGGCGCATGCCCAGTGGTCAGACTTTCGTGTCGTGGCCGCGCCGACGGCGTTCGGCACGGGTGCGCTCCAGCGTGGCCTGGCTCCTTCCGGCGGCCGCTTCGCATTTCTCGTGAAGCGCGATCAGCTCGCGGTCGGTGAGCTTCTCGATGCCCATGAATTCGTCCTGGGCGTTGGACGACCGGATCAGTTCGTCGAGCTTCGTCTGCAGCGCCACGCCGTCGCGGTTCTGGGTGTTCTGAATCAGGAACACCATGAGGAAGGTCACGATGGTGGTGCCGGTGTTGATGACCAGCTGCCAGGTTTCCGAGAAGCCGAAGAACGGCCCGGCCACAGCCCATGCAACGACCACAGCCACGCAGACCAGGAAGGTGAACGGGCTGCCCGCGATACGCGCGGTCTTGTTGGCGAACAAGGCGAACAGGTGATCCATGAATGACAGTGCTCCTTCTTGCGCCGAAGGTGCCCGCGGCCGTGCCTGGCGTGTGTCGTCCGGCGCCGCGAGCGGGTCTTCATGAAGATGCTGTGAATGCGTCGGCGAGAGCCCAGTGTCAGGGTCTGCGTTTGTATCTAGAGAATATATGAAGCGTATATACTTTGTGTATATTCCATATTGAGGCTGCCGATGGGCATCGTAAAGATTTCAGACCTGATGCACGAGAACCTGCGGGTGGCGGGCAACGCCCTCAGCCGGTCCATCAACTCGCAGGCCGAGCACTGGATGCGGGTCGGCATGCTGACCGAGATGCACCCGGAACTGGACTACCGGGAAGTCTGCCAACTGCTGATACAGGCCGAACTCGCGGGAGGGCTGGACATCGCCGCCGCCGTCACGGCCCAGCCCGGCAAGCCCCGCTCACCCTCGGCTGGAAAACGCTGATGGCGCGCGACATCGTCATCAAGTCCACCGAGGACATCGAGATGGCGCGGCGGGCCGGCCAACTCGCCGCGGAGGTGCTCGCCATGATCGAGCCGCACGTCGTGCCGGGCGTGAGCACGGAAGCGCTCGACCGCATCTGCCACGACCACATCGTGAATGTCCAGGGCGCCATTCCAGCCAACGTGGGGTACCAGGGGTATCCGAAGACCATCCTCACCTCCGTCAACCAAGTTGTTTGCCACGGCATTCCTTCGCCCGACAAGATCCTGAAGAAGGGCGACATCGTCAACATCGATGTCGCCGTCATCAAGGATGGCTGGTTCGGCGACACCAGCCGCATGTACTTCGTGGGCGCCCCGAGCGTGCTGGCGCGGCGGCTGGTGGAGACGACCTACGAGGCCATGCTGGCCGGCATCCATGCGGTCAGGCCTGGCGCGACGCTGGGCGATGTCGGCCATGCGATCCAGTCGGTGGCGCAACGGGAGCATTTCAGCGTGGTGCGCGAATACTGCGGGCACGGCATCGGCCGGGTCTACCACGAGGACCTGCAGGTGCTGCACTACGGGCGGCGCGGAGAAGGAATTCGATTGGAGCCGGGAATGGTCTTTACCATCGAGCCGATGCTCAACGCAGGCCAACGCGAAACTCGCCAACTGCCCGACGGGTGGACCGTCGTGACGAAGGACAGGTCCCTGTCCGCCCAGTGGGAACACATGGTGGCCGTGACGCCCGAGGGATATGACGTGCTGACGACGTGGCCGGGAGGCACGGGGACTTACGCGCCGGTTTGACGCTCGGCGCGGGCGAGGTGCGCGGCACCCGCAAGCGCCTGCGCCCCCAAGTCTCACGCCTTCGACAACCGCCGCCGTGCCTTGACTGCCGAAGCCAGTCCCTCGAGCACCGGCACCGTCTGCGCAAACCCGATGCACGCATCGGTGATCGACACGCCGTGCTTCAGCGCGACACCCGGCTTCAGGTCTTGCCGGCCTTCCTCGAGATGGCTCTCGATCATGAGGCCCGTGATGCGCCGTTCGCCGCCCGCGATCTGCGCCGCCACGTCCTCGGCCACCACGATCTGCCGCTGGTGCTGCTTGCTGCTGTTGCCGTGCGAGACATCGATCATCACCTGCGGCCGCAGGCCATTCGCCAGCAGTGCCTGGCAGCTCGACTCGACATCCGCGGCCGAATAGTTGGGCGCCTTGCCGCCGCGCAGGATCACATGGCAGTCGTCGTTGCCGCGCGTCTCGAAGATCGCGGCCATGCCCATCTTGGTCATGCCCATGAAGGCATGCGGCGCGCGGGCCGCGAGGATGGCGTCGGCCGCCACCTTGACGCTGCCGTCCGTGCCGTTCTTGAAGCCGACCGGGCAGCTCAGGCCCGATGCGAGCTGCCGATGGCTCTGGCTCTCGGTGGTGCGCGCGCCGATGGCGCCCCAGGCGATCAGGTCGGCAATGAACTGCGGGCTCAAGAGGTCGAGGAACTCGGTGCCGGTCGGCAGGCCCAGCGTGGTCAGCTCGAGCAGCAAGCGCCGCGCGCGCTCCAGCCCTTCGTTGATCGCGAAACTGCCGTCCAGGTGCGGGTCGTTGATGTAGCCCTTCCAGCCGACGGTGGTGCGCGGCTTCTCGAAGTAGGCGCGCATCACGATCAGCAGGTCGTCCTGCAGCGAATCGGCAACCTTCTTTAGGCGCTGCGCGTATTCGATGGCTTGGTCGTGGTCATGGATGGAGCAGGGGCCGACCACGACGATCAGCCGGTCGTCGCGGCCGTGCAGCACGTTGGCGATCGCCGCGCGGCTGCTTTCGACCAGCGCCAGCGTGTTGTCGCGCACGGGCACGCGCTCCTGCAGCAGCGCAGGGGTGATGAGCGGGCGAACGGCGCCGATGCGCACGTCGTCGATCCGGGTGGTGTCGAGCGTGCTGTCGCGGGAGCCGATTTCGGCGTCGTGGAGGGGGTCGTCGAGGCGGGGCATGGTCGTGGGTTCGATTTCGGATGGAGCTTCCCCGATTGTCCGTCCGAAGGCGTTCACCCGGCCGTCCCGCCCTCGAAGCCGTGGAAGACCGTGAACGCTTCCACCGGCTCCCTCGGCATCGCAAGACGGTGCAGTGCCGCATCCGTCTGCGCGTAGCCCAGCGACATGCCGCACACCACCGTCTGCCCCGCGGGCAGTTGCAGGCATTCGCGGATGACCGGTTCGTGCCGCACGAAAGACACCTGCGGGCAGGTGTCGAGTCCGCGCGCTTTGGCCGCGAGCATGAAGGTCTGCAGGAACATGCCGTAGTCGGCCCAGCTGTGCGGCATCAGCCGCTCGTCGATCGTGAAGATGAGGCCGATGGGCGCATCGAAGAACAGGTAGTTCCGCCCCGTCTGCGTGTAGCGCGCGGTCGCATCCGCGCGATCGATGCCCAGCGTCGTGTAGTAGCGCGTGCCGAAATCCGATTGCCGCGACTTGCACGGCGCGGGCAGCTCGTCCGGGAAGTGCCGGGAGGCGGGGAGATCGTCGCGCTCGTGCGAGCGCAGCAGCGCCTCGCTGAAGCGGCGCTTGGCATTTCCTTCGAGCACATGCACCGACCAGGGCTGCGTGTTCGAGTTGCTCGGTGCACAGCGCGCGACCTCCAGGATTTCCACGACCAGCGCCTTGGGAACCGGCGTGGGCAGGAAGGCGCGAACCGCCGCGCGCGAGCGGATGACCTCGTCGACGACGTCTCGCGCTGCGCTGTCCGTAGGGGGAGCTTTCATCATGGCGCGATGCTCGCACGCAGGTGCGCGGCTGCCCATTGAAACTTGCACAGCATGGGTATGCACGGCATCGGATTTGGGTGGGTTACCCCTTGGGCGCGCCGCGCGATCCGCCCTCGCCATGTGTGGATTCCGCGAGTTCCGTGAGCTGTTCCCTCAGCCAGACATGGGCCGGATCGTGCTCGTGCCGCCGGTGCCATATCGCGCGCAGACTCACGTTCGCCACCTCGTAGGGCAAGGGCTTGGCGTGCAGGTCGCCACGGCTGGCGAAGGCCTGTGCGAGCGGCGCCGGCACGATGGAGAGCATGTCGCTGTCCAGCAGGAGCTCGGGCACGGCGAGCGAGTGCGGCACGGTGACGCGGTAGCGCGGACGCTGGCCGATGGCGGCGAGCGCATCTTCCAGCGCCTGCCGGTCGAACATCTCGGACTGGCGCGCCAGCCCGCGCTCGACGATGTAGCCGCTCACCGCGCCTTCCTCCTGCCCGCCGAGCGAAACGGTCACCAGCGGAAATTCCGCCAGGTCGTCGACGCGCAGTCGGCGCCGGCGCAGCGGATGGCCCTTGCGCATGACGAGCACGTCCTCCTGCGTCCACACGGGACCGCTCTGGAAGCGCGGCGGCACCTCCGCGAAGATGCCGATCGCGAGGTCGATGCGGCCCACGTCGATCTGCTCGGCCAGGTCCAGCCGCGTGGACGGGCGCACGACAAGGTCCACCGCCGGCGCGATGGCGCTCACGCGACGGCTGAGGCCGACCAGCAGCACCGACGTCACGTAGTCGTTCGCGGCCAGCACGAAGGTGCGCGCGGCGGTCGCGGGATCGAAGGGCCGCACGCCCAGCGTGTCGTGGATGCTGCGCAGGGCCTCGCGCAGTGGCGCGGCCATTGCCAGCGCGCGCGCAGTGGGCTCCATGCCGCGGGCCGTGCGGATGAACAGCTCGTCCTGCAACGCCTCGCGCAGGCGCGCCAGCGCATGGCTGATCGCGGACTGGCTCAGGTGCAGGCGCTTGCCCGCGCGCAGGAGGTTCTGGTCCTCGAAGACGGCATCGAAGACGCGCAGCAGGTTGAGGTCCATGCGGTTCGGATTCACTGCTGCCATCTTTTTCTCCTCATGTTGCACGCGCTGCATTGTCGTGTTGCAGATTGATCGCTTCCAGTGGTGGATGCACGGTGGCACCGTTCGTCCCATGCGTTCCTGGCGGGACATTCAACTGGAGCTTTCAATGGTGCATCACATTTCAAGGCGGTCTTTCGCAACGCGCGCTGCGTGTCTCGTGCCGGGCGCGGTGCTGTGGCCGGCGCTGTCTTTTGCGCAGACCGATGCAGCCGTGGGACGGCTCGTCGTGGGCTATCCGCCCGGCGGCACGCTCGACCAGACCGCGCGTCGTCTCACCGAATCGTGGCGCACGCAAGGCCGGCCGTACCTCGTGGACAACCGGCCCGGCGCCGCCGGACGCATCGCCAACGCGCAGCTCAAGCGCGAGAAGCCGGACGGCAGCGTGCTGCTGTGCACGCACACCTCCGCCATGACGATCTATCCACACGTCTACGCCAACCTCGCGTACGACCCAGCGAAGGATTTCAAGCCCGTCGCCTTGCTCGCCTCCGCGACCTGCGTGCTGGCCGTGAGCAGCGCCGTGCCGCCCGAAGTGAAGACGCTGGCCGACTACGTGCGCTGGCTCAAGCGTACCGAGACCGGGCGCACCTACGCATCGCCCGCTGCGGGCTCGCTCGCACAGTTCCTGGGCTACCGCTTTTCGCAGGCGGCCGGCGTGCCGCTCACGCATGTGGCCTATCGCGGCTCCGCGCCCGCGGTGCAGGACCTGCTGGGCGGACAGATTCCCGCCTACATCGGCTTCGTGGGCGACTTTCTCCAGTACCTCGAGAGCGGCAAGCTGCGCCTGCTGGCCGCGAGCAGCGAACGCCGCTCGCGCTTTCTGAAGAACGTTCCGACCTTCGCGGAGCAGGGCTTCGACAGCGTGACCGGGCTCGAGAGCTACGGCGTCTACGCGCCCGCCGCGACGCCGGAGAAAACCGTGGCGGCGCTCGCCGAAGCCACGCAAACCGCATCGCGCGACAGCACGCTGATTGCCGGCCTGTCGCAGATCGGTCTGGAAGCCGCCTATCTCGGGCCGGCCGACTGCGCACGCCTCATCTCTACCGAAAGGGAGCGATGGAAGCCGGTGGTCGCGGCCTCCGGCTTCAGGGCCGACGAGTAAAGCAAGAAGAACTCTCAAAGCAAAAGCAAAAGCAAAAGGAAAAGCAACCCATGACCGACCAGGAAAAACTGATCGAGACCAGCCTCCCGTTTCTCGCGGAAATCCAGAACATGACCACGGGGACCGAGGTGGAGCAATGGCTCAACGCCACGTATCCACCCGGCTCGCCGCTCTACGACGCGCTGGCCGCGCTGGTGAAGGCCGGCGTGCGCGACGGATGGGCGGCCAACGTCGAGATCCAGGGGCGCACGTACCGGCGCGCGCGGTTGTGCGACCCGTCGGCGCGCACGTTCAACTTCAGCATCACCGCGGTCTACATGGACAGCACGGACAACACCCAGGGCAATCCCGAAGAGAGCTTTCGCGGCGACTATCACGCGCACCCCTACGGCGAATTCAACATGGTGGTGCCGCTGAACGACGGCGCCGCGCTGGCGGGGCCGAACGGGTGGTGCTACGGCGGATGGACCGCGCCCGCGCCGGGGAGCCATCACTATCCGGAAGCGAAGGGCGGCGCGGTCATCGCGCTGTTCTATCTGCCGGCGGGTCGGATCTCCTACGACATTCAGGCGCCGGGGATGAAGGCCCACTGAGCCTTAGCGGCGTGCGGCTACCATCCGGCGTTTTCCACCAACGCCGGCACGGGTTGCCGGCTCGCACCGCCCATGTCCAACGCAACGCCGCTCGGTGTCACCGAGGAACAGATCGCAGCTGCCGAAGCCGAGCTGGGCATTCGATTTCCCGACAGGCTTAGGGAAGTGTGGAAGACCTACAACTGCAACGAGCTGCCGGGTGGCTGGCGCGTCTATCCGGTCTTCGATCCAGCCAATCCGCGAAAGACGGCTGGCAGCATCACCTACGAAAACCTGCGAGGTGCGTGGGGCCGTCATGTGATGACGCTCGGGTTGATCTCCATCGCGAGCAACGGCACCGGCAACCAGCTGGTGTTGAAGGTCGATGAAGGACAGGCCGGGGCCGAGATCTTCTTCTGGCAGCACGACACGCAGAAGCTCAAAGCCTGGAAGCCCGGCTTCGACAGCATCGCCGGCCGTGCCGCCAAGGCGCGCGACAACGTGCAGCGGCTGCGGCAAACCTTCGGCACGCGCGAGCGCTGATCTTCAGCGCAGCACCAGCACCGGGATGTGCGAGTGCGTGAGCACATGCAGCGTCTCGCTGCCCATGAGCAGGCGCGCAAGGCTGCGGCGGCCGTGCGAGGCCATCACGATGAGGTCACACTCCTGGTTCTTCGCGGTCGCGACGATGGCCTCGGCGACCTGGTTCGACTTCATGACGATGGCCTGCGCATTGCGAACGCCCTTGTCCAGCGCGGTGGCGGCCACCCTGTCGACGATGCGTTGCGCGGCCTGATTCGTCTGCTCCTGCGTGGCTTCGATGTCACGCTGGCTCAGCATCATTGAGCCTTCGAAGTAGCCGAAGGGCTCGATGTGCGCGACGTTGACGGCCACCAGTTCCGCGCCGCTCAGCACGGCCAGGTCGATGGCGGCGATAACCGCCTGTTCCGACAGCGCAGAGCCGTCGGTTGCGACAAGAACACGCTTGTACATGGCAGGCTCCTTGGCCCCCGGCACCGCGGGTGCCCTCGCAGTTCAGTCTAGTTCGCGGGTCCGGGCCTTCAAGCGGGGCGCGTGGGCTGTCGCCTCTAAAACGAGATGCTGTTCAGCCGCCGCGCTTGGGCCAGTGGTGGCGCGTGCCGCCTGCGCGGCGGTCGGCCTTTTCCGGCACCACGCCCAGCGCACTCAATTCGGTGCCACGCACCTCAAGGTGCCGCAGGCACTGCAGAAAGATCTCGATGTGCGCGGCATCGATGCCGTCGAGCAGTTCGGTGTTGAGGCTCGCGATGCGCGGAAACAACTCGCCGAAGAGTTGCCGGCCCGAAGGGCTCAGGCGCACATGCACTTCGCGGCGGTCCTCGGCGTCCTGGCGGCGCTCCACCAGTTTCTTCTCGGTGAGGCTGCGCAGGCCCCGCGAGGTGCGCACACGGTCCAGGTCGAGCCGCTCTGCGAGCGCCGAGGGCGTGATCTCGCCGACTTCCGCGAGCGTGCCGATCATTCCCCACTCGCGGCGCGTGATGCCGAAGCCGCCTTCGACCATGCGGGTCGCCATGCCGCTGCCGGCGCGCGCTGCGCGAGAGAGCCGGTACAGGAGCAGATCGTCCAGGGAACGGGGAGCGCGCAAGGCGTCCGCATCGGGAAAGGCGGGCATGGAAATGACAAGGGGTTGTGGCTGCGCCGCTGCGGCGGCCGATGATGGATTAGATCAACTATTTGTTACCTCCGTATAAATGAAGTAACAAAACCGGCCGATCGCCGGCAGCAGGAAATCCCATGCCCATTCTCTTTTCCCGGCGACGACTCGCCGCCTTGTGCGCCTGCGCCCTTGCCGTGTGCGGCGCCGTCGTCCCCGCCCATGCGCAGAACCTGGAGGGGCCTCTCACGCTCGTCGTCGGCTATGCGCCCGGTGGCAGCACCGACCGCATGGCGCGGCTCATCGCCGAGCGGCTGAGCCCGAAGATCGGTGTGCCCGTGACGGTCGAGAACCGTCCCGGCGAAGGCGGCCGGCTGGCGGCCAAGCAGATCAAGCGCGCGACCGCCGCCGAGAACATCCTGATGCTCGGCAACCCGGCGGTGATGGTGATCGCGCCGCTCGTGATCAAGGACGCGGGCTACGACCCCGACAAGGACTTCGTGCCGGTCTCCCAGGTCAGCAGCTACGACTTCGCGCTGGCCGTGGGCAACAAGCTGCAGCTCGACCGCGCGATGTTCCTGGTGGGCCGTCTCTGGGCGCACCCGGAAGAAGCGATCTTCGGCGTGCCGGCCACCGGCAGCCTGCCGCACTTCTTCGGGCTCATGGTGGGCGATGCGCTGAGCGTGCAGCCGCAGATCAAGGGCTACGGCGGCTCCGCGCCGCTCGCGGCGGACCTGAGCGGCGGTTCGCTGCCGATCGCGATCGACACGCTCGACTCGCTCTATGCACAGCACGTGGCCGGCAAGATCCGCATCCTGGCGGTATCGGGCAAGAAGCGCGCGAGCTTCGCGCCCTCGGTGCCGACCTTTCGCGAGGCCGGCATGAAGATCGATGCCGATGGCTGGAACACCTTCTTCGCGCCGAGCTCGATGCCGCAACCCAAGGTGCAACTGCTGGCCACGAAGATCCGCGAAGTCATGCAGGACCCGGGTCTGCAGAAGGCGGCCGACGCGCTCTACATCACGCCGGTCGTGAGCACCGCCGCGGAGACCGCGCAGATGCTCAAGGCCTACCGCCAGCAATGGGAGCCGGTAGTGCGTCGCTCCGGCTTCGCGCCCTGATGCCCCTCAACTGGCGAGCGACAGCAGCGGCACGCCCATATATGCCAGCCTGAACGCATAGACGATCGCCGCCGCATAACCCGCGGTCACCAGCCAGACCGCCGCCCGTCCGAAGGGAATGCGCCACATCGCGATCAACGCGCCGGCGAGCGGCAGCACCTGTTGTGCATGCACGCCCAGGAAATGCGGAACCCGCAGGTCGCCGCCGGTGGCCGACCAGCCGACCAGGGGCAGCACCGCGCCGCCCGCGAGCGCGCCGAAGGTCGGGCCCTCGTGCTGGCTGATCGCGATGCCTGCGCCCGCGCCGGCCACGAAGGTCAGCACGAGGCCGATCACCGTCGCGAGCCGGTAGGCCGGCGGCAGCGCGTCGCCATGGCGTGCGAACTGCCATGCGAGCGGCAATGTGGTGGCGCTGAGCGACAGCGCGCCCACGCCCATCAACGCGTACATGACGGCATGGAAGATCGAGTCGTTGTTGAAGTGAGAGGCCTGCCCGAGCGCACCCTGCAGCGTGATGTAGCCGATTTCGAAGGTGCCCATGGCGATGACGACGGCGACGATCGCGCGCACCACGCGTGAGTCGCGGCGTTCGCGCGGCAGGTCGCCGATCAGCCAGGCCATGGTCAGCGCAAAGAGGCTCACCGAAGCCATGAACTTCAGCGGCTTGACCCACACGCCGACGCCGTTCAGCGTGCGCGGGTCCAGCCAGTTCGCAACCAGCGCGGGCACCATGACTGCCAGCAACAGGCCGCCGTACATCGCAAGCTGCGGCTGGCGCGCATGCAGCGCGCGCGCCGCACGCACACAGGCCGGTCCCACCCGCAACGCAAGAAAGGCCAGCAGCCCGACCGGCCCGAACATGAAGGTGAGCGCGAAGCAGGGAATCAGCAGCACAGGCGCAATGCCGGCGCGCTCGCCTTCGCGCGCGATCCAGGTGCCCACGAAGAGATCGAAGGCGAGGTAGTGGAACCACCCCGCGGTGAGCAGGCCCGGATGCTGGAACAACGCATGCACCGCGGAGATGGAGCCGTACCCGCCGCCCTCGGCCGACGACCAGTACGTGGCCATCAACCACCAATAGACCAGCCCGAGCCCGACCGGAATGACGATGCCTGTGAGTGCCCAGATGGCGGGCTTGGCGCGGCCCAGCCACGGCGCCGCGCCGAGGGCGGCCCAGGCGGGAAAGGCGACGGCGCCGCCTGCGCTGAAGAGTGAATCGAACATGGGTGACCTCGCTTGTGGAAGAGGTGAAAGAAGGAAGCGACAGCTTTATCTTGACACTGTTCAGATAAAAAATCCATCGAAATTTAAACGGTGTAAAGTTCGACCATCGAAACCATCTGGAAACCCAGCAGTCATGGCGGAAAGAAAAAAAGCGGAAGCACCTGCGCCCTATCACCACGGCGACTTGCGCGCGGCATTGATCGAAGCCACCGAAGGCCTGCTCGCCGAGCGCGGCATCGAGGGCTTCACGCTGCGCGAAGTGGCACGCCGCGCGGGCGTGTCGCCCGCGGCGCCGCTGCATCACTTCGGCAGCGCCGCCGGTCTGCTGACCGAGGTGTCTATCCTGGGATACGAGGAACTCACGCGCTCGCTGCGCGCCGGCACGGCCAGCGGCGGCAAGGACCCTGCGCGCCGGCTGCGCGGCCAGGGTTTGGGTTACGTCCACTTCGCGCTGGCATACCCCGGGCGCTTCCAGCTCATGTTCCGCAAGGACCGGCTGATGCAGGACCCGCGGCTGGCAGCGGCCGGTGACGCGGCCTACGCCGAACTGGAGATGGCGGTGCGCGACTACACCGGATGGGGCCAGGAGAAAGCGCTGAACCGTGCGACGCAGGCGACCGTGCTGGCGGCCTGGTCCACGGTGCATGGCTTCGCGCACCTCGCGCTCGACGAGAAGTTCGGCGCACCGGCCGGCGCCGAAGGCACGCGGGAATTCGTCGACGGCATGCTGCCCGAGATCCTGCGGCAGCTCTGGCCTTGAAAAGCTAGGCGGGCCGCAACGGCGGCAGCCGCCGCGGGATGGTGTGCGCCTTCACGATCGAGGTGTTCGTCTCCGCCTTCGCCGCGATGCGGTCCAGGATGCCGTCGAGCTGCTCCAGCGACTGAAGGAAGAGCCGCGCGATGAAGCAGTCTTCGCCCGTCACCTTGTCGCATTCGCAGAATTCCGGCGTGTTCTCGATCAGCTTCTGCACCGCCTGCAGCTGCCCCGGCAGGGGGCGAATGCGCACGATGGCCTGGAACTGGTAGCCGAGCGCCTTGGGGTTCAACGCCAGCGTGTAGGCGCGGATCACGTCACGCTCTTCCAGCCGCCGAAGCCGTTCGGCCACGCTGGGCGAAGACAGGCCCACCTGCTGGGCGAGGTCCTTGAGCGACATGCGCGCGTTGGCGCCGAGCGCGGTCAGGATGTCCTGGTCGATGTCGTCCAGCATGGCGCGATCTCCGGTGGTTTGAGAGGTGAGCCTAATTTTCGATGGCAATCGAATGCCATCGCCTTTTTAAAAGCATTTTCATCCGTTGCCAAAGCTGGCACGCTCGACACCATGCAAACCAAGCTTCGCGGCGCGCTCGAAATGAGCGCCGCCATGGTGATTTCCGGAACCATCGGCTGGTTCGTGGTGCGCTTCAACCAGCCGCTGGTCGACGTGCTGTTCTGGCGCTGCGTGTTCGGTGCGGCCACGCTGCTCGTCGCATGCGCCGCGCTGGGCGTGCTGCGCCGCGGCCTCACGCCGCGCACCTTCGCGCTCGCGGCGTTCGGCGGCGTGGCGCTGGTGGTCAACTGGCTGCTGATCTTCGCGTCGTTCTCGCGCGCATCGATCTCCATCGCCACCGCGGTCTACAACACGCAACCCTTCATGCTCGTCGCGCTCGGTGCGCTGCTGTTCTCCGAACGGTTGACTGCGATGAAGGTGGCTTGGCTCTGCATCGCCTTCGCCGGCGTCGTGCTGGTGGCGCAGGCCAAGGGTGGCGGCGGCGCCGATGGCTCGGCCTACCTCACAGGAGTGCTGATGGCATTGGGCGCCGCCTTCTGCTACGCGGTGGCCGCGATCGTCGCGAAGAAGCTCGGCGACATGGCGCCGCACCTCATCGCGCTGATCCAGGTCTGCGTGGGCATCGCGATGCTCGCGCCGTTCGCGAATCTCAGGGCGTTGCCCACCGACGCGGGTACCTGGGGCGTGCACCTCACGATGGGCGTGATCTACACCGGGCTGGTGTTCATCCTGCTGTACGGTGCGATCCAGAAGCTGCCGACGACGGTGGCCGGCGCGCTGTCGTTCATCTATCCACTGGTGGCGATCGGGGTCGACTTCGTGGCCTTCGGCCAGCGGTTGACGCTGGCGCAACTTGTCGGCGCGACGACCATCCTGATCGCGGCGGCGGGCATGACTTTCGGATGGACTCTGCCCGGCATGTCGGGACGGGCGCCCGCAGCTCGCAAGAGCTGAAGCCTCACGGAAGGCGAGACCTCGCCGGTTGCAGATGCCGCTGCAGCCAGGTCCGCATCATTGCGCGCCGTTCGGTGCCGGGGGCTGCCGCGAGAAAGGCTTCCGCATCCACCCCGGCCAGGGGCTCGGACCGCGTCACCGTGGTCGCCACGGACTGCACTTGCAACCAGAGCGCGCCGCAGTGAACGCACGAATGGATCGTGAGTTCGTACCCGTCGACCCGGCCGAGGTATGCCTCGGTGGGGTCGCGCCCGGGCGTGCCGCAGCAGGTCCATTCCAGTGTCATGTCTTGCGGCTGCCGCGCCGCATTCGCCCATCCCGCAAAGCGGGACCAGAGGCTTTTTCTTGCTTGCATTTCAACGCTCCGACGGCTGCGCTACGTATTGCTTCGGAAAGCGAAGCCGGAGCGGGCAGCCTATCGGGTCGCGCGTAAAAAAGGCGCAAAAAAAGCGTGCGTCATGCGGCGTGTGCCGGGGTCGCCTTGCGTCCACCCCATCGCGCAGCCACCCGCTTCACCAGCAGATAGAACAGCGGCACGAAGAAGATCCCCAGCGCCGTCGCAGCGAGCACCCCGCCGAACACGCCGGTGCCGATCGCCGTCTGGCTGCCCGAGCCCGCACCGGTGGCGAGGGCCAGCGGAATCACGCCGGCCAGGAACGCCAGCGAGGTCATCAGGATGGGCCGCAGCCGCAGGCGCGCGCCTTCGGCCACCGCTTCGAGCAACGGCACCCCGCGCCGCAATGCCGCCTCCGCGAACTCGATGATCAGGATCGCGTTCTTGGCCGACAGCCCGATGGTGGCGAGCAGGCCGACCTGGAAGTAGATGTCGTTCGACAGCCCGCGCAGCGCCGCCGCGATCACCGCGCCGAGCACGCCCAGCGGAATGACCAGCATCACTGAGAGTGGCACCGACCAGCTCTCGTAGAGCGCCGCCAGGCACAGGAACACCACGAGGATCGACAGCGCGAACAGGAGCGGCGCCTGCCCGCCCGACAGGCGCTCCTGGTAGGAGAGGCCGCTCCATGCGTAGCCCGTGCCGCTCTGCTTCTTCGCGACGGTCTCGATGGCCGCCATGGCCGTGCCCGAGCTCGTGCCCTGCGCGGCGGCGCCCTGGATCTGCACGGCCGGCAGGCCGTTGTAGCGCTCCAGCTGCGAGGCGCCCTGGCCCCAGCGCGTGGTGGCGAAGGCCGAGAACGGCGTCATCGCGCCGGTGGCACCGCGCACCGACCACTGGCGGATGTCTTCCGGTGCCGAGCGGTAGGGCGCATCGGCCTGCACGTACACGCGCTTCACGCGGCCGCGGTCGATAAAGTCGTTGACGTAGCTGCCGCCCCAGGCCACGCCCAGCGTGGTGTTCACGTCGTCCAGCGAGAGCCGCAGCGCCGAGGCCTTGAGCTGGTCGATGTCGACCTGCAGCTGCGGCGTGTTGGCGATGCTGTTGGCGCGCACGGACTGCAGGCGCGTGTCCTTCTTCGCGTCGCGCACGAGTTGTTCGCGCACCTGCACGAGGCGCGCCGATCCCATGCCGGAGGTGTCCTGCAGCCAGAACTCGAAGCCGTTGGATTCGCCCAGCCCTTCGATCGGCGGCGGCACCATGCCGTGGACCTCGGCGTCGCGCTGCTGCGCCGAGAGCGCGGTGCCGGCGCGTTCGCTGATGGCGTGCGCGCGCTTGTCCGCGCCGCTGCGCTCGGACCAGTCCTTGAGCGAGACGAAGGCCATGCCCTGGTTCTGCCCCGAGCCGCTGTAACTCCAGCCCGAGATCGTGAAGATGGTGTCGGTGGTGTCCTTCTCGGTTTCGAGAAAGTGCTTTTCGACGGCGCGGTTCACGGCATCGGTGCGGCCCTGCGTGGCGCCCGCCGGCAGCGTGAGCTGCACCATCACGCTGCCCTGGTCTTCTTCAGGCAGGAAGCCGCCGGGCAGGCTCAGATAGAGCGCGCCCATGCCGGCCACGATGGCGAGGTAGACGGCGGTGAAGCGCAGGGGCTTGCGCAGCATGCGGCCCAGCAGCCCGACGTAGCGCCCCTGCGCCGCATCGAAGCGGCGGTTGAACGCACCGAGGAAACCTCTTGTGCGCGGCGCCGTGCCCGCCTTCAGGAAGCGCGCGCACAGCGCGGGAATCAGCACGATGGCCACCACCACCGAAAGCACCATCGACGCGATGATCGTCACCGAGAACTGCCGGTAGATCACGCCCACCGAGCCGCCGAAAAACGTCATCGGCAGGAACACCGCCGACACCACCACCGCGATGCCGATCAGCGCGCCGGTGATCTCGCCCATCGATTGGATGGTGGCCGCTTTCGCGTCAAGCCCTTCTTCATGCATCACGCGCTCGACGTTCTCCACCACCACGATGGCGTCGTCCACCAGAAGGCCGATGGCCAGCACCATGCCGAACAGCGTGAGTACGTTGATCGAATAGCCGAAGGCGGCGAGCACGCCGAAGGTGCCCAGCAGCACCACCGGCACCGTGATCGCGGGGATCACCGTGGCGCGCCAGTTCTGCAGGAACAGGAACATCACGACGACCACCAGCGCGATGGCTTCGAGCAGCGTCTTGATGACCGACTTGATCGAGATCTTCACGAAGCGCGTCGTGTCTTCCGCATACGCTACGCGCAGGCCCGCAGGCAGCGACGCTTCGAGTTCGGCGATGCGCGCCTTCACCGCATTCGCGGTGGTGAGCGCGTTGGCGCCCGGCGCCAGCATCACGGCCGAGCCCGCGGCCGGGTGGCCGTTCAGGCGCGTGGTTTCGGTGTACGACTCGCTGCCGATCTCCACGCGTGCCACATCGCCCAGCCGCACCACGGCGCCGTCGGCCTGCGTCTTGAGCACGATGTCGCGGAATTGTTCGGGCGTCTGCAGCCGCGAGAGCGCCGTGACCGTGGCATTGAGCTGCTGCTTCGCCGACGAAGGCCGCGCGCCGATCTCGCCCACCGACACCTGCGTGTTCTGCGCGGCGATGGCGGCGGTGACGTCCGAGGGCATGAGCTGGTAGCTCGCGAGCCGATGCGGGTCGAGCCAGATGCGCATCGCATACGCCGCGCCGAAGGCCTGCACCGAGCCCACGCCGTCGACACGGCTGATCGGGTCGCGCAGGTTGCTGGCCATCCAGTCGGCGATGTCGGTGTCGGTGCGGCGGTCGGTCTCGTCGTAGAGCGCCACGATCAGGAGGAAGTTGTTCTGCGACTTCGCGACCGTCAGGCCCTGCTGCTGCACCGCCTGCGGCAGGCGGCTCGTGGCCTGGCTGACCTTGTTCTGCACCTGCATCTGGGCGGTGTCGGGATCGATGCCCTGGCGGAAGGTCACGCTGATCTCGGCCCAGCCGGCAGAACTGCTGGTCGACTTGAAGTACATCAGGCCGTCGATGCCCTTGAGTTGCTGCTCGATGACCTGCGTGACGCTGCTCTCCAGCGCCTGCGCCGAGGCGCCGGGGTAGTTGGCGGAGACCACGACGGTGGGCGGCGCGATGTCCGGGTACTGCGACACCGGCAGCGTGCGGATGGCCACGCCGCCGGCCAGCATGATGAGGATGGCAATGACCCAGGCGAAGACCGGGCGCTGGATGAAGAAATTCGCGATCACGACTGTCTGCTTGTCTTCTTATTCGGCCGCGGCGGCGGCCGCCTCGAGGGACACCGGCACCGGCTTGACCTTCTCGCCGGGGCGCGCACGCTGCAGCCCGTCGACCACGATGCGGTCGCCTTCGCGCAGGCCCTGGGTCACGATCCACTGGTCGCCCGCCGCGCCGCGCACTTCGAGCGACCGCAGCTCGACCTTGTCGCCCGCGCCGACCACGAGCGCGGTGGGTTCGCCCTTCTCGTTGCGGCTCACGCCGCGCTGGGGCGCGAGGATGGCGCGGCGCTCCACGCCGGCCTCGACCTGCGCGCGCACGTACATGCCCGGCAGCAGCAGGCCTTGCGGGTTCGGAAATTCCGCACGCAGCGTGACCGAGCCGGTCGCGGCATCGACGCCGACCTCGGTGAACTTCAGCGTGCCTTCGTGCGGATACGGCAGGCCGTCTTCCATGCGCAGCTTCACGCGCGTGCTGGCCGGCGCCATGTCGCCCGAGATGAAGCGGCGCTTGAGCTTGGTCAGCTCCAGGCTCGACTGGATGACGTCGACGTAGATCGGGTCGAGCCGCTGGATCGTCGCCAGCGCCGCCGCCTGCCCCGGCGCGACAAGCGCGCCTTCGGTGATGGACGAGCGCCCGATGCGCCCCGCGATGGGCGCGGTGATGCGCGTGAATTCGAGGTTGATGCGCGCGGCCTTCACTGCTGCCTGCGCGGCCTTCACACCTGCCTGGGCCTGCGCGAGCGCGGCCTGGGCCTCGTCGTGCTCCTGCCGGCTGACCGCGTTGGCCTTGACGAGTTCGCCATGGCGCTCGGCCTTGCTGCGCAGGCTCGCAATGCCCGCCTGCGCGGTGGCCAGCGAGGCCTGTGCCTGTTCATGCGCGGCCTCGAACGGGCCGGGCTCGATTTCGTAGAGCACCTGCCCCGCGCGGACCATGCCGCCTTCCTCGAAGAGGCGCTTGCGCACGATGCCGTTGACCTGCGGCCGCACCTCCGACACGCGGAAGGCTGCGGTGCGGCCGGCGAGTTCGGTGAGCACCGGCACGTCGCCGGCGTGCAGCGTCACCACGCCGACTTCGCCTGGTGCATCGTCGGCGGTGGAGGCCGGCTTGCCGCCGCAGGCAGTGAGCGCGAGCGAGGCAAGCAGGGAAAGGGAGAGCAGGAGCTTGGAGTTCATGGACGTCTGGAATCGCGGTGCGAGGCGGTCCGGCGCAGCCCGGGAAAACCCCGGTTGCGCGTCTATTTCGCACCTTAATGGTGCATTCTGCCTGGGGCGCTGTGGCGCAATACGGCGCATGGGCACGGCTTCTGTAGGGGCAAGCAAAACGAAAAAAAGCCAACGCTGGCACAGCCTTGCGGCTGCCCGGATCGTTGGCGGGGCGCCGGCGCGGTGGCCGGCGGTCTGGCTAGGGGTACTTCCGATTCGCCGCTGGCGCGGCGAGGCAGAACTGTAACTAACCGGCGCGCTGCTGGCGCCGGCCCAATGCGAACACCGAGTTCGGCGCGTCCACGACGAACGGCTTGCGCGTCGGGGTGCCCATCACGGTGGTCCGCTTGCTGCCGGCCACGCTGGTGGCGGCCTGCACGCCCTTGGCCTTCTGTTCGTCGACCAGGCTCTGCAGCGAGATCGACTTCAGGAACTCGACCGCCCGCAGGTTGACCGAGGCCCAGAGATCGTCGACTTCGCAGCGGCCGGTATCGTCCGCATCCCCGCCGGCACGGCGCCGCGTGGTCTCGTTGCCGTGGTCCTCGATGGAGAGCACGATGTCGGCCACGCTGATGAGCGCGGCCTTGCGGCTGAGCGAATACCCGCCGCCCGGGCCGCGCGTCGATTCGACCAGGTCGTTGCGGCGCAGCTTGGCGAACAGCAGTTCCAGGTACGACAGCGAGACCCGCTGGCGCAGGCTGATCGAGGCCAGCGTGACCGGGCCCGAGCGGCCGTGAAGTGCGATGTCGATCATCGCGGTGACCGCAAAGCGGCCCTTGGTGGTGAGGCGCATGGAAGGCTCCCTTCTTGAGCGTTACTCGTCCCGGCCGCCGCCCATGCCCAAGAGGGCCAGCAGTGCCTGGAACACGTTGTAGATGCTGAGGTAGACACCCAGCGTGGCGGAGATGTAGTTGGTCTCCAGGCCGTCCTTCACGCGCTTGAGGTCGTGCAGGATGAAGGCCGAGAAGATGCCGATGGCGGCGACGGCCAGCGTCATCATCAGCGCGCTCGACTGGATGAAGAAGTTGGCGATGCCAGCCACCAGCAGCAGGATGGCGCCGATGAAGAGCCACTTGCCCATGGCCGACAGGTCGCGCTTGATGACCGACGACAGCGTGGCCATGCCCAGGAAGATCGCGCCGGTGCCGGCGAAGGCCGTCATCACCAGGTTCGCGCCGTTCGAGAGGCCCAGCACAGAGCCCACGAGGCGCGAGAGCATCAGCCCCATGAAGAAGGTGAAGGCCAGCAGCACCGGCACGCCGGCGGCCGAGTTCTTGGTCTTCTCGATGGCGTACATGAAGCCGAAGGCGCCGCCGAGGAACACCATGAGGCCGATGCCCGGCGACATGGCGCGTGCGAGGCCGGTGGAGACGCCGATCCAGGCGCCGAGCACGGTGGGCACCATCGACAGCGCGAGCAGCCAGTAGGTGTTGCGAAGGACGCGGTTGCGTTCCTGGGCCGACGCGATCGGTGCGTCGAAGCCGGGGTGGTAGGTGGGTTGACCGTTGTTCATTCTGATTCCTTGATCGGGCGTCCCGACGAAACGGGGACGCGGTGGTGGCACGGGAGAAGCGGTGTGTTCGCGATGCGAGCGGATGCCGGAATGCGGCGATCCGGTCGGATCGACAAAGGCGGGAGCCGCAAGGGCTCCGGGTCGAGGCGGAGCCTTAGGCGACCAGGGCGGTGCCGCGGGGTGGCCGCTTGGGCCGATCGAGGAGCGGCGAGAGCGCGGGCGTCAGGGCGAGGCCGCGCGGCTGTTCAGAGAGAAAAAGCGGCATCGCCACGGGGTGGCGGGCATCGACCAATTCGACGTGTTCGGAACCCGCCTCGTCATGGGAGGGGAGCTCGTCCGCCAGGTCCATGGCGTCGCTCACGAATGCATCGGAGAACGACATGTCGGCCATTGCGCAGGCCTGCGTGTCGGCGCTCGCATGCGCGGTATGCCCGGCACCCATCAGGCCCTGCGCGAACACGGCAAGGCCGTAGCAGGACAACATGAGGGTGAGGACAGTAGCGGCGAACCAGCGTGACATGAACTGGCGATTTTACCCGGCGCAACCTGACTGGCCTTCTGGCGGGTTGTTTCGCCCAGCCAGGCGGTCGGACGTTTCAGGTTTCCAGGGTGGCAGGCGCCGCCTCGTCCCCGGGCTGCAGCCACTCGCGCGCATGGGCGCGCAGCGCGTCGATCTGCAGCCAGACCAGTGCCAGTTCGGTGTGGATGGTGCGTTCGGCCGCGCCGGCATCGCCCGCCGGCGCCACGGCCGCCGCGAGGGCGGCGCGCAGGGCGGGTTCGGCGGCGGGATCGTCCGCGATCGCGCCGCCCTGCAGCCCGCCGGCCAGTGATTCGAGCGCCGCCGCCGCGCCTTCGGCCGCATCGCGCAGCACCGCCATGTGCGGCGAATCGGGCAGCGCGGCGCGGTGCGCGCCGAGCGCCGACAGGTAGCTCAGGAGCGTGTGCGAGCGGATCAGGAAGCGCAGCGCAATGCCCGCGCGCGGCCGCACGTAGCCCGGCTCGCGGAACATGTCCGACACCGCCGTGGAAAGCGCCGCGTCGGCGTTGTGGTCGTTGCGCCGCGCGAGGCGGTAGTCGAGATGGTCGAGCGGACCGGTGCGGTACTGCTCGACGATCCGGCGCAGGTACCCCGCATGGCTGCGCATCGCCGTGGCCGCCAGCTCGTTGATGCGCCGCGCCTGCCAGTGCGGCAGCACCAGCAGCACCGCGAGGCCGGCGATGGCGCTGCCGATGGCGGTGTCGACCAGCCGCGGCACGAGCAGGAGGCCGCTGTCGCCCACCTGGTTGAAGCACATCAGCACCAGCAGCGTCATCGCGGCCGTGGCGAGCAGGTAGCGCGTGGCGCGCGTGGCGAAGAACAGCACCCCGGCCACCACCGCGATCACCGACTGCACCAGCGGCTGCGGAAAGAGCTGCAGCAGCGCCCAGCCGGTCACCACGCCCAGGGCCGTGCCGGCGATGCGCTGGCCCATGCGCGAGACGGTGTCGCCAAAGGTCTGCTGGCAGACGAACAGCGTGGTCAGCAGGATCCAGTAGCCCTGTGCGGGATGGATCAGGTGCATCACGCCGTAGCCCGCGACCAGCGCGAGGGCCAGCCGCAGCGCATGGCGAAACAGCGGCGAGCGCGGCGTGAGTTGCCGCCGCACGCGCTCCACCGCATCGCGCCACGAACGCGGAGAGCGGTTGAAGAGGCCCATCTCGGTCCGGCCGGCGCGGGCCGACGGCTGGCTCGCCCCGGCGAGTTGTCCGTCGAGCTGCGCGAGGTTGCGCGCGAGCGCTTCCACCGAGGCCAGAAGCGTGAGCCGCTCCGGTGTGGTCGCACGCGCCCGCTCGTGTTCGATGGCGCCGCGCAGGTCGGCCAGCGCCTGCACGGTTTCCTCGCCCACCTCGAAAGGCTCGCGTCGCGCGATCGAGACGGCCAGCCGCCGGCAGGCCAGCCCCTGCAGCCCGAGCACGCGCTGGCAGCGGTACAAAAGGTCGCTGTGGAAGAAGGCGTCGGCCAGCGCGTTGTAGTCGTCGTGCGAGGAGCTCGCGCGCTCGTGCACGTCCTGCGCGATCAGGTAGAGCCCGCGGTAGCGCGAGATGCGGCCGGTCGGCGCCCGCGCGCCGATGCGGCGGAAGATGCTTTCCTTCGCGGCATTCAGCTCGGTCACCACCTCGGCGTTGAGCTGCGCGAGCGACAGGCGCTTCTGTTCGATGTCGATGCCCCGCAGCGGCTCGAACAGCGATGCCTTGAAGCGCACGAAGTTGCCGAGCACGGTGAAGAGCGTGACCAGCCGCGCCTGCACCGGCTGCGCCGGAAAGGCCGCGCACCACAGTACCGAGAACACGCCGTACCAGGCGGCGCCTGCCAGCAGCAGCAACGGCTCGCGTCCGCCGTCATGGCCGTGCGTCGCCTGGTTCTCGATGCCCAGCGTCGCGTACATCGCGAGGATCAGCGTGGCATAGGCAATGGCCTTGTAGCGCGCCTCCACCGCGCCCAGCATCGTGAGCCAGAAGGCCGCGAAGGCCAGGCCCGCGATGAAGAGCACCGGTCGGCCGAACAGCGCCTCCACCGAGAACGACACCACCGCGAAGCACGCGAGCGTGACGAGCTGCGCGCGAAAGCGGCCGCGCCAGCTGTCGTCGGTCTCGGCGAGCGCGCTCGCGATGGCGCCGAGGAACAGCGGGATCACTGCATCGGGGTGGCCGGTGTAGCCGCACACCGCCATCAGGCTGCCGAGCGTGAGAAGAATGCGCAGCGGCTGCGCGCGGGAGGCAAAGGAACGCAGGCGCTGGCGCAGCGAATCGGGAGACAGGGGGAGCATGGCCGCAATCTTGCACGATGCATGCCACGCGCGGAGGGCCCGTCAGGCCTGCGGCGGCGCCTCCCACGCGAATCCCACGCCGTAGACGGAGCGGATCCAATCGTGCGAAGGCGACACCGCGCCGAGCTTGCGGCGCAGGTTCTTCACATGGCTGTCGATCGCGCGCTCGGTCACGTCCACCGTGTCGTCGTAGGCGAGCTCCAACAGCCGTGCGCGCGAGAAGATGCGCCCCGGATGCCGCGACAGCACCTGCAGCAGCCCGAACTCGCGGCGCGTGAGGTTCAGCGGCGTGCCCTCGAGCGAAGCGCGCCAGTGCACGTCGTCGAGCACGAGGCCCGGCGCATCGCCTTGCGGGGCCTGGCCCGGCGCCCCCGGCGCATGCCCTGGTGACGTGCGCCGCAGCACCGCGCGCACCCGCGCCACCAGCTCGCGCGGCGAGAAGGGCTTGCACACGTAATCGTCGGCACCGAGCTCCAGGCCGAGCAGGCGGTCGACCTCCTCGATGCGCGCAGTGAGCATGATGATCGGATGCGCCGTGTGCTCGCGCGCGCGGCGCAGCACCTCGATGCCATCCAGGCGCGGCAGCATGATGTCCAACAGCGTCAGGTCGGGCGGCGCGGCGACGATGCTTTCGAGCGCGCTCTGCCCATCGGTGAAGTGCTCGGTCTCGTAGCCGGTGTGGCGCAGGTAGTCCTGCACCACCGAGGCGATGTCGATCTCGTCCTCGACGATGACGATGCGTGTCATGCGGTGGTCGCCAGCGGAAGGGTGATGGTCATGCGCAGCCCGCCCAGCGGCGAGGCCGCCGCCTCGATGCTGCCGCCGTGCGCCTCGATGGTCGCGCGGCAGATCGAGAGGCCGAGGCCCGAGCCGCCGAGCGCACGACTGCGCGAGGTCTCGCCGCGGAACAGGCGGTCGAAGAGCCGCGGAATCTCTTCGTCGGACACGCCCGGCGCGCTGTCGTCGAACAGCAGCGTGAGGCAGTTGCCGGTCCATGCGCCTTCGACGGTCACATCGATGCGCAACTGGCCGCCGGCATCGGTGTAGGCCAGCGTGTTCTCCAGCAGGTTCATGAAGACCTGGTGCAGCCGGTGCGCATCGCCGTCGATCACCGGCTGGGCCGATGCGGCGATGCGATCGATCGCCTCCCGGTCGACCGCGATGCCGCGCTGCGCGAAGCGGTCGCGCGTGTGGTCGAGCGCTTCCTTCAGCAGCGCGAGCGGAAACACCGCGGTGGTGAGCAGGTCGTTCTGCGGCTCGCGCATGCTGCTGCGCAGGTCGTCGACCAGCTGGCCGAGGCGGATCACCTGCCGGTGCATGCGCAGCGCGGTGCGTTCGTCGAAGGTGCGCACGCCGTCCTGCAGCGCCTCGATCTCCGCGCGCATGGCCGCGAGCGGCGTGCGCAGCTCGTGCGCGGCATCGGCCAGCCAGGCGCGCCGCGAGGCCTCGACCTTGTCCAGGCGCTGCGCCATGTCGTTGAAGGTCTTGCCCAGCAGCGCGAGTTCGTCGGAGCCATGGACCGTCACGCGGGTGGAGAGCCGCCCGCGCGCCACATCCTGCGCCGCCTGCGTCAGCGCGTCGATGGGCTTGAACCAGCGGCGCGCGAGCAGCCACGACAGCACCAGCGCAAAGGCGAGGCCGCACATGCCGGTGAGCGCGATCACGCCGGACTGGCGCGCGAGGAAGGCGCGGTCGGCTTCGCTTTCCAGGCCCTGCATGGGCGCGAGCGCCAGGTAGCCGACGACCGAGCGCCCGCGCCGGATCGGCATGCGCGCGGCGTTCTCCAGGTCGATGGTGGCGCCGACCACCGGCGCGCCCTGCGCATCGAGCACGGCCAGGCGCTGGTAGATCGAATCGGCGGCCGAGCGCGGATCTGGAAAGAACCAGGGCGGCGGCGGCATCGAGAAGCGCCGGGGCAGCAGGTCGAGTTGCGGCGAACCGGAGGGAGAGGAAGAGGGCGGGGCCGGCGGCGGCGCGCCGTTGTCGAGGTCGGCCTGTGCACGACGCTCGTACCAGGGCGGAAGCCGCCGGTCGTCGGGGCTGGCCGCGCCGTCGAGCACGATCGCGAGCTGGCCCATGCGCAGGCGGTGCCAGGCCTCGTCGTTGTCGCGCAGCTTCTTCCAGTCGCCGTTGGCGACGTAGTGCTTCAAGAGGAGCTGCGAGAGCCAGTCCATGCGCCGGATCTCGATCTCGGCGACATAGGCGCCCAGGCCCCGCTGCAGCGCGATGATGGAGAAGCCCACGAAACTGAGCAGCAAGACGACCAGCAAGGCGGCCAGCGCCAGGAAGATCTTGCGGGAGAGGGTCAGACGCGGCATGGGCTCAGGGCAGGCATGGCCGCATTCTGCGACATGCGTTTCGGACAGGGGGCGTCATAGGCAAGCCGCAAATCATGGCCGCCAAATGGGGAGAAATCTGGGAGAACCGCCCTCCCACATTTCTCCCGATTCGAAACGCACGATGCATGCCCATGAACCCGGCCACGCCTCGCCCACCGAAAAAGTTCCTTCACGCCTTCGTGGCTGCCGCGCTGGTCTGGGCCAGTCCGGCGCAGTGCACACCGGCACGCCCCGCCTGGTCGTGGGCCGATCTCTGGTCCGATCCGGGCATGGACCTGTTCCTGCTGTGGCTCACGGCGATCTTCTGGTTGGTCACCCATGTGTGGACGTTGCTGGTCGTCTGGGCGGAGGCGCGCGCCACCCGGGTCAGGGAGCCGGGCATCGAAGCCGAGGAGGAAAGCGCATGAACGGCAACGTGCAATCCACCCAAGACTGAGCATTCGATGCCGTCTCACAGCGAAACCGCCTGGGTGCATCCCGTGGCGACGCCATCATCAACCGGTGGGTTGCCGCCGATACAGCGCCTCGTGGGCCTGCTGGCCTTCAGCAGCCTCGCGCTGGGGGTTCTCGTCGCTGTACGCGAGAGTGGATGCGTCGATCGCCACGCGGCCGGGCGGCGCAACGCGAGCGCCTTGAGCCTTTCGACCCTGGCGCCGATCATGCGCACCGGCCCTGCCACGCCGCTCGATGCCGTGCAGCACGACACCGCGTGCCGCGCTCAGGCGGGCCGTTCCGCGAAGCTGAAACCCACGCCGTAGATCGAGCGAATCCAGCCGTGCGAGGGCGCGGCGGCCGTGAGCTTCTTGCGCAGGTTCTTGATGTGCCCGTCGACCGCGCGCTCGTTCACGTCGAGCGCTTCGGGAAACGCCGCCTCCAGCAGCTTCGAGCGCGTGAACACTCGCCCCGGATCGCGCGACAGCGTGCGCAGCAGCAGGAGCTCGCGGCGCGTGAGATCGAGTGCGTGCCCCTCCAGGTGCGCGCCGTCCCGGAACGACACCGACTTCGACGGCGTCGCAGAAGCGCCGTCGCGCTGTGCATGGCGGCGCAGCACCGTGTGCACGCGCGCCACCACCTCGCGCGGCGAGAACGGCTTGCAGACATAGTCGTCGGCGCCCAGGTCGAGCCCGCGCAAACGGTCGACCTCGCGCGTGCGCGCCGTGAGCATGATGATCGGATGGTCGCTGTGCGAGCGCACCTTCTGCAGCACCTGCAGGCCGTCGATCTGCGGCAGCACCACGTCCAGCAGCGTGAGCGCCGGCGGCGAACTCAGGATGCGGTCCAGCGCCGCCGCGCCGTCCCCGATGTGCTCGACCTCGTGGCCGGCGTTGTAGAGATGGTCCAGCAGCGCCGAGGCGCTGTCGCGGCCGTCTTCGACCATCAGGATGCGGCTCATGGCGTGGTCCCTTTCCTCAAAAGGAAGTTCCGATCTGGAACTGGAAGCGCTGCGTGCGGTCCGCCGCGATGCCGTTGGCGGTGTCCGCCTTCTGGTAGGCCAGCGGCACCGCATACGCCAGCCGCAGCGGGCCCAGCGGCGAGATCCAGCTGATGCCCAGGCCCGCCGAGGCGCGGATGCGGTTCTGCGCCTTCCACTGCGCATCGGTCATGCTCGTCGTGCGGTCGGCGAACACGTTGCCCGCATCGAGGAAGGTGTAGAGCCTGAGCGACCGGTCGTTGCCCGCGCCGGGGAACGGCGTGCTGAACTCCATGTTGAAGATCGCCTTGCGCGTGCCGCCGAGCGAGCCGCCGGTGACCGCATCGACCGGCCCGAGCGAGTTCTGCTCGAAGCCCCGGATCGAACCGAGCCCGCCCGCATAGAAGTTCTTGAAGATCGGGAAGGTGCTGCCGCCCAATGCCTTCGCATAGCCGAGCTGGCCGTTGATGGCCAGCGTGTACTGCTTGGAGAGCGCGAAGTACTGCTGGTACTGGTAGTCGGTCTTCAGGTAGCGCAGCGCGCTGCCCACGCCCACTTCGAGGTTCGCGCGCTGCAGCCGGCCGGTGGTCGGCACCAGCGCGCTGTCGCGGTCGTCGCGGGACCACCCCACCGTCGCGGGAATGCCCACCACATTGCTGCCGGTGCACACCACGCTGGGCGCGGTGCCCGTGCACTTGAAGTAGTCCAGGTAGGCCTGCGGCGTGCCGGTGTAGACGTAGGAGCCGTCGACCAGCGTGTACGCGCCGTTGGTGCCGGGCGTGAACGAATAGCGCTCCACGCCGATGCCCAGGAACACCGTGTCCAGCTCGCCCACCGGCAGCCCGAAACGCACCGAGCCGCCGTCGCTCGCGAGCTTGTAGTTGCCGTCGGCCTCGTAGTAGGGCCGCGTGGTGGTGTGGAAGACGTTGATCGTGCGCGAGATGCCGTCCTTCGTGAAGTACGGATCGGTGGCGGTGAGCGAGATCGAACGGTTGTACGAACTGGTGTTGACTTGCAGCCCGAGGTAGTTGCCCGAGCCGAACACGTTTTCCTGCGTGATGCCGAAGGTGAGCGAGATCTTGTCGGTCGACGAGTAGCCCGCGCCCAGCTGCAGCGAGCCGGTGGGCTTCTCGGCCACGTTGACGGTGAGGTCGATCTGGTCGTTGCTGCCGGGCACCTCGGTGGTCTCGACGTTCACTTCGGTGAAGTAGCCCAGGCGGTCGACGCGGTCGCGCGAGAGCTTGATCTTGTTGCCGTCGTACCAGGCGCCTTCGAACTGCCGGAACTCGCGGCGGATCACCTCGTCGCGCGTGCGCGCGTTGCCGCCGATGTTCAGGCGCCGCACGTACACGCGCCGCGCGGGCTCGGCCTTCAGCACCATCGTGACGCGGTGGTTGGTGCGGTCGATGTCGGGTTCGGCCTTCACGCGCGCGAACGCATAGCCGAAGGTGCCAAAGTAGTCGGTGAAGGCCTTGGTGGTGGCGGCCACGTCCTCGCCGTTGTAGGGCGCGCCGGGGCGCACCGTCACGAGGGTCTTGAACTCGTCTTCGCGGCCGAGGTAGTTGCCTTCGAGCCGCACGCCGGCCACCGCGAACTTCTCCCCCTCGGTGATGTTGATCGTGAGGTCGAGCGACTGCCGGTCCGGCGAGATGGCGACCTGCGTGGAGTCGATGCGGAACTCCAGGAAGCCGCGCGTGAGGTAGTAGGAGCGCAGCGTTTCCTGGTCGGCGGCGAGCTTGCTGCGCGAGTACTGGTTCGACTTGGTGTACCAGGCCAGCCAGCCGCCGCTGTCCTGGTCGAACAGGTCGAGCAGCGTGCTCTCGCCGAAGGCCTTGTTGCCGATCACGCGCACGCTCTTGATGTGCGCCGACTCGCCCTCGACGACGGTGAACGTGAGGTTGACGCGGTTGCGCTCGATCGGCGTGACGGTGGTGACGACCTCGGCGTTGTAGAGGCTGCGGCTCACGTACTGGCGCTTGAGCTCCTGCTCGGCGCGATCGGCCAGTGCCTTGTCGTAGGGGCGGCCTTCGGCGAGGCCGATCTCGCGCAAGGCCTTCTGGAGCGCGGCCTTCTCGAATTCCTTGGTGCCGACGAAGTCGACATCGGCGACGGTGGGGCGTTCTTCCACGATGACGACGAGCACATTGCCGTCGACGTCGATGCGCACGTCCTTGAACAGGCCCAGCTCGAACAGCGCGCGAATGGCCGCGCTGCCGCGCTCGTCGCTGTAGTCGTCACCGGCCTTGATGCCGAGGGTCGAGAAGACGGTGCCGGGCTCGACGCGTTGCAGGCCTTCGAGCCGGATGTCGCGAACGGTGAACGGCGTGGCGGCCCATGCGGGAACGGCGGCCATCGAGATGAACAGTGCAGCGATGGCTGCAAGGAACTTGGGGAGATGCATCGCCGCATGGTCTCTGCCAATGTCGGAGAAATGTGGGACGCTCTCCAGCCCGTTTGGTAAAGCGCGTTACTGCAGGCCCATCGCGTTCATGGCGGGCCATTGCATGGAGATCTGCTGCTCACTTCTTTCCCGGCAGTTCTGCAGATGCGTTTCCATGGAAAGGTCGCCCTGGATGTCGAGCAGCCGCTGCACGGTGCGTTCGACGGCGTGGGCGTCGAGCAGCGGATAGGTGCGCGCGGTGCGTCCGTTGTTGCGCACGAGCCGCGCGATGTAGGGCAGGTCCTGCTGCGTGATGACGGCGGCGGGCATGACGCCTTCGAGCTCCACGCCTTCGCAGGGCAGGAGCACGAAGTACTGCAGGCGCAGGTCATCGGGCAACAGGCTGCGCAGCTGCGTGGTCTTGCGGCCGCCTTGCCATGCGGGGTCTTTCACTTCGCGTGCGCGCTTGCATCCGTTGAGTCGGAGAAACCAGCGCGGCGGGGCTTCGTCGGATTTCTTCCTGTAGACGAAGGCGTTGCGCCATGCCTTGATCTCGAACAGGTAGACACCGGTCTCGCACACGATGACGGCGTCGATGCGCGCCGTGGGAACCGCGCATCCCGAAGGCATCGGGATGATGAGGTTGCGAAGAATGCGCAGGTGGGAGAAGGCGGGGGTGAATGCATTCGCCAACTGCTGAATGCCCAGCGATGCGGCGACGGTGCTTTGCAAAACAATGGTCATGTGGACTCCTTCGGGATGGCGAAGCATTGCTTTGCTTTTGGGAGATTTTTAGTACGTGCTGTTTGAAGAGGCGCGCGGTCTGCGCTGCGGCGCTGCGTGCCCCACTGTGCCGGCCGCTTCGCGGCTCCCCCGCGGTGCTCGCGTTTCGCGGGGTCTCGCAGAACTCGCATCGCTCAAACAGCTGCGAGCCCTGATCCGCGAAACGCTGCGCTCCTCGGCGGCACAGAGGGGCCCGCAGCGCCGCAGCGCAGACCGCGCGCCTGTCGTGGCTTTGATGCCGCAGTGCGCTCAAAACAACACCGTGTGCAAAGCACGCGGCGTCCACCAGATTCCTCCAAATTTGAACGAGACCATCCGTTCAGCCGCTCGATGTAGAGCAGCTGAAAACCCGGAGAAACCTGAATGAAGAAATCCCTCACGGCACTCGCCGCGCTGGCCGTCACCGGCCTGGCCTCTGCCCAATCGTCCGTCACCCTGTTCGGCGTCATCGATGCCGGCGTGAGCTACCAGAGCGCCACGTCGCGCGACCCGGTCACAGGTGCGAGCAGCAAGCAGAGCCAATGGAGTCTTGCCAACTCCGGCTACAACTCCAGCCGCATCGGCTTTCGCGGCACCGAAGACCTGGGCGGTGGCCTGGCCGCCAGCTTCTGGCTCGAAGCGCCGATCAGCAACGACGACGGCGCGACCGGCATCGCCAACTTCAACCGCCGCTCCACCGTCAGCCTCTCCGGTGGCTTCGGTGAACTGCGGCTGGGCCGCGACTACACGGCCACCTTCTGGAACGACACGGTGTTCGATCCGTTCGGCACCAACGGCTCGGGCTCCAGCGCGATCTATTCGGTGAGCAGCAGCGCGGGCCTTGCCAACTCGAACTACGTGCGCGCGAGCAACATGATCGGCTACTTCCTGCCGCCGAACCTCGGTGGTTTCTACGGCCAGGTCCAGTACAGCCTGAACGAGAACACCAAGACCAGCGCCACGGACACGACCGCCGAGACCAGCAGCAGCGCGGGCCGCTACGTCGGTGGCCGCTTCGGCTACGCGAACGGGCCGCTCGACATCGCATTGGCGGTGGGCCAGAACGTCGCGGTCGACACCACCTCGCTCACGCGCAAGGTGCAGACCATCAACCTCGGTGCGTCGTACGACTTCGGCCCGGTCAAGCTGTTCGGCGAGCTCTCGAACGTGAAGAACAAGTTCGACTTGGCCGTCGGCAACAGCCACGACAGCTACAACGGCTACCTCATCGGCGCGAGCATGCCGGTGGGCGCCGGCCTGATCCGCGCGTCGTACTCCACGGTGCGCTACAACGAAGGCGCCGTCGGCATCACCGGCGAAGACCCGCGCGTCAACAAGTTCGCGATCGGCTATGTGCACAACCTCTCCAAGCGCACCGCGCTGTACGCCACCATCGCGCGCGTGAACAACCGCAACGACGCCGCCTACACCGGCAGCCTGGCCGCCGCGGCCACCACGGGCTACGGCAGCACGGGCGTGGGCTACACGGGCCTGCCGCGTTCGTCGACGGGCTACGACTTCGGCATTCGCCACGCGTTCTGACGACGCACCCGGCCGGTGCGACGGGGCGTTCGCCCTGTCGCATGCGGACGGGCGGCCAACGCCTTGAGCTGACTCAAAAAATGACGCGACGAATCCATCACCTCGCGGGCGTACTGGCGGCAGCCGGCCTGTCGGGTTGCATCGTGTTGCCGCCGCCTGTGCTGCCCGGGCCGCCACCGGTGTTTCGCGGCGGGCCGCCGCCCTTTCCGATGTCCTTCGAGCATCGCGGGCCGCCGATGGCGGCATGGGATCTGTGCGAAGGCCAGCCCGAAGGTGCCCGGCCTGCGCTGCCGGGGCCGCGTGCGGATGCGCTGTCGGGCACCTGCGAGCGCGGGGCCTCGGGCGCGCTGGAATTCCGTGCGCCCGGGACGCGCTGAAGAAAGGTTGCACCCATGTACTCAGGCAACCTCGGCCTCGTCATCGCGGTGGGCATTCTCTTCGGCCTGGCCGCCGTGGTCGCGATGATGGGCTCGCTGATGATCGCGAACATGCGGGCCAGTGCAAGGGCTCGCGATGCGGCGGAACTGGCGAGAAACGATGCGCGGCAGAAGATGCTGGCGAGCAGCGTGCAGGACCTGCGGCCGTTGCTCGACGGAACGCCGGACGTTGCAGGCATTCGCTTCGACATCCAGCTTCCGTCCGAAGCCGTGCACATCTTCGCCATCCAGGCGGAGCTGTGCGAACTGCTGGCCAAGGTCGCGGCGCACGCG
This sequence comes from Variovorax sp. RKNM96, assembly GCF_017161115.1. GTDB lineage: Bacteria > Pseudomonadota > Gammaproteobacteria > Burkholderiales > Burkholderiaceae_C > Variovorax. The sequence goes on along the minus strand of NZ_CP046508.1, from coordinate 5,774,033 downwards.
GCGAGCGTGATGGCGGCCGGTGCGACGCTGCAGGTTTCCGCGCGCGTGGAACGCGGGCATGCCGTCGTGCATTGGCGCGATCTCGATGCAGACGATGTGCGGCCACCGCTCGCGCGCTTCTTCGATGCACTCGATGCCGCTTCGCAGGCCAGCGCACGGGTGTGCGAGCGCATCGCCAGCAATCACGGCGGCCGCATCTACTCGGCGCCGCATGCCGATGGCGCACTGGGCCTGACGCTGCGGCTGCCGTTGCACGGGTACGCCGCGGCACGCTGAAGAAAGCGGGCTGGCGGCACCGTGGAACTCCGCGGCATACTCGCGGTCCCACGGTGCCGCCGCTTTTCCTTCCGATGCCGAACGTGCGAATTTCAGTCCCCTCGTCCTTTGTCCGTGTGCTCGCCGCGAGCGCGATTTTTCTCGTTGCCGGTGTGCTGCATGCGCAGGCCTTGCCGCCGGGCGTGCGGCTCGGCATGACGGTCGATGAGTTGCAGGCTGCATTGCCTGCGGCCGAACGCGTGCAGCGTCCGCAGCGGCTGACCGGTGGCCTGCTCGGAAGCTGGCGTGCGGCGCCTGTCGAGATGGCGGGGTTGATGTTCGAGCCGACCTTCTTCTTTGCGGCTTCGGAATTGCGGCGCGTCGAATACGTGGCCACTGCGCAGGCGGCGGCCGACAACGGCGCCTCCGCATTCGGGCAGCTCGTGCAATGGGGACGCGGCGTGTTCGGCAACGAACTCGCGTCGCGCGATCCGGGCAGCGCCTATGCCGCCTGGACGAGCGGCGATACCGATGTCTACGTGCAGCAGGTGAGCGACCCGCGCCGCGCGAGCGTGCGCCTCGTCTACAAGGCGCGGCAGCTGCGGGACGGCAGCGAACTCTGAGCCCTGAAAGCGCCTGTCAGCCTTCGGTGAGCATGCCGCGCTGCTCGATGAAGGCCACCACCTCGGCCACGCCCGTGTGGGTCTTGAGGTTCGTCATCACGTAAGGCCGCTGGCGGCGCATGCGCTGCGTGTCCTGCTCCATCACTTCGAGGCTTGCGCCCACGTAGGGCGCCAGGTCGATCTTGTTGATCACGAAGAGGTCGCTCTTGGTGATGCCGGGGCCGCCCTTGCGCGGGATCTTCTCGCCGGCCGCCACGTCGATCACGTAGATCGTGAGGTCCGACAGCTCGGGGCTGAAGGTGGCCGCGAGGTTGTCGCCGCCGGATTCGACGAACACCACGTCGGCATCCGGAAAGTCCTCGAGCATGCGGTCGATGGCCTCGAGGTTGATCGATGCGTCTTCGCGGATCGCGGTGTGCGGGCAGCCGCCGGTTTCCACGCCCATGATGCGTTCGGCGGGCAGCGCGCCGGCCACGGTGAGCAGGCGCTGGTCTTCCTTGGTGTAGATGTCGTTGGTGATCGCGACGAGGTCGTACTTGTCGCGCATCGCCTTGCAGAGCATTTCGAGCAGCGTGGTCTTGCCGGAGCCGACGGGGCCGCCGATGCCCACGCGCAGCGGGGGCAGTCTCTTGGTGCGGTGGGGGATGTGGTGCAAGGCGGAGGTCATGGGCGTTGTCCGGTTCGGTCAGCTTCGAAAGAGGCGGGAATATTGTGTTTCATGGCGGGCCGACAGCACGGCCAGAAGGGGCGCAAAGGCCTGGCGCTCGTCGTTGCCCAGCTTCATCGCACGGTCGACGGCCGCGGGGATTTCGTTCGCAAGGCGCGCGAGGATGCGCTGGCCTGCGCTCTGGCCGAGCGGCACGGCCTTGACGGCGGCGGCCACCATGTTCTCGGCCCAGCCGAAGGCGAAGGCCAGGCAACCGTCGTGCACCGTGGCGCCGGTGCGGCTGAGCGCGAAGGCGAAGGCCACGGGGTAGCTCGCGGGCAGGTCCTTGAAGACCTCGGCCGTGTCTGCATGGTGCAGCTTGAGCCACTCGACGAAGGAGCGGCCCATCTGCTCGGTCTGCAGGAAGAATTCGGCCGATTCGCGGGTGGCGAGGACCCATGCGTTGAGCTGGCGGATGCGCGCCGCGTCGTTCGCACGCCAGGCCGGGATGGCCTGCGCGACCAGCGCGAGGTCGCCGCGCGCGAAGCTCAGGTGCAACTGGTCGGCGAGCCATTCGGTGGCCTTGGTTTCGGAATCGACACCGGCCCACTCCACCGCCGCCTCGACGCCTTCGGAGTACGAGAAGCCGCCCACGGGCAAGGCCGGGGAGGCCAGCCAGATGAGCTGCAGGAGACTGTGGGCGCTGGGGGTGCCGGCCGGGTCGGGCATGTCAGTGGGAGTGGCCGTGGTGACCGTGGTCGTGACCGTGCGGATGGTCGGCATGGTCGTCGAGCAGTTCCGGCGCGAGCACGAGCGGCTTCGGGCCTTTGCTGGCGCCATGCGAATGACCGTGGTCGTGGTCATGGCCGTGATGGTCATGACTGCCGTGGCCGTGCTCGTGCGAACCATAGGCGCCGCCCTCGGGCTCGAAGGCTTCTTCCACCGCGACGACGATCAGGTGCATCGAGCGCAGCATGTCGGCCAGCACATGGTCGGGTTCTATCTTGAGGTGATCGGGCTTGAGCTCGATCGGCACATGCCGGTTGCCGAGGTGGTAGGCCGCGCGCGTCAGGTCGAACGGCGTGCCGTGGGCCGTGCAGTGCGTGATGCGAAGCACCGGCTGCGGCGCCGCGATGACGCGGATCAGCGAGCCGTCTTCGGCCACCAGCACGTCGCCGCCGCGCACCGCGGTGCCGCGCGGCAGGAAGATGCCGATCTGCCGGCCTTGCGAGTCGGTGGCGTCGAAGCGGCTTTTTTGACGGACGTCCCAGTCGAGCTCGATGGTGGCGGCGCGCTTGAGCAGCACGGGCGCGAGGCCCCGGCCCTGCGGCATGAGTTTGTTGGCGGTGAGCATGTTGCGAAAAAGGAGCGCCCGGAGGCGCCCGCTGGCTGGATGAATACCTTCGAGGATACGCAGCCTGTCAAGCAGGCGCATGCCCTGGCTTCAGAACAGGAAATACCGCTGCGCCATCGGCAGCAGCTTCGCCGGCTCGCAGGTCAGCAGGTGCCCATCGGCGCGCACCGCGTAGGTCTGCGCATCGATTTCCATCTTCGGCGCATAGCCGTTGTGGATCAGGTCTTTCTTGCGCACGTTGCGGATGTTCTTCACCGCGCTGAGGTTCTTGCTGAGGCCGTAGCGCTCCTTGATGCCCGAGGCCAGCCCGGCCTGCGAGACGAAGGTCAGCGAGCTCTTCGCGAGCGAGCCGCCGTACGCGCCGAACATCGGGCGGAAATGCACCGGCTGCGGCGTGGGAATCGACGCGCTCGGATCGCCCATCGCCGCCATCGCGATCGTGCCGCCCTTGAGGATGGTGAAGGGCTTCACGCCGAAGAAGGCGGGCTTCCAGATCACGATGTCGGCCCACTTGCCGACTTCGAGCGAGCCGACCTCGTGCGCGATGCCGTGCGCGATCGCCGGGTTGATCGTGTACTTGGCGACGTAGCGCTTGGCGCGGAAGTTGTCGTTGCGCTCGCTGTCCTCGGGCAGCGTGCCGCGCTGCACCTTCATCTTGTGCGCGGTCTGCCAGGTGCGGATGATCACCTCGCCGACGCGGCCCATGGCCTGGCTGTCGGAGCTGAACATGCTGATCGCGCCCAGGTCGTGCAGCACGTCTTCGGCGGCGATGGTTTCCTTGCGGATGCGCGACTCGGCGAAGGCCAGGTCTTCGGCGATGCCGGCATCGAGGTGGTGGCACACCATGAGCATGTCGACGTGCTCGTCGAGCGTGTTCACGGTGTAGGGCATCGTGGGGTTGGTGGAGGAGGGCAGGAAGTTGGCCTCGCCCACCACGCGCAGGATGTCCGGTGCATGGCCGCCGCCCGCGCCTTCGGTGTGGAAGGCGCAGATGGCGCGGCCGCCCACGGCCGCGATGGTGTTCTCGACAAAGCCCGATTCGTTGAGCGTGTCGCTGTGGATCGCCACCTGCGTGTCGGTGGCGTCGGCCACGTCGAGGCAATTGCTGATCGCCGCGGGCGTGGTGCCCCAGTCTTCATGCAGCTTGAGGCCGATGACGCCGGCCTCGATCTGCTCGTGCAGCGCAGCCGGCAGGCTCGCATTGCCCTTGCCGAGGAAGCCCAGGTTCATCGGGAACGCATCGGCCGCCTGCAGCATGCGCTCGATGTGCCAGGGGCCGGGCGTGGCCGTGGTCGCGAAGGTGCCGGTGGCAGGGCCGGTGCCGCCGCCGAGCATGGTGGTCACGCCGGAAGACAGCGCCTCCTCGATCTGCTGCGGGCAGATGAAGTGGATGTGGCTGTCGATGCCGCCCGCGGTGACGATGTTGCCTTCGCAGCTGATGATCTCGGTGCCGGGGCCGATGACGATGTCCACGCCCGGCTGCACGTCGGGGTTGCCGGCCTTGCCGATGGCGGCGATGCGGCCGTCCTTCAGGCCGATGTCGGCTTTCACGATGCCCCAGTGGTCGAGGATGAGCGCGTTGGTGAGCACGGTGTCGACAGCGCCTTGTGCGCGGGTGCGCTGCGATTGCGCCATGCCGTCGCGGATGGTCTTGCCGCCGCCGAACTTCACCTCTTCGCCGTAGCCGCCGGCGCGCAGCGTGTAGTCGGCCTCGACTTCGATCAGCAGTTCGGTGTCTGCGAGGCGGACCCGGTCGCCCACGGTGGGGCCAAAGATTTCTGCATAGGCGCGTCGCCCGATGGTGGCCATGTTTTAGAGCTTTCCTTGAACCAGGCCGCGAAAGCCGTAGACGATGCGATCGCCCGAGAAGTCAACCAGTTCTACCGTGCGCTGCTGACCGGGCTCGAAGCGCACCGCGGCACCGGAGGCGATGTTCAGCCGCATGCCGCGTGCGGCTTCGCGGTCGAAGCCGAGGGCGCCGTTGGTCTCGGCGAAGTGATAGTGCGAGCCGACCTGGATCGGCCGGTCGGCGGTGTTCTGCACCACCAGCGTGAGGGTGCGGCGGCCGGGGTTGAGCGTGTGGTCGCCGTTGTCGGTGAGGAGTTCGCCGGGGGTCATGGGGGCCTCAGATCGCCTGTGCCAGCAGCGTCGCGCCAAGTGCGACGACAGCGGCACCGGCCACGCGCGGCAGCCAGGCATTGGCATGGCGCAAGGCCCAGCCGAGGGCGATGCCTGCGAGGTGCAGCAGCACCGTCGCGCAGACCATGCCGGCCAGCGTGAGCGCCGCGCCTTCTTCGCTCGCGAGTTCGTAGCCGTGGGCCACGCCGTGGAAGACGGCGAACACGCCGACCACCGCCATCGCAACAGCCGCCGGCAGATGAATGCGCGTGACCACCAGCAGGCCCAGCACCAGCAGCGAGGCCGCGATCATCGGTTCGACGGCCGGCAGTTGAACGCCGCCCAGGCCCATCAGCGCGCCCACGAGCAGCATGCCGGCGAAGGCGAGCGGCGCCCACAGCAGGTCAGGCCAGGCGCGGCGCGCGGCCAAGGCGCTCCAGAAACCGACCGCGACCATGGCCGCGAGGTGATCCGCGCCGGTCAGCGGGTGCAGGAAACCGGTCGTGAAACCGTGGTGCAGGCCGCCATCGACGCCGGTGTGGGCGCTGGCCGCGAGCGGCAGCAGGAGGGCGAGCAGGGCGAGGGTCTTGGAAGTGCTTTGGCGCATGACAGTTCTTTTTTGAATGGGGTCAGACGATGGGTTGGTGGACGGTGACCAGCTTGGTGCCGTCCGGAAAGGTGGCTTCGACCTGGATGTCCGGGATCATCTCGGCGATGCCTTCCATCACGTCGGCGCGGGTCAGCACCGAGCGCCCGTCGCTCATGAGTTCGGCGACGCTCTTGCCGTCGCGGGCGCCTTCCATGACGGCGGCGGAGATCAGGGCGATGGCTTCGGGGTAGTTGAGCTTCAGGCCGCGGGCCTTGCGGCGTTCGGCCAGCAGCGCCGCGGTGAAGATCAGCAGCTTGTCTTTTTCGCGCGGGGTCAGTTCCATGGGAGCGGCATCGGGTGGCTGGGGGAAGAGTCGGCCATTATGGGCAAGCCTTCTTCTTTGCAACAGTCGTGCCCTGTTCGCCAAAAGTCGTACGGATGGCACGAAAGATGCACCGAAACGGTGTGAACCCCGATGCCACGACCACGACTCCGGACGACGCCCCCCAGCGCATCGTCAAGGTCCGGCGCGACTACAACAGCTGGGTCGCAAGCGAAACGCTCGAAGACTATGCGCTGCGCTACACGCCGCAGCGCTTTCGCAAGTGGTCCGAATGGCGGGTGGCCAACACGGCCTTCGGGGCCGCATCGTTCCTCATCCTCGAGGCGGTGGGCGCCACGCTGCTGGTGCAGTACGGCTTCGCCAATGCCTTCTGGGCGATCCTGGTCACCGGGCTCATCATCTTCCTGGCGGGGTTGCCGATCAGCGTGTATGCGGCGCGCTACGGCATCGACATGGACCTGCTTACCCGGGGCGCCGGCTTCGGCTACATCGGCTCCACGCTCACCTCGCTGATCTACGCGAGCTTCACCTTCATCTTCTTCGCGCTCGAGGCGGCCGTGATGGCCTATGCGCTGGAACTGGCGCTGGGCATCCCGCCGGTCTGGGGCTACCTGGTGTGCGCGCTGGTGGTCATTCCGCTGGTCACGCACGGGGTGTCGGCCATCAGCCGGCTGCAGCTTTGGACGCAGCCGCTCTGGCTGCTGATGCTGGTGGTGCCCTTTGTGTTCGTGCTCGTGCGCGATCCTGGTGCGTTTGCTGGCATCGTGCACTACAACGGGGTTAAGGCCGGCACCAAGGGTTTCGATCTGCACCTGTTTGGCGCTGCCTTGACGGTCGGGATCGCGCTGATCACCCAGATGGGGGAGCAGGCCGACTACCTGCGTTTCATGCCCGCGCGCACCGCGACCACGCGTGGGCGCTGGTGGTCCGGCGTGCTGGCGGGCGGGCCGGGCTGGGTGGTGCTGGGCGTGCTCAAGATGCTGGGCGGGGCGCTGCTGGCCTACCTGGCCATCACGCACATGGTGCCGGTGGAGCGCGCGGTCGATCCGAACCAGATGTACCTCGCGGCCTACGAGTACGTCTTTCCGAACTACGGCTGGGCGGTGGCCGCGACGGCGCTGTTCGTGGTGATCTCGCAGCTCAAGATCAACGTCACCAACGCCTACGCCGGCTCGCTGGCGTGGAGCAATTTCTTCTCGCGCGTGGCGCACAGCCATCCGGGGCGGGTGGTGTGGGTGGTGTTCAACGCGCTCATCGCCTTCATGCTGATGGAGATGAACGTGTTCGAGGCGCTGGGCGATGTGCTCGGGCTCTTCGCCAACATCGCCATCGCCTGGATGATGTCGGTGGTGGCCGACCTGGTCATCAACAAGCCGCTGGGGCTTTCGCCGCCGGGCATCGAGTTCAAGCGCGCGCACCTGTGGGACATCAACCCCGTGGGCGTGGGCGCGATGGCGCTGGCCTCGGTGCTGTCGATCACCGCGCACCTGGGCGTGTTCGGGCCGCTGGCGCAGGCGTTCTCGGCGCTGATCGCGCTGGGCACCGCGCTCGTCGCCTCGCCGCTGCTGGCGTGGGCGACCGGTGGCAAGTACTACCTGGCGCGGGCATCGGATGCGACCGGCGCGGTGCCCTTTTCGCCGGCGGCGGGTGGGCGCGCAGTGCGCTGGGCGAAGGTCGAATCGGACGAAAGCGGCAGCTACCAGCGCCTGAAAGTGCAGCACTGCGTGATCTGCGAGCGCGAGTACGAAGGGCCGGACATGGCGCATTGCCCCGCGTACCAGGGCGCGATCTGCTCGCTGTGCTGCACGCTCGACGCGCGCTGCGGCGACCTGTGCAAGCCGCATGCGAGCCTGTCGTCGCAATGGTCGGCCGTGCTGCGCTGGCTGCTGCCGCGCCGCAGCTGGCGCTACCTGGACACGGGCCTGGGGCACTTCCTGCTGCTGATGCTGATCATCGTGCCGCTGCTGGCGGTGGTGTTCGGCGTGCTCTACCAGCAGGAACTGCGGGCGCTCGCCGAAAGCGCGGTCGAGCTTGCAACGCAGGCCGGGGTGTCCGAAGCATGGGCGGGCGTGCAGCAGTCGGCGCTGCGCTCGGGGTTTCTCAAGGCGTACATGGCGCTGCTGGTCATCGCGGGCATCGTGGCGTGGTGGCTGGTGCTCGCGCACCAGAGCCGCAAGGTCGCGCAGGAAGAATCCAACCGCCAGACCCACTTGCTGGTGCGAGAGATCGAATTGCACCGCGAAACCGACCGCGCCTTGCAGGCCGCCAAACAGACGGCGGAAGAAGCACGCGCCGTCGCCGAGCAGGCCCAGCGCGCCGCCGACCAGGCCAACCAGGCCAAGAGCCGCTACATCAGCGCCATCAGCCACGAGCTGCGCACGCCGCTCAACAGCATCCTGGGCTATGCACAGCTGATGGGCGAAGACCACTCGGTGCCGCCGCACCGCCAGCAGGCGGTGGCGGTCATCAAGCGCGGCGGCGAGCATCTGCTTTCGCTCATCGAGGGCACGCTGGCCATCGCGCACATCGAGGCCGGCAAGCTCACGCTGCATGCGCGGCCGATGCGCTTTGCCGACACCATGCGCGAGCTCGCCGACATGTTCGAGCTGCAGGCGGCCGAGAAGGGGCTGCAGTTCCGCTTCGAGGCCGCAGGCGCCTTGCCCGAGGTGGTGCGCGCCGACGAGAAGCGCGTGGGCCAGATCCTCATCAACCTGCTGGGCAATGCGATCAAGTTCACCGCGGCGGGGCAGGTCACATTGCGGCTTGCATACGCGCGCGAGTTCGCGGCCATCGAGATCGAGGACACGGGCCCGGGCATGACGGCCGCGGACATCGAGCGCATCTTCGAGCCCTTCACACGCGGCAACGCAGTCGCCTCGTCGGCCCCGGGTGCCGGCCTGGGCCTCACCATCGCCAAGATGCTCACGGACTTGATGGGTGGCGAGATGAAGGTGCAGAGCACGCCGGGCGTGGGCTCGCTGTTCTGCGTGCGGCTCTTCCTGCCGCGCGTGCACGACACCGCGGTGGGTGCGAGCCGGCCGGTGCCGGCGGCGCGCGCGCGCCGCGGCTATGAAGGCGCGCGCCGGCGCCTCCTGGTGGTCGACAACAAAGAGGCCGATCGCGACCTGCTCGACCATGTGCTCGCGCCGCTCGGCTTCGAACTCCGCACGGCCGCCAGCGGCCACGATGCGCTGGATCTGATCGCCGCCGGCTACCGGCCCGATGCGATGTTCGTCGACCTCGCGATGCCCGGCATCGACGGCTGGGAAACCATCCGTCGGGCGCGCAAGCTCGGCCTGACCGATGCGTCCGTCGCCATCGTCTCGGCCAACGCCTTCGACAAGGGCCTGGACAACGACGTGGCCATCGCACCCGAGGACTTCTTCGTGAAGCCGGTGCGCCACACCGAACTGCTCGACTGGCTCGAGCGCCGGCTCGGCCTCAAGTGGACCGACACCGCCGCCGCGTTGCCCCCACCCGCGGCGCCGAAGACGATGCAGCCGCCCTCGCGCGAGCGCCTCCGCGCACTCGACGAGGCGGTGAGCCTGGGCTACTTCCGCGGCATCATGAACCAGCTCGACGACATCGACACCGAACAGCCCGAGTGCATGGCCTGGACCGAGGCGCAGCGCGTGCTGGCGCGCCAGTTCCAGTTCGAAGCCATGAGCCGCGCGCTGGCCGAAGCAGTGAGTGCGCCATGACCTCGATCCCACCCGTCCCGATGGAACCGTCCCCCCTCGCCCGGGCGCTGCGCGACGAAGGCGTCAACAGCGATCTCGTGCTGATCGTCGATGACGTCCCCGACAACCTCGCGGTGTTGCACGACGCGCTCGATGAATCGGGCTACACCGTGCTCATCGCCACCAACGGCGAGCAGGCGCTGCAGCGCGCCGCGCAGGCGCGGCCCGACATCGTGCTGCTCGACGCGATGATGCCGGGCATCGACGGCTTCGAGGTGGCGCGCCGGCTCAAGGCCGATGCCGCCACCGCGCACATTCCCATCGTGTTCATGACGGGCCTGACCGAAACCGAGCACCTCGTGGCCGCGCTCGAAGCGGGCGGCGTCGACTACGTCACCAAGCCCATCAAGCCCAAGGAAGTGCTGGCGCGCATGAACGTGCACCTGCAGGGCGCGCGCCGCGCACGACAGGATGCGCGGCAGGCCGGCCAGGCGCGCAATGCGCTCGATGCCTTCGGCTACGCGAGCATCACCGTGCGGCTGCCCGAAGGCCGGCTGATCTGGCAGACGGCGCTCGCGCGCGACCTGCTGCATCGGTATTGCGAAACGCGCGCGCCGGAGACGCCGCCCGCAGTGCTCGAATGGCTGCTGCGCCACACGCCCGATGCGCGCCAGCGCGGCATCGAGCCGCCGGCGCTCTCGATCGTCCAGGGTGCGAGCAGCCTCACATTGCGCCTGCACCAGCAGACCGGCCACGACGACGACGGCGACGAGTGGATGATCATCATGCGCGAGGTGTCCGACACCGGTGTGATCGAAGCGATGAGCCTGAGCCTGAAGCTCACCGCGCGCGAGGCCGAGGTGCTGTACTGGGTGGTCAAGGGCAAGACCAACAAGGACATCGGCGAGATCCTCGGCAGCAGCCCGGCCACGGCCAAGAAGCACCTGGAGCGGGTGTATGTGAAGCTGGGGGTCGAGACGCGCACCGCAGCGGCCGGCGTGGCCATCAAGCGCATCCGCGAGCTGCAGCCCCAGTTCGAGATCTGAGTTCGTTGCGGCGCGTCACCGCGCCGACTTTCCGCCTCCCTAGAATGGTCCGAGGGCCTTGGGATGCGCGATGAAGAACAGGCAGAGAACAACAATCCGACGATCGAGCCGCGGCTGGCTGCTGATGGCTTCCTGCGCGCTGGCGAGTCTGGGCGCGCAGGCCGCAGGCCATTTCGACGTCGACGACGCGGGCACGCTCGATCCCGGCCAGTGCCAGTACGAGACCTGGTGGGGCCGCACCGGCGCGGAGCCGGTCACTGGCTTTCACTTCGGGCCGTCGTGCCGCGTGGGGCCCGTCGAGCTGGGGTTGAACGTCGACCGGCTCTCGGTGCAGGGCGTTCACTCGATCACCGCCGGTCCGCAGCTCAAATGGAACTTCCTGGGGCAAGCCGGAGACGCGCCGCTCAGCGCGGCCGTGTCGATGGGCTCCGTGTCCGACCTGCGGCGCGGCGGCCGCATGGGCGGGCAGTTCGTCGTGCCGGTGACCTGGCGGCCGACCGGCAGCCTGCAGGTCCATGCGAACCTCGGCGCCGACTGGGCGCTCGGCACCGGCGTGCGTACGCCACGCGGTGGCCTGGCTGCCGAGTGGGCCTTGACCGATGTCGTGTCGCTGATCGCCGAGCGCAATCGCGCCTCGGGTGCTTGGACCTCGCGCGTGGGCGGCCGCTTCAGCCTCACGCCGCTGATCAGCGTGGACATCAGCGCCTCGCGCACCCGGCCGGTGGGCGGGCGGGGCGTGACCGGCTTCGTGGTCGGGCTGAACCACGAGTTCACCTGGAAGTGACTCGGCGCGCCTAGCGCAGATAGCGCTGAATGCGCTTCTCGTCCTCCGCCAGCTGCAGGCGCATGAGCGAGAGAAAGTCGCGCGCCGTCGCCGAGAGCACCTTGCCGGCCGGCAGGGCCAGGATGCAGGTGAAGTGCACGTCGATCGACAGCCGGCGCACCACCAGCCCGCGCTCCGCGTAGTCGAGCGCGGTGATCGGATTGACCAGCCCCACACCCAGGCCGCGCAGCGCCATCTCGCACACGCTGGCCGCATAGGGCGTCTGCACCAGCACGCGCAGCGCCACGCCGTAGGGCGCGAGCGCCGCCTCGAGCCGCTGGTGCGAAGGGTCCTCGGGGTTGAGCGCGAGAAAGGGCGCTTCCGCCAGCTGCTCGGGCTTGATGGTCTTGAAGCGCGCGAGCGCATGGCCCTCGGGCATCACCACCACGCCGGGAAAGCGCGAGAAGGTCGAGTGGTCGATACCTTCGAGCGAGAGCTCGTCTGCCATGAGCCCGAAGTCGGAGATGCCCATCGCCACCCGGTCGCGCACATCCTTGGAGCTGAGCACCTGCAGCGACACCTGCGGCCAGGGGCTCGCGCCGCGGTGCGCCTTCAGACGGGCGAGGGCGCGGGGCATGAAGCCCAGGCCGTAGGCGGGAAAGCAACTGAGTTCCAGCTGCGTGAGGCCGAAGTCGCGCAGGCTGCGCACGCGATGCTCGATGGCGTCCATGCCGATGAACACGCGCTCCACCTCGATCCACAGCGCGCGCGCCTCGGGCGTGGGCACCAGCCGCCCGCCCGTGCGCTGGAAGAGCAGCATGCCCGCCTGCGCTTCGAGCCGCTTGAGAGACTGGCTGATGGCAGGCTGCGTCACATGCAGCAAGGCGGCTGCCTTGCGGGTGGAGCTGCCGCGCATCAGGGCCCGGAACGTCTCGATTTCGGTGAATCGCATCGATGACCACCGATAAGTTTATTTATCGATTGAGTATCTGGAGGTGCGTAATTTTATTTCCGAATGCATAAGATTTGGGCACAACTTCCAACCCGCCCTCCCCGTGACGCCCTCGCCAGTTCTGGACTTCAAGTTCGCCGCCTTGCCCGCGGACCCCTCGGCCCATCATTCGGCGAACGCCACGCCCTCCGCCCTGGCCCGGGCGCTCAAGCCGGTGCGCAATCCGCGCCTTCGGGGGTTGCAGTGCCTGCGCTGCGATGCGCTCTACCCGGTCACGCTGACGCACGACGGCTGCCCCGCCTGCAAGAAGGCGGGCTTTCACGTCGCGCTGCGCGCCAGCTACCTGCCCGACCTGGCGGCGGACAGCCCCGATGCGATTCCCATGCCCTATGCGCCGGGCTTCACCCTCGGCGAGGGCCACACGCCGATGCAGGAGATGCCGGAGCTGGCCCGGCATTTCGACGTCGCGCGGCTCGGCCTCAAGGACGAATCGAGCAACCCCACCGGCTCCCACAAGGACCGGATGACAGCAGTGGGCGTGGCGCAGGCGCTGGATTTCGGCGCTCACACGCTGGTGCTCGCGTCGTCGGGCAACGCGGCGGTGTCGGCGGCGCACTACGCATGGGCCGCGGGCCTGCGCTGCGAGGTGGCCACTTACGAGGGCATGCCGGCTACCTATGCACGGCAGCTCGATGCACTGGGCGCGCGGCGCTATGTGTTCGCAGACAACGCCGGCCGCTGGGCGTTTGTGCGCGAGCGCTCGCAATACCCCGGCTACTTCGCGCTGACCAACTACCGCCTGCCCGCGCTCGGCAGCGCGCCGCTGGCCATCGAGGGCTACAAGACCATCGCCCCCGAATGCGTGGCCGATGCGGGCGTGCCGGACCACATCGTGATTCCCACCGCGCGCGGCGATCTGGCCTGGGGCATCTACGCAGGCTTTCGCGACCTGCTGGCGGCGGGGCGCATTCCGCGCCTGCCGCGGCTCTGGCTGGTGGAGCCGTTCCCGCGCCTGTCGCGCGTGTTCGCGGGCGGCGCGATCAACGGCAGCTACCCCGGCCACACCGCGCAGTTCTCGACGGCGGGCGCCACCGTGACCTACCTGCAGTGGCAGGCCGCCTCGGCCACCGGCGGCGGCGCGGTGGTGGTGAGCGACGACGAAGCGCGTGCGGCGCGGCGGCTTCTCACCGCCGCGGGCGTGAGCGCCGAACTGTGCGCGGCCGGCGGCCTGGCCGCGTTGCGGCAGTTGCGCGAGACCGGTGCCATCGCCGCCGATGCGCACGTGGTGCTGATGCTCACGGCCAACGCGTCGAGCGATCCAAGCTGGCCCGATCCGGCCGTCTGACCTCCGAAGGAACCCTCATGCCGACGATTCATCGCCGGGCCTTTCTGGCCGCCGGCTGCACAACCCTGCTCGCCGCCGCGCAACCCGCGTGGGCGGGCTACCCCGAACGGCCCATCAAGCTCGTCGTGCCCTGGGCCGCAGGCGGCAGCACCGATGCCATCGCGCGCGCCATGGCGCAGCGTATGAGCCAGACCATCGGCAGCCCGGTGATCGTCGACAACCGGCCCGGCGCGGCCGGCATGATCGGCACCGATGCGGCCGCCAAGGCCGCGCCCGACGGCTACACCATCGCCATCGTCGAACTGCCGCATGCGATCGCGCCGGCGGTGACGGCCAAGCTCCCCTACGACCTGCTGCGCGACTTCACGCCCGTGACCATGATCGGCACCTCGCCGCTGGTGTTCTTCGCGGGAATGGACGAGGACAGCAAGGATTTCAGGACCTTCCTGAAGACGGCCGCCGCCAAGCCGTCGCCGCCGGCCATCGCGCACAGCGGCGCGGGCACGGTGAGCCATCTCGCGGCCGAGATGCTCGCGAGCCGCACGAAGATCCGCTTCAACATGGTGCCGTACAAGGGCTCCGCGCCGGCGCTGACCGACGTGGCAGCCGGCACGGTGGCCGGCCACTTCGCGACGCTGGCCAGCGGCTCCAGCCTTGCGGGCGGCAACAGGATTCGGCCGTTGCTCGTCACGAGCACGCAGCGCGTGAACATCGCCGGCCTGCAGAGCGTGCCCGCGCTCGCGGACAACAACCTGAAGGGCATGGAGATCGACCAGTGGTGGGCCATGGTCGCGCCGGCCACCACGCCGCTCGAGGTGATCGAGAAGCTGCGTCGCGAGGCCATTGCGGCGCTCGAGCATCCCTCGGTGAAGGAGCGGATGGCGGTGCTGGGCGTGCAGATGAAAGGCTCCACGCCGGGTGAGCTGCGCGCGTTCCTGCGCTCGGAGGCCGAGCGCTGGCAGAAGGTGGCGCACGAGGTCGGCCTGCAGCCGCAGTAAGCCCGCGTGCTACTTCGCGTCGCTGTACACGGTGGCGCGCGAGACGCCCATGTGCGCCGCGGCAATCTCGGCGCCGCGGCGAATCTCGAGAAAGCCCGCCTTCTTCAGTTCCTGCACGAGTTGCTTGCGGTCCGCGGGCTTGAGCGATCGCGAAGTCGTGGCGCGCGATGCGGCGAATTCATCGATGCGCGCATGGATGCGCTCCGAATGGCCTGCGCCGGTGTCGAGGCTCTCGTGGACCTCCCGCTCGTCGATCCGCGTGAACTGCGAGATCGCGCCCTGGAAGCTCTGGAACAGCGTGAGGTCGACGTTCAGGCACAGCGCGGCCACGTACTCGCCGCTGTCGTCCTTCACGCCGATGGAAGTGCTCTTGACCTTGCGGCCGTCGGAAAAGGTGTTGGCGTAGTTCGCGATCACCGCGGGGTATTCGGGATCTCGGATGCGGGCAAGGCCGAGCTCGGTGACCGATTGCCCCACCTGCCGGCCGCTCAGGTTGTTCTCGATCGCGTAGATCGCGTTCTTCGGATTGCTCAGGTCGTGCACCACGACTTCGCAGAAGGGCGCAAAGGTTTCGCCGAGGCCTTCGGCCATGTTGCGCAGCATCTCCAGGAGCTGCTTGTTGGACTTCTTCTTCATGCCCGGGAATGTATCCAGGTCTGGACGAAGAATCCAAATTGTACGGAAAGTCCATATTTGGATATATTATCCAAGTCCAGAAAGATCCTCCAGGAGAGCCGCGCATGACACGCCAGGAACCCGCACGCTATATCGATCCCCGCACCGGCCGCTATCACGACCTCTCGGAACGCCGTTGGCGCTCCGACGACGGCAATCCGATGATGGTGACGCCGCTGCCCGGCATCACCCGCGAAGACATCGATTCGCGCGAGCGCTCGGTGTGGCGCTACCGCGCGGCGCTGCCGGTGGCAATCGACCGGCCCGCGAGCATGGGCGAAGGCTGTACGCCGCTGGTGCAGAAGCGCTGGGGCGGGTTCGAGCCGCACTTCAAGCTCGAATGGTTCAACCCGACCTGCAGCTTCAAGGACCGCGGCGCGTCCGTGATGATTTCGTTCCTGCGGCAACTGGGCGTCGATGCCGTGCTGGAAGACAGCTCGGGCAACGGCGGCGCGGCCATTGCCGCGGCGGGCGCGGCGGCCGGCGTCAAGGTCAAGGTGCTGGCGCCCAGCTACACACCAGCGCCGAAGGTGGCGCAGATCCGCGCTTTCGGGGCCGAGGTGCAGCTCGTGCCGGGACCGCGCGAGGAGTCCGAATACGAAGCGGTGCGCCAGTCCGAATCGATCTTCTATGCGAGCCACAACTGGCATCCGTTCTTCCTGCAGGGCACGAAGACGCTGGCCTATGAATTGTGGGAAGACCTGGGCTTTGTCGCGCCCGACAACGTGGTGATTCCGGCGGGCGCGGGCAGCAATGTGCTCGGGTGCTGGATCGGTTTCAAGGAGCTGCTGGCCGCGGGGCAGATCGCGAAGCTGCCGCGGATCTTCGTGGCGCAGCCGCTGAACTGCTCGCCGGTGGATGCGAGCTTTGTCGCAGGCGTGGACACGCTGGTGGATCGCATCGTGAAGCCGACGATCGCCGAAGGTACGGCCATCAAGCGGCCCGTGCGCCTGCAGGAGATTCTTCAGGCGTTGCACGAGACGAACGGCAAGACGGTGGCACTGACGGAAGAGCAGATCGCGGCAGCGGTGCGCCGGCTGGCTTCGACGGGCCTCTATGCCGAGCCGACGTCCGCGACGGCGGCTGCGGCCATCGATGTGCTGGCGCAGCGGGGCGACATCCGGGCCAGCGAAACCACGGTCGTGCTGCTGACGGGCACCGGGCTGAAGTCGACGCAGTTCATGACCGAGCTGTTCGGCAGCACCGCCGGCTGAGGCTGAGCTACCAGGGCCAGGCGAGGCGCGTGCCTGTGCCCGTGGCGGCTGCGCGTTCATGAAGCAGGCGCGCGACGGTCAGGTCCTGGAGCGCGAGGCCGGTCATGTCGAACACGGTGATGTCGCCCGGGGCGCGATCGAATGCCGTCTTGCCGCTCAGCAGGTCGCCCAACTCGGTGCTCGCGGTATCGGGCGCCCATTGGGTTTCGCCGATCTGCTGCGCCTGCGTGCGATCGTCGACGAAGAGGCGCACGCGCGGCAGCAGGCCTTCAGGGAGTTCGCGCTTGCCTCGCGTGTCGGCGCCAACGCAGTTCAGGTGCGTGCCAGGTTGCACGGCTTCCAGGTCGAACAACGCACCGCCGCCCGGTGTTGCGGTGATCACGATGTCGCTCTCTGCGACCGCGGCGTTGCGGTCGGTGGCGGGTGCGATGTTGCAGCGGGCCGCGAAGTTGTCTTCGAATGCGGCGTTGCGTCGCCCGTCGGTGCCCACGTAGCGCACTTCGTGCAGCGAGGGCAGCAGGCGCAGCGCGAAGTCGAGCTGGATGCGCGCCTGCACGCCGGTGCCGAAGATGCAAAGCCGCGTGCTGCCGGGCCGCGCGAGCCGCTGCAGGCCGAGCCCGCCCGCCGCGCCCGTGCGCACGGTCGTGATCGCATTGCCGTCGATCACGCACAGCGGCCGGCCCGTGGCGGGGTCGATCAGGAGGATCGTCGCCTGGTGCGGCTCGCCGCCGCGCTGCCGGTTGGCGGGCCAGAAGCCGGCCGCCTTGAAGCCGAGCAGGCCCTGCGCCTGCACGTCGCCCGACTTGATGCCGAACACGCCGCCGGTGGAAAGAGGCTCGCGCACGACCGGGAAGACGCGGCCTTCGCGGTCGCTATGGAGCACGAAGGCCTCGTGCACGGCCTTCAGCACGTCGTCGGGGGAGAGGAGGGCGTTGACCTGGTGCTTGTCGAGCAGCAGGAGAAATGCGTCGGCGGGCGACGTGGAGGGTGTCATCTGGAAATATTATCTACTTCCAGACGAAAAATCAATTCAAGGCGTCGGCGGTCGGTCAGCGCCCGGTGTGCACCTTGATGCGGATCGTTGCGACGTCCCAGCCCCTGTTCTTGAGCCGCGTGACGAGCATCGGCGCGAGCTGGCGCAGCTTGGCGGCCGCGGCGCTGCCCTTGACCAGCAGGCACCACACGTCGCCCTCGGCAGGTCCCGCCTGCACGGCGCTGCGCATGGCCGGTGGGATGAGCCCCTCCACGGCTTTCAGGCGCTCGGCGCTGTCGCGCGCGCGCGCCATCAGGCCGCCCAGCGTGGGCGAACCTTCTGCAGCCTGGTGCAGGCTGATGGCGGGGGCGAGGCGGCGATACATGAGTAATCCTGAGGACAGAAACAAGACAGCTAAAATGCCCGGTTTGCCGGCGTTCGCGCCGGAAAAAAGGCTGCTCGAGGCCGAACTTGATTTCGAAACGAGCGCGCCCAACTGCTTTCACCATATCTTAGGGAATCCGGTCGCAGTGCCTGTCGTGTCAGGCGCCCGCCCATCTCCACCCAATGGCAACCAACTTCCTGACCCAGATCTTCGGCAGCCGCAACGACCGGCTCCTCAAGCAGTATCGCAAGACGGTGGAACGCATCAATGCGCTCGAACCCGAGTTCGAGAAGCTCAGTGACGACGCGCTGCGCGCCAAGACGCAGGAGTTCAAGGATCGCGTGGCCAAGGGCGAAACGCTCGACGGCCTGCTGCCGGAGGCCTTTGCCACGGTGCGCGAAGGCTCCAAGCGCATCATGAAGATGCGCCACTTCGACGTCCAGCTGCTCGGCGGCATGGCGCTGCACAACGGCAAGATCTCCGAAATGCGCACCGGCGAAGGCAAGACGCTGACCGCCACGCTGCCGGTGTACCTGAACGCGCTGTCCGGCAAGGGCGTGCACGTGGTCACGGTGAACGACTACCTGGCCAGCCGTGACGCCAAGTGGATGGGCCGGCTCTACAACTTCCTGGGTCTCACGGTGGGCATCAACCTGCCGCAGATGCCGCGCGAGGAAAAGCAGGAAGCCTACGGCAGCGACATCACGTACGGCACCAACAACGAATACGGCTTCGACTACCTGCGCGACAACATGGTGTACGAGCCGGGCGACCGGGTCCAGCGCGTGCTGAACTACGCGATCGTCGACGAGGTGGACTCGATCCTGATCGACGAAGCCCGCACCCCGCTGATCATCAGCGGCCAGGCCGAAGACCACACCGACCTCTATCTGGCCATCAACAAGGTGGTGCCGCTGCTGAAGAAGCAGGAAGGCGAAGCCGACCCCCGCACGGGCGAGGGCGTCACGGTGCCCGGCGACTTCACGGTCGACGAGAAAACGCACCAGGTGTTCCTGACCGAAGACGGCCACGAGAACGCCGAGCGCATCTTGGGCGAGTTCAAGCTGCTGCCTGAAGGCGCGTCGCTCTACGACCCGGCCAACATCACGCTGATGCACCACCTGACGGCGGCGCTGCGCGCACGCCACCTGTACCACCGCGACCAGCATTACGTGGTGCAAGAGGGCGAAGTCACCATCGTCGACGAGTTCACCGGCCGCCTCATGACGGGCCGCCGCTGGAGCGACGGCCTGCACCAGGCCGTGGAAGCCAAGGAAGGCGTCGAGATCCAGGCCGAGAACCAGACGATGGCCTCGATCACCTTCCAGAACTACTTCCGCCTGTACGGCAAGCTGGCCGGCATGACCGGCACGGCCGACACCGAGGCCTACGAGTTCCAGGAAATCTACGGTCTCGAGACGGTCATCATTCCGCCGAACCGCATCAGCAAGCGCGAAGACCAGCTCGATCGCGTCTACAAGACGACGCGCGAGAAGTACGAGGCGGCCATCCAGGACATCCGCGAGTGCTACGAGCGCGGCCAGCCGGTGCTGGTGGGCACCTCGTCCATCGAGAACTCCGAAATCATCGACGGCCTGCTCACGCAGGCGGGCCTGCCGCACCAGGTGCTCAACGCCAAGCAGCATGCGCGCGAAGCCGACATCGTGGCGCAGGCCGGCCGCACGAAGATGATCACCATCGCGACCAACATGGCCGGCCGCGGCACCGACATCGTGCTGGGCGGCAACATCGAGAAGATGATCGAGGCCATCGAGAACGACGAAGGCCGCGACGAAGCGACCAAGCAGGCGGACATCGCGCATGTGCGCGAGGAGTGGACCAAGGACCACGAATTCGTCAAGTCGCTCGGCGGCCTGCGCATCATCGCCACCGAACGCCACGAGTCGCGCCGCATCGACAACCAGCTGCGCGGTCGTTCGGGCCGCCAGGGCGACCCGGGCTCCTCGCGCTTCTACCTGAGCCTGGACGATCCGCTGATGCGCATCTTCGCGGGCGACCGCGTGAAGGCGATCATGGATCGCCTGAAGATGCCCGATGGCGAGGCCATCGAAGCGGGCATCGTCACGCGCAGCATCGAGAGCGCGCAGCGCAAGGTCGAGGCGCGCAACTTCGACATCCGCAAGCAGCTGCTCGAATACGACGACGTCTCGAACGACCAGCGCAAGGTGATCTACCAGCAGCGCAACGACATCCTCGACGCGGGCGACCTCACGGCGCAGATCGCCGCGCTGCGCGAAGGCTGCTTCATGGACCTGGTGCGCCAGTACGTGCCGGCCGAATCGGTCGAGGAGCAGTGGGACCTGGAAGGCCTGGAGAAGACGCTCTTCACCGAGTGGGGCCTGGACATGCCGCTCAAGAAGGAGGTCGAGGCCTCCGACGCGATCTCCGACGAGGACGTGCTCGAGAAGGTGGTCAAGGCCGCCAACGAGACCTTCGACGCCAAGCTGGCGCTGATCGGCCAGGAGAACTTCACCCAGTTCGAACGCATGGTGCTGCTGCAGAGCATCGACACCCACTGGCGCGAACACCTGGCCTCGCTCGACTACCTGCGCCAGGGCATCCACCTGCGCGGCTATGCGCAAAAGCAACCCAAGCAGGAATACAAGCGCGAAGCCTTCGAGCTCTTCGGCCAGTTGCTCGACTCGGTGAAGAACGAAGTCACGCGTCAGCTCATGACGGTGCGCGTGCAATCGGGCGAGCAGCTCGAGGAAGCCGCCGAAGCCATGGAAAGCCGCGGCGAGAACGTGGCCAACATCACTTACTCCGCGCCGACCGAGACCGGCGAGGTCGAGGTGCGTGTCGACGAGGAGAGCCAGCGCCGCCTTGCGGCCGTCGGTACCGGCGCCCTGAGTGCCGAAGCCGCCGCCTTTGCCCGTGTCGGCCGCAACGACCCATGCCCCTGCGGCAGTGGCAAAAAATACAAGCAGTGCCACGGCAAGCTGAGCTGACGTCCCGAACCTTTCACTGAGAGAACCCCATGCCCGTGAACCTGTCCGCCCCTGATCCCGCCGCCTTGTTCGCGGTGCCCGGCGTCCGCATCGGCGTGGCCGAAGCGGGCGTGCGAAAGGCCAACCGCAAGGACCTGACCGTCGTGTTGATCGACGAAGGCTCGGCGGTCGGTGGGGTGTTCACCCAGAACCGTTTCTGCGCAGCGCCGGTGCAGGTCTGCCGCGACCACCTGGCCGCCAACTACGGCATTCGCGCGATGGTGATCAACACCGGCAACGCCAACGCCGGCACGGGCGAAGACGGCCTGATGCGCACGCGCTCCACCTGCATTGCGCTCGCGCGCAAGCTGGAAATCGCGCCCGAGCAGATCCTGCCGTTCTCCACCGGCGTGATCATGGAGCCGCTGCCGGTGGACCGCATCGAAGCGGGCCTGCCTGCGGCGCTGGCTGATGCGTCGGAAAACCACTGGGCACGTGCCGCCGAAGGCATCATGACCACCGACACGATCCCCAAGGCATTCAGCCAGCGGGTACAGATCGGCGGCGCCACCGTCACCATCACCGGCATCAGCAAGGGCGCCGGCATGATCCGCCCGAACATGGCGACCATGCTCGGCTTCATGGCGACCGACGCGAAGATCGATCCGTCGCTGATTCAGCCGCTCGCGAAGTTGCTGGCCGATGGCTCGTTCAACCGCGTGACCATCGACGGCGACACCTCGACCAACGATTCGTTCGTCGTCATCGCCACGCAGAAGGCGTCGCACGCGACCATCACCTCGCTCGAATCTGCCGAAGGCCAAGCCCTCGTGGCCGCCATGCAGAACGTGGCGCGCCTCCTGGCGCAGGCCATCGTGCGCGACGGTGAAGGCGCGACCAAGTTCATCACCATCCAGGTCGAAGGCGGCCGCGATGCCGCCGAGTGCAAGCAGGTCGCGTACGCGATCGCGCATTCGCCGCTGGTCAAGACCGCGTTCTATGCCAGCGACCCGAACCTGGGCCGCATCCTGGCAGCTGTCGGCTATGCAGGCATTGCCGACCTCGACCAGACCGGCATCGACCTGTTCCTGGACGACGTGCACGTGGCGGTCAAGGGCGGGCGCAACCCGTCGTACCGCGAGGAAGACGGCCAGCGCGTGATGAAGCAGAGCGAGATCACGGTGCGCGTCGGCCTCGGCCGCGGCAATGCCAGCGAAACGGTGTGGACCTGCGACTTCAGCCACGAATACGTGACCATCAACGCCGACTACAGATCATGATGACCCCCACGCTCCGCACTTCGTGTCGTCGCTGCCCCCCGAGGGCGTGCTCAACGCCCTTCGGGCGGCCGGGCGGGCGTCGATGAACGAGCAGTTCCAGAAGCTGATCGAGCGCGCCGAACAGCTCATTGCCCGCATCGAATCGATCCTGCCGCAGCCGCTGTCGGCGCCGGTGGACTGGAACGCCTCCATCGCCTGGCGCTACCGCCGCCGCAACTCCGGCCACGGCGTGCTGGAGCCGGTGAAGCATGTGGCCACGATGGCGCTCGATTCGCTCAAGGAAATCGACGTCCAGAAGGAAAAGATCGAGCGCAACACGCGCCAGTTCGTCGAAGGCAAGCCGGCCAACAACGTGCTGCTGACGGGCGCGCGCGGCACGGGCAAGTCGTCGCTGATCCGCGCTTGCCTGCAGGCCTATGCGCCGCAGGGGCTGCGCCTCATCGAGGTGGACAAGGCCGAGCTGGTCGACCTGCCCGATATCGTCGAGGTGGTCTCGCAGCGTCCCGAGAAATTCATCGTCTTCAGCGACGACCTGAGCTTCGACGAGGGCGAGCCGGGCTACAAGGCGCTCAAGTCGATCCTCGACGGGTCGATTGCGGCATCGACGCCCAACGTGCTGATCTACGCGACCAGCAACCGGCGCCACCTGCTGCCCGAGTACATGAAGGAAAACCTCACGTACACCCACACCGACGATGGCGAGGTGCATCCGGGCGAGGTGATCGAGGAAAAGATTTCGCTGTCCGAGCGCTTCGGCCTCTGGGTGAGCTTCTACCCCTTCAGCCAGAACGAATACCTGACGATCGTGGGGCAGTGGCTCTCGTCGTTCGGTGTCGATGCGGCCGCCATCGCGGCGGCGCGGCCCGAGGCGCTGGTCTGGGCGCTGGAGCGCGGTTCCCGCAGCGGCCGCGTGGCCTATCAGTTCGCCCGCGACTACGCGGGGCGGAGCAACGCGTGAGCGCACAAGAGAACGGCGCGCGTAAGCACACCGAGGTTGCGGTCGGCGTGTTGATCCGTCTGGCCGACGATGCGCTGCTGCTCTCGACCCGGCCCGAAGGCAAGGCCTACGCGGGCTACTGGGAGTTTCCGGGCGGCAAGATCGAAGCCGGTGAAACCGTCGAAGAGGCGCTGCGCCGTGAACTGCAGGAAGAACTCGGCATCACCATTGAAGGTGCTTCGGTCTGGAAGGTCACGGAGCACGACTATCCGCATGCGCTGGTGCGCCTGCACTGGTGCAAGGTGACGGCCTGGACCGGCGAGTTCGAGATGCGCGAAGGCCAGGCGATGGCGTGGCAGCAACTGCCGCTCGACGTGGCACCGGTGCTACCGGGCGCGCTGCCCGTGCTCGAATGGCTGGTGCAGGAGCGCGGCCTGCCCGCTTCGGCGGCGATGGCCGTCTCGACGCTGGCCTGATGCGGGCGACCGGCCGGCACGACGGCCGCACAGTGCCCGCGGCCTGAACCCGAAGATGCATCCCAAGTACCGCCCCGACATCGACGGCCTGCGCGCCGTCGCCGTCGCGTCGGTGCTGGCCTTCCATGCGTTTCCCGACGCGCTGCCGGGAGGCTTCATCGGCGTCGACATCTTCTTCGTGATCTCGGGCTTCCTGATCACGACGATCATCATGCAGAGCCACGCGGCGAGCGACTTCAGCTACCGCGACTTCTATGCGCGCCGCATCCGGCGGATTTTTCCGGCGCTGATGCTGGTGCTGGCGGCGACGCTGGCCTTCGGTTGGTATGCGCTGCTGCCGCGGGAGTTCGCCGAGCTCGGCAAGCAGGCGGCGGGCGGCGCGGCCTTCGTGGCCAACTTCATCTTCTGGGGCGAGTCGGGGTACTTCGATACCGCGGCCGAGACCAAGCCGCTGCTGCACCTGTGGTCCCTCGGCATCGAGGAGCAGTTCTATATTTTCTGGCCGCTGCTGCTGGGCGTGGCATGGCGTCGGCGCTGGCCGATCGTGCGGCTGCTGTGGGTGATTGCCGTGGCGTCGTTCCTGGTCAACGTGACGACGGTGCATCCGTTCCGCGAGGCCGCCTTTTATTCGCCGGCGTCGCGCTTCTGGGAGCTGATGGTCGGCGGCATCCTGGCGTGCATGCGACTCAAACCCGTCGCGCCGAACGTGTGGCGCAGCCATCTCCAGTCGGTGCTCGGCGTGGGCCTGATCGTGCTGGGGCTCGTCATGACGCGCAGCGACAAGGCCTTCCCCGGCTGGTGGGCGCTGCTGCCGACGCTGGGGGCGGTGAGCTGCATTGCGGCCGGGCCGGGCGGGGTGCTGAACAAGTACCTGCTCTCGAACCGGGTGATGGTGTGGATCGGCCTCATCAGCTATCCGCTCTACCTGTGGCACTGGCCGCTGCTGGTGTATGCACGGATCGTGGAAGAGGGCAACCCGTCGGCATGGGTGCGTGCAGGTGCGGTGGTCGCGAGCGTCTTGCTGGCGTGGGCCACCTACCGATTTCTCGAACGTTTCACCCGGGCGCGCACGAGCGTCGGCATGCTATGCACGCTGGCCGCCTCCGGCGTGGCGGTAGCGCTGGTCGGCGTGCTGGCGCTGGGCGGCATGCCGCCGCGCAACGGCAGCGACCTGCTGCGCAAGGTGACCGATGCCACCGTGGACGACAACTACTACGACGGCTTCAAGCAAGAGAAGCTGGGAGCGCACAAGGTCGAGCGCACCGGCAGCGGCGCGCGCAAGGTGCTGCTGATCGGCGACAGCCATGTGCAGCAATACGCGCCGCGCGCATTGGAGCTTGCCCGCAGCGCACCGGGCCAGATGGCCACGGCGTACTTCGCGACCTATGGCGCCTGCCCGCCCGTGCCGGGTGTGCTGTCCGATGGCAATGAGGGCTGCGACAAGGCGCGCACCAGCATGCTGGAGCTGGCGCTCGATCCGCGGATCGACACGGTCGTCGTCGGCGCTTGCTGGAACTGCTACTTCACAGGGAATTTCCCGCTGGCCTTCTATTTCCGGGAAGGGGCAGCGAACTATCCGATCAACAACGGTGGCCCGGGGCTCGGGCGTTCGCTCGATGCGCTCGAGAAATTGTTGACGACGCTGGTCCAGAGCAAGAAGAAGGTGTATCTGCTGCTGGACAACGCGCGCAGCGTGGAGTTCGAGCCGCGCCGCCTGATCGAAGGCAGCCGCATGGGCCGGATGACGGCGCTGACCAGCACCACCACCGGTCCGCTGCCGCCCGAGCAGGCGCAGCTCAACGAGCGGTTGAAGCGCATTGCCGCATCGAGCGGCGCGGAGGCCATCGACGTGCTCGCGCAGCTCTGCCAATCGGGCGAGTGCGTGCGGTCCATGCCGGACGGCACACCGGTCTACAAGGACCGCGAGCACCTGCGGCCCTTCTACGTGCGGGAGCACGCGGGCTATCTGGACAAGGTGTTTCTCGGGGACGGCGGCCGCTAAAGCGGCAGCGCTCTACTGAAGCTTGGGATCGCCGAACGGATCGTCATCGGGCGGCGCCTCGGCCGGCATCCGGAATTCTTCGCTGGCCCAGGCGCCCAGATCGACGCCCTTGCAGCGCGCGCTGCAGAAGGGCCGATAGGGGTTGGAAGGCGCGTAGACACTGTCGCCGCCACAACTGGGGCAACGGACGATCCGCTCGCCTTTGTCGTTCACCTTGCCCGTCATGCGCAGAGTGTCAATTCAAAAGGCGCGTCTTCCGTGCTCTGATGCAAACGGTCGTCGGCCTCGTGCCGCATGAGCCGGACCGAAACCATCAGGCGATTGCCGCTGATTTCGGGGACCAGTCCCAGCCGAGGATCGATGCGCAGGCGCAGCAGCTGGAAGCTGCGTCCCTGCGGCAGGTTCTGCTGGAACTGCCCGTTCGTGGCGATGACCTTGTAGGGCACATCGGCGTCGCGCAGCAGCTTGAGCAGCAGGTAGATGGAAGAGGCCAGCGGCGAGAGCGTGTTCGACCAGCGCTCCAGGTCCGCGCGGCGGCTCGCCGGCGTGCGGTGCTGCCAGGCGAAATAGGCGGGCAGGTCGAACTCGCAGGTGCCGCCCGGAATGCCGGCGCGGCTGCGGATGCTCATGAGCCACTCGTTCTCGGTCAGCGCCTGGCCGGCCTTGCCGGCAACGCCGTTGAGTGCGGCGAAGTTGCCCTCGAGCTGGCCGACCACCTGGTCGAGCACCGTTTCGGCAATGGCTGGATTGCCCCGGTAGCTGTTGAAGACGTTCTTGTGCTTGTCGAGATCTCGCAGCACATCGGCCTTGAGGTCGGCGCGCGCCGCCACGTCCATGATCTCGAAGATCGTGATCAGGGCGTAGTGGTGGGAGAGCGGCGATTCCGAGGGCACCAGTTCTCCGAGGCGACGGAACAGGTGTTCCAGCCTCAGGTAGGTGCGGATGCGCTCGTTGAAGGGGTACTCGTAAAGGATCACGCGTGTTTATCGGTTTCCTGTCGCGGGATCATAACTTCAGGGTGATTTGGAAGGGGGCGTCGGCAGCACTTCGCGCACAGCCGCCAGCATGCGGTCGCCGAGCAGGAGCTGTCCGTGCATCGACATGTGAGTGTCGTTCGAGAAATAGAAATCGCGAACCTGGGTGTGTTTCTCGCGTGTAAAAGCGTAGAGGTCGGGCCCCGTCAGCTTCGATTCGCGGAAGCCCGTTTCGAAATCCTTCGAGTAGTCGGGCTTCAGGTACACCGTGGTCTTGTTGGGGATCACCATCCACATGATCGGGATGGCGCTGTGCGCCTGGGTGAAGTTCTTCATCCACTCCAGGTGCGCGAGGGTCAGAGGGCCGTTGTCCTCGTCTTCGGCAAAGAACGGCATCTTGTCGCACGCATGGTGCGAGAAGTACTTGCAGCCGTTGGGCACCGGGCGCACCCAGGTGTTCCAGTCGAAGTAGGTGTCGGTTGCAGACTTTTTCGCTTTCCAGGTGTTGTAGTAGGTGGTCACGCCGGTCATGAACTGGACGTTCCAGTTGGGGGACGGGTCGGGCACGGTCTCGTCCGGCTTGACGAGGGGATGCGGCATGGCGTCGTAGGGCATGCGCATCTTCTGGCACTTCGCGCTGTCCTTGGTGCGGTCGCCCAGCAGGCGTTCGACACTCTCGATGATGATCAGCTTGCCCTTGAATCCCGAGCGCTGGATCCACTGGTCGAAATCGCCGCACAGCGCGTTCTCGTACTGGCCCCAGTACGTGGTCGAGACGCGGTAGCCAGCCGCAACGAGCTTGGACTGCCAGCGGAAGGTCATGGAGAAGCTGTCGCCGATGACCATGATGTCGGCCTGGTCCACCGGCGTGCCCTTGAGCAATGCGGGGTCGACCTTGGGCGGGGGCGCGGTCCAGCCGAACTCACGCTCGGAAAGGCGCCCGATCCGCGTGAGGTCGCCGTAGGGAATGGGGCTGGTCAGCGAAACGATCCACAGCCCCATCAGCACGATGTAGCCGATGAAGAAGAACCGCAGCCAGACTTTCGCGGGCATCGTCATGTCGAATCAGAATTGGAAGTAGAGGAACGGGCTGTAGTTGCCCAGCTTCGAGACGCACCAGGCGAACAGCGCGAAGGTGCCGATGGCCAGGACCGCGGTGGAGAGCCACGCCATGACCGGGCGGCCTGCGACAGCCTTCGGATGCGGGATCCAGCGCTCCAGCGTGATCGTGGGCGGCAGCGCCAGGCAGATGACGATGCCGACCAGCAGGGTCTGGAAGAACTCGGGTTTGCGGAACGGAACCGGGCCCAGCTCGCTGAACGCCGACGGCGGCGCGCCGTGCAGGCCGAGCATGCCCTTGTAGATCGCCATGGCCGTGTGCATGCCATCGGCGCGGAAGACGATCCACGCCACCACCACGCAGAGGAAGGTCAGGAACCAGCCGAGCACCCGGGCGATGCGGCCGGGCGTGGCGTTGCGCCGCACCTTGGCATTCCAGAGGTGGTTGATCATCAGGAAGATGCCGTGCAGGGCGCCCCAGATCACGAAGGTCCACGCGGCGCCATGCCACAGGCCGCCCAGCAGCATCGTGAGGAACAGGTTCAGGTAGCGCCGGGCCGGGCCCTTGCGGTTGCCGCCCAGCGGCACGTAGAGGTAGTCGCGCAGGAACGTCGACAGCGAGATGTGCCAGCGGCGCCAGAACTCGATGATGTTGGTCGACTTGTAGGGCGAGCGGAAGTTGAGCGGCAGCTGCACGCCCAGGCACAGCGACAGGCCCACCGCCATGTCCGAGTAGCCCGAGAAGTCGAAGTAGATCTGCAGCGTATAGGCCAGCGCGCCGAACCACGCCGTGTAGAGCGTGGGCTCGATGCCCTTGTGCACGCCGTTGAACATCATGTCGGCGTACTGGCCCAGCGGGTCGGCGATCAGGAGCTTCTTGGCAAGGCCGAAGACGAAGATCGCGATGCCGATCGCCACCTTGTTCGGGTCGAGCCGGTAGGTGGCACTGTTCGCGAACTGCGGCATCATCTGCGCGTGATGCAGCACGGGCCCCGCGATCAGGTGCGGGAAGTAGGTCACGAACAGCAGGTAGTGGACGAAGCTGCGCTCGTGCACCTTGCCCTGCCAGCAGTCGACCAGGAAGGCGATCTGCGTGAAGGTATAGAACGAGATGCCGATCGGCAGCACGATGTGCACCAGCTCGATCGGCGTGAGGCCCGCCGCGACCAGGCCGGCATCGACGTTTTCCAGGAAGAAGTTGGCGTACTTGAAGACGGCCAGCACGCCCAGGTTGACCACCAGTGCACTGATCAGCAGCGTCTTGCGCTTGCGGTCGTCGCGGCCCGGCGCAGGCGACAGTTGCAGTCCGAACCAGTAGTTGACGCAGATGGAGCCCAGCAGCAGCGGCAGGGCCTGCACGCTCCACCAGCCGTAGAAGAAGAGCGAAGCCAGTGCGAGGAAGCCGGCGGCGGCGCGGGCGTTGCGCTTGCCGATCAGGAAGAACCCGATCAGGACCAACGGGAAAAAGACAAAAATGAAGGGATACGAGTTGAAAAGCATCTCGGGGAGGGCACTGCGGCGAGCGCCTTTTTGTCGTAATCGTTATGCGGCCGCGGCAGCGGCAGGTCTCGGATTATCGCGTGGTGGCCGCAGCCCACAGCTCCCAGAGACCCTGCACTTCGATTTCGAGTTCCGCGAGCGTCAATGACTCGTTGTAAATCACCGCATCGGCTGCGGCCCGGCGCGCTTTGCGCGGCGCCTGCTGGGCGATCACCGCGTTGACGGCATCGGGCGTCCAGCCCGAACGCGCGACGACGCGCTGGAGCTGCGTGGCCTCGGTGGCATCGACCACCAGCACCCGGTCCACGATGGCGCGCCAGCGTCCGGATTCGACGAGAAGCGGCACGTCGAAGACCACGACGGCGTCTTCGCCTGCAGCCGCAGCCTGGCGCTGCGTTTCCGTGCCGATCAGCGGATGCAGGATGGATTCGAGCCGGAGCTTGGCGCCCGCATCGGCGAACACGATCTGGCGCATGGCGGCCCTGTCGAGGCCACCGTCCGCGGCGATCACGGTGCGACCGAAGGTGGCCTCGAGGGCAGGCATCGCGATGCCGCCAGCCTGGGCGATGCTGCGCGCGATCGCATCGGTGTCGACCAGCACGGCGCCCTGGGCAACCAGCAGCCCGGCAACGGTGCTCTTGCCGCTGCCAATGCCGCCCGTCAGGCCGATGCGCCGAACCATGCCGGATTTCTCAATGGATCAGCGCGCCGAGTGGGAACGCGAAGGGAACCCATTGCCGCACGACTTCAGGACCGATCACGAGGCAGACGAGGCCCGCGCCGGCCAGGAAGGGACCGAAGGCGATGGGGATGTCCTTGTGCGCCAGCTTGCCGACGACACGCAGGGTGATACCGATCACGGCACCCACCAGCGAAGAGACGAGGATGATGGCGATGAGATAGTCGGCGCCGAGCCAGACTCCCAGTGCCGCGAGCAGTTTGAAGTCTCCATAGCCCATGCCTTCCTTGCCCGTGACCAGGCGATAGGCATGGTACACAAGCCAGAGGCTCAGGTAGCCGAACACGGCGCCCCACACAGCCGAGCTCAGGGGCACACCGGTCCAGCCCATCGCTGCGCCAATGAGGCCAAGCCAGAGGAGGGTGTAGTTCAGCGAATCGGGCAGGAACTGGGTGTCGAAATCGATCAGGAACTGGCAGATCAGCAGTGCGGCGAACGCCGCCCACAAGGCGCCGGTGGGCGTGAGGCCGAAGCGCCAGCCGCAGAGGGCGAACAGCGCGCCCGTGACCAGTTCGACCAGCGGATAGCGCGGGCTGATCGAGGTTTTGCACGAAGCGCAGCGGCCGCGCAGGAACAGGTAGCTCAGGACCGGGATGTTCTGGTACCAGCGAATCTTGTGGCCGCAGGCGCCGCAGCGCGAGGCGGGGCGGGTGAGATCGAAGGGCGGGAGGTTCTCGATCGCCGTTGCGGCCTTGTCCGCCGCGGCTTCGAGCCCTGCGGGAGGCGTGGCCTTCGGGCCGAAGACCAGCGACCAGAGCGAAGGCACGTCCTTCGACGTCATCAGGTTGGCAACGGCATCGGACAGCCAGTCGCGGTACATCATGACCGGCGTCCGGTAGATCACGACATTGAGGAAGCTGCCGATCAATAGCCCCAGCACGCCGGCCAGGACGGCGTCGAACCCTTGCGAAACCGGCATCAGACGACTTGGCCGAGCTTGAAGATGGGCAGGTACATCGACACTACGATGCCGCCGATGATCGTGCCGAGGAACACGATGATGATGGGCTCCATGAGGCTGGAGAGGCCCGCGACCATGTCGTCCACCTCGGATTCGTAGAAGTCGGCAGCTTTGCCCAGCATGTGGTCGATGGAGCCGGATTCTTCGCCGATGGCGGTCATCTGGATCACCATCGAGGGGAAGAGATTGACGTTGGTCATGGCCGCGGTCAGGCTGGTGCCGGTCGAGACTTCTTGCTGGATCTTGGCGGTGGCATCGCCATAGACGGAATTGCCGGAGGCACCGCCCACTGAATCGAGAGCCTCGACCAAGGGGACGCCGGCTGCAAACATCGTTGCCAGCGTTCGTGTCCAGCGTGCGATGCAGGATTTTTCAATCAGCGTGCCAAAAATCGGAATGCGCAGCACGAGGCGGTCCATGAACTTTTGCATGCGCTCGTTGCGTTTCCACGCCTGCATGAAAAAGTAGAACCCGCCGCCGATACCCCCGAAGATCAGCCACCAGTAAGACACGAAGAACTCGCTCATGGCCATCACGAACAATGTGGGGGCGGGCAGGTCGGCGCCGAACGAAGTGAATACCTGCTTGAAGGCCGGAATCACGAAAATCATGATGATCGCGACCACCACGAACGCGACAACGACGACGGAAGTCGGATACATCAATGCCGACTTGATCTTCGACTTGATCGCCTCGGTCTTCTCCATGTAGGTGGCAAGGCGGTCCAGCAGATCTTCCAGGATGCCGGCCGCTTCGCCCGCTTCCACCAGATTGCAGTACAGGTTGTCGAAATACTTCGGGAACTTGCGAAAGGCCGACGAAAGTGACGTGCCGGTTTCCACATCGCTGCGGATGTCGTTGAGCAGCTTCGCAACGCTCGCATTCGCATTGCCGCGACCGACGATGTCGAAGGACTGCATCAACGGCACGCCGGCCTTCATCATCGTCGCCAACTGGCGCGTGAAGATCGCGATGTCCTTCGGCTTGATGGCCTTGCCCGAGCGCATGCGGCGCTTCTTGATCTTGCTGGCGAGCACACCCTGGCGGCGCAGCGCCGCTTGCACCTGGTTCTCGCCGGCGGCCCGGAGTTCGCCGCGCACCAGCTTGCCATTGCGGTCCTTGCCTTCCCACTCGAAGACAAATTCCTTGTGCGTGACCTGGGAGGAGCGGGGGGATGCCACTGTTGCCATTCGATCTCCGGTATTCAGTGTTCGTTATTCGTTGGTGCAGGCCACCACTTCTTCGAGCGAAGTGAGGCCCTGCATGACTTTCCCGAGGCCCGACTGGCGCAGCGAACGCACGCCCTCGGCTTCGGATTGCTGCGCGATGTCGAGCGCGCTGCCATCGCGCAGGATGATTTCCTGGATGGCCTCGGTGATCGGCATCACCTGGTAGATGCCGACCCGGCCCTTGTAGCCGCCGCTGCATGCGGAGCAGCCCACGGGCCGGTAAGGTTTCCACGTGCCGTTCAGGTCCGACTCCTTGAAGCCGGCCTCCAGCAGCGCTTCGCGCGGGATGTCGACCGGCACACGGCATACGGTGCACAGGCGGCGCGCAAGCCGCTGCGCGGTGATCAGGATCACGCTCGATGCGATGTTGAACGGCGCGATGCCCATGTTGCGCATGCGCGTGAGCGTGGTCGGCGCGTCGTTGGTATGCAGCGTCGAGAGCACCAGGTGACCGGTCTGCGCGGCCTTGATCGAGATATCGGCGGTTTCGAGGTCGCGAATTTCGCCGACCATGATGATGTCGGGATCCTGGCGCAGGAAGGCGCGCAGCGCTGTGGCGAAGGTCAGTCCGGCCCGTTCGTTGACGTTGACCTGGTTGACGCCGGGGAGGTTGATTTCGGACGGGTCTTCCGCCGTCGCGATGTTGACGCCCGGCTGGTTCAGCAGGTTCAGGCAGGTGTAGAGCGACACCGTCTTGCCCGAGCCCGTCGGGCCGGTGACGAGCACCATGCCGTAAGGGCGGCCGATCGCATGGAGGAGCCGTTCCTTTTCGACGGCGTCGTAGCCCAGCGCATCGATGCCCAGGCGTGCACTGCTGGGGTCGAGAATACGAACCACGATCTTCTCGCCGAACAGCGTGGGCAACGTGCTCACGCGAAAGTCGATCACGCGGTCCGGCCCGATTTTGAGCTTCATGCGGCCGTCCTGCGGCACGCGTTTTTCGGAGATGTCGAGCCGGGAAATGACCTTGATGCGTGACGCCAGCTTGTCCTTGATGACCGTGGGCGGGCTCGCGATTTCGCGCAGTTCGCCGTCAACCCGGAAACGCACGCGGTAGTGATGCTCGTAGGGCTCGAAGTGAATGTCCGAGGCCCGCATGCTGACGGCGTCGAGCAGCATCTTGTGCAGAAAGCGCACGACCGGCGCATCTTCGACCTCGGCAACAGCTTGTTCGCTGGCATCGCCCGAGGTATCGGCGCCGACATCGTCGAATTCGAACTCGGCGCCGACGATGCTGTTGATGGTCTCCGCTGCAGTCGCTGCGGCGGCTTCGATCATTCGCGAGAGCTTGTCGTACTCCGCGATGACCCAGTCGACCCCCATCTGGGAGGCGAACTTGATCTTTTCCGCCGCCTGCTGGTCCGATGGATCGGCCGTTGCAACAATGAGACGGTTGTTGCGCTTGCTGAGGACGACGATGCGGTACGCGAGGCACAGCTTGGGATCAAGCAGGTCCTTGGGCAGGCGCTGTTGATCGATCGCATCGAGATCGAGCAGCGGGGCGCCGAACGCGGTGGAAAGCGTGTGGGCGAGATCCGCTGCCGAAACGGCGCCGGTGCCGGTCAGTTCCGCAATGAAGCTGGTGCGACCGCTCAGGGACTTCTGATAGATGTCCTCTGCGATTTTTGCAGGCAGTTTGCCGGCCGAAACGAGAGCGCGCGCCAAGCCCGGGAGGGCAATTTGCGAGAGTTCTTTAACTGGAAGTTCGGCAGCGGCCATTCAGCGAATGCAAAAGATGTGAGAAAGTGCTTCACGATCATCGCTCATCGCCCCTGTGCTGTAAATCGCTACACAGCAACAGGGATGGCCATTATTTGTGCCAGCCAAAGGCTGGTCGGGGTGAGAGGATTCGAACCTCCGGCCTCTACGTCCCGAACGTAGCGCTCTACCAGGCTAAGCTACACCCCGATTGGTTGCAAGAAAAAGAAGTTGTCCTAGATGCCAACTCTGGTGAGGTGTTTCAGGCACGTCGCTCAAGCAACTGAGCCGCCAATTGTAGCAAACCGGAAGCATGCGAATTGGACGGAAAGTCGCGCAATGCATCTATTGCGCGTTTGGCTTCGGCCGCGGCGGCGGCGCGGGATGCATCCAGCGCACCGGTTTCGCGAACGATCTCTACCACCTTGCCCAATTGAGCTGTGTCGCCGGCCTCGATGGCGGCGCGCACCAACCCGCTTTGCGCTGGGGTGCCTCGCTGCATGGCAAAGATGAGGGGAAGCGTGGTCTTGCCTTCGCGGAGGTCGTCGCCGACGTTTTTTCCGGTTTCCTGGGCATCACCTGCGTAATCAAGAACATCGTCGATCACCTGGAAGGCGGTGCCCAGTGCCTGTCCATAAGTGGCGCAGGCTTCCTCGACTTCCGGTGTGACGCCGGCCAGCACGGCGGCGAGCCGGGTGCTGGCTTCGAAAAGCTTGGCGGTCTTCGAGCGGATCACGCGCAGGTACGCCGTTTCGTCCAGCGATGCGTCGTGCATGTTCATCAACTGAAGCACCTCGCCCTCGGCGATCACGTTGGTGGCTTCAGCCAGGATTTCCATGATGCGAATGTTGTTTGCATCCAACATCATCTGAAATGCGCGCGAGTACAGAAAGTCGCCGACCAGTACGCTGGCCGGGTTGCCGAAGGATTCGTTGGCGGTTGCACGTCCACGTCGCAGGGTCGATTCGTCAACCACGTCGTCGTGCAGCAGTGTGGCGGTGTGGATGAACTCCACCACGGCGGCCAGGTTGAAGCGTTGCTCGCCTGTGTAGCCCAGTGCGCCGGACATCAGCAGCAGCAGTGCGGGCCGCAGGCGCTTGCCGCCAGCGGAGATGATGTATTGGGAGACTTGGCTGACCAGTGGCACGCCCGTGTCGAGGCGGCGTGCGATCACGCGGTCGACTTCGACCATGTCGCCGGCAATCAGGTCCAGCACGGTGGCGGTGGGGGAGGTGTCGGCGGCGGGGACTGGCAAAGCGGGGGCGCGGGGCGCTGCTGAAGATGAAGGCGGCCCAGGGGCCGGAAGGCGCAAATTATAGGGAGGGTGGCCTGCTTGCCGGGGCTTGGCGGAGGCAATGGGTGTTAGCAAGCACAAACCGCGCTATAATCTTGGGCTCTGCGGAATTCGCTGCGGAGACTCATTTCTAAGAGGTCTTACATGTACGCGGTCATAAAAACCGGCGGCAAGCAGTATCGCGTTGCTTCCGGCGAAAAAATTAAAGTAGAACAGATTGCTGCGGACGTAGGCCAGGAAATCGTGATCGACCAGGTTCTGGCCGTCGGAAACGGCGCTGAAATCAAGGTTGGCACGCCCCTGGTGTCCGGCGCAACGGTGACAGTCACGGTACTGTCGCACGGCAAGCACGACAAGGTCGGCATCTTCAAGATGCGCCGTCGCAAGCACTATCAGAAACGTCAAGGCCATCGCCAGCAGTTCACCGAACTGCAAATCGGCGCGATCGCCGGCTAAGGAGCACATTCCATGGCACAGAAAAAAGGCGGCGGCTCAACGCGAAACGGGCGCGATTCCAAGCCCAAGATGCTCGGCGTGAAGGCGTTCGGCGGCGAACTGATCAGCGCAGGCTCGATCATCGTGCGCCAGCGCGGCACCCAGTTCCACCCCGGCGTGAACGTCGGTGTGGGCAAGGACCACACGCTGTTTGCACTGGTCGACGGCCACGTGTCGTTCGGTCACAAGGGTGCGCTCAACAAGCACATGGTCAACGTGACCCCCGCGGCGTAAGCCTCGCGTCACTTCGATCAGCCCGAGGCCCCGCTTTGCCGGGGCTTCTTCATTTGTAAACTGGACATCCCATGAAGTTCGTCGACGAAGCCTTCATCGACATCGCCGCCGGCGATGGCGGCAACGGCTGCGTGTCGTTCCGTCATGAGAAGTACAAGGAATTCGGCGGCCCCAACGGCGGCGACGGCGGCCGCGGCGGCCATGTGTTCGCGGTGGCCGACTCGAATCTCAACACGCTCGTCGACTTCCGCTATTCGCGCCGGCACGAAGCCAAGCGCGGCGAGCACGGCATGGGCTCCGACATGTTCGGCGCCGCGGGCGACGACATCACGCTCAAGGTGCCGGTCGGCACGATCATCACCGACGCCGAAACGGGCGAAGTGCTGTACGAGCTCCTGACCGAGGGCGAAGTCATCACCATCGCCAAGGGCGGTGATGGCGGCTTCGGCAACATGCGTTTCAAGAGCGCCATCAACCGTGCACCGCGCCAGAAGACGCCCGGCTGGCCCGGTGAAAAGAAAAGCCTGAAGCTCGAGCTGAAGGTGCTGGCCGACGTCGGCCTGCTCGGCATGCCGAATGCGGGCAAGTCGACGCTGATCAGCGCCATCTCGAACGCGCGGCCCCGCATCGCTGACTATCCCTTCACCACGCTGCATCCGAACCTCGGCGTCGTGCGCGTCGGCCCGGAGCAGAGCTTCGTGGTGGCCGACCTGCCCGGCCTGATCGAAGGTGCCTCCGAAGGCGCCGGCCTTGGCCACCTCTTCCTGCGCCATCTGCAACGCACGCGGCTGCTGCTGCATGTGATCGACATGGCACCGTTCGACGATGCCGTCGACCCGGTCGCCCAGGCCAAGGCCATCGTGGGCGAGCTGAAGAAATACGACGCAGCGCTGTACGACAAGCCGCGTTGGCTGGTGCTGAACAAGCTCGACATGGTGCCCGGCGACGAGCGCGCGGCGCTGGTCAAGGACTTCGTCAAGCGGCTGCGCTTCAAGGGCCCGGTGTTCGAGATCTCGGCGCTCACGCGCGAGGGCTGCGAGCATCTGGTGCAGGCCGTCTACCAGCAGGTCAAGGCCCAGCAGGTGGCGGAACAGGAGCCGGTCGAGGTCGATCCGCGCTTTGTCCCGCTGCCGCCCGATCCGACCTGAGTGCGGCGGGGCATCGAAGAAATCGATGCGATTCAATAGATAGCAAAATCAGCAGCATTCACGACCGCGACAGCCCCTCAATGACCTCGAATTCCGGATCCACTGCCTTGCGGGATGCCCGCCGTATCGTCGTCAAGGTCGGCTCCAGCCTCGTGACCAACGAAGGGCGCGGTCTCGACGAGGCCGCCATCGGCGAGTGGTGTCGGCAGCTCGCGCAGTTGGTGCGTGACGGGCGCGAGGTCGTGATGGTGTCCAGCGGCGCCATTGCCGAAGGCATGAAGCGCCTCGGCTGGCGCATCCGGCCGCACGAGATCCACGAGCTCCAGGCCGCCGCGGCCGTCGGGCAGATGGGCCTGGCCCAGATGTACGAGACCAAGCTGCGCGAGAACGAGATCGGCAGCGCCCAGGTCTTGCTGACCCATGCCGACCTTGCCGACCGCGAGCGCTACCTCAATGCGCGCTCGACCCTTGTCACGCTGCTGCGCCTGGGCGTGGTGCCGGTCATCAACGAGAACGACACCGTCGTCAACGACGAGATCAAGTTCGGCGACAACGACACGCTCGGCGCGCTCGTGGCCAACCTGGTCGAAGCCGATGCGCTGATCATCCTCACGGACCAGAAGGGCCTCTACACGGCCGATCCGCGCAAGGACCCGGACGCGAAGTTCGTCCACGAAGCGGCTGCCGGCGATCCGGCGCTCGAGGCCATGGCAGGCGGTGCGGGCTCCAGCATCGGCCGCGGCGGGATGATCACCAAGATCCTGGCCGCCAAGCGCGCGGCTGGTTCCGGCGCGTCGACCGTGATCGCCTGGGGCCGCGAGGCCGACGCCTTGCTGCGCCTGACGCGCGGCGAATCCATCGGCACGCTGCTGGTGGCGCAGACGGCCAAGCACCAGGCGCGCAAGCGCTGGATGGCCGACCACCTGCAGCTGCGAGGCGCCGTCGTCGTCGATGCAGGTGCCGCGGCCAAGGTGCGTGCCGAGGGCAAGAGCCTGCTGCCGATCGGCATGACGGGCGTGTCGGGCGAGTTCTCGCGCGGAGACGTGATCGCGGTGCGCGACGCAGAGGGTGTCGAGCTGGCCCGCGGCCTGGCCAACTATTCGAGCGTCGAGGCGCGCCTCTTGTGCCGCAAGCCGTCTGCAGAGTTCGAGCGCCTGTTGGGCTACGTCGCGGAGCCGGAGATGGTTCACCGCGACAACATGGTGCTGATGCCCAGCTGATCGGCAAAAGAAAAACGGGGCCAAAGGCCCCGTTCGTTCATCTCGTCGCCGCTTATTGCACTTCGCGAACCGGATTGCGGATGTTCTGCACCATCTCCCCGACCGAGCTGCGCGGCGCATTGCCGCGACAGATGCCCTGGCTCGACAGCGCCACCGTGTAGCGCGAGTTCAGGTCGTTGACGCGCTTCCATTCCTGCTTGGTCACTTCCTGCCAAGCGCCGTTGTTGTAGCGCGCGTAGCTCTTCATCTCGGCGGTCGAGCAACGCACGCCTTCATAGAAGGCATTGACGGCGCCACCGCTGCGATTGCTGGCCACCACCACGTAGCGCACGATGCCGTCGGGCGTGATCGTGATCGTTGCCGGATCGATGCCGAACTTCAGCGTCATGTACGGAGGCATCTCGATCGGCAGCAGACGGCTTTCGCTGAAGGCCGGCGGCGGAGGCGCGGTCGTTTCTTCCCACTCCTTGTCCGTCTCGGACCGCTTGGGTGCGGGCGCCGAACCCACCTGCGCCCAGTCGGGGTTATCGGTGTCGTACTTGCCCGATGCGCACCCGGCGAGGATGCCGAAGCAGGCGAGAAGGAGGACGCGCTCAGCGCTGCGTCGGAAAGATGGGCGCGTTGTTGCTGTTGGAAGGAGGAGGTTCATCGCTCGCAGAAGGAATGTCGGGATGCGGGTCGAAACTGCCGCCGGGCGGCAGGTCGAGGCCCGCGGGCGCTCCGGCGTCCAGTGGATGGCGCTCGAATTCTCGGGCGCGCACGTTGCTGCGCAGGAAGCGGTTGCGGAAATCCTGCCGTGGCAGGTAGCGAGCAAGCTCGGTGAGCGCCATCTCGTAGACGCCGCGCTTGAACTCGACGACAACGTCGAGCGGCACCCAGTAGTCATGCCAGCGCCAGGCGTCGAATTCGGGATGGTCGGTTGCACGCAGGTTGAGATCCCAGTCGTGGCCGGTGAGTTGCAGCAGATACCAGATTTGTTTCTGGCCCTTGTAGTGGCCCCGTGCGTCACGGCGGATGAACCGATCCGGCACCTCGTAGCGCAACCAGTCGCGGGTACGGGCCACGATGCGCACATGCTCCGGATGGAGCCCCACTTCCTCATGCAGTTCCCGGAACATGGCTTGCTCGGGACTTTCGCCGCGGTCTATGCCGCCTTGCGGAAACTGCCAGGAATGCGTGCGTATGCGTTTGCCCCAGAAAACCTGGTTTCTCTGGTTGAGCAGGATGATGCCGACGTTGGGCCTGAAGCCGTCCCGGTCGAGCATAATCAAACCCCAATTTTTGAACTGAGTCGATTATGCATGCCGGGTTGCCCTCGGCAAGCTGCGATGCAGGCTCTCAGGGTCTCTCCGGGGGAGCAGTCCCCCACTTCCGAACGTCGAATCCAGCGAATTCAGCACACCGATCCCGATGAAAGCTTCCCGTTTTTTTGTCTCCACCCTCAAGGAAGCGCCCGCCGATGCCGAGGTCGCGAGCCATCGGCTGATGATGCGGGCCGGCATGATCAAGAAGCTCGGTACGGGCATCTACACCTACATGCCGATGGGGCTGCGGGTGATCCGCAAGGTCGAGGCGATCGTGCGGGAAGAAATGAACCGCGCTGGCGCCGTCGAGCTCACGATGCCGGTGGTCCAGCCGGCCGAGTTCTGGCAGGAGACCGGCCGTTTCGACAAGATGGGCCCCGAGCTCCTGCGCATCAAGGACCGGCATGACCGCGACTTCGTGATCCAGCCGACCAGCGAAGAAGTGGTGACCGACATCGCGCGCCAGGAAATCCGCAGCTACAAGCAGCTGCCGAAGAACTTCTACCAGATCCAGACCAAGTTCCGCGACGAGCGCCGTCCGCGCTTCGGCCTGATGCGCGGGCGCGAATTCATCATGAAGGACGCCTACAGCTTCGACCGCGACCTCGATGCGGCCAAGGCCAGCTACCAGGTCATGGCAGAGGCGTACCGCAATATCTTCGACCGCTTCGGCCTGCGTTACCGCGCCGTGGCGGCCGACAGCGGCGCCATCGGCGGCGACCTGAGCGAAGAATTCCAGGTGATCGCCGCCACCGGCGAGGATGCCATCGTCTACTGCCCCGACAGCAGCTACGCCGCCAACATGGAAAAGGCCGAGGCCCTGGCTCCGGCCGGCCCGCGCCCCGCGGCCGCCAAGGCGCTCGAGAAGACACCAACGCCGGGCAAGAGCACCTGCGCCGACGTGGCCGAGCTGCTCGGCGTGCCGCTTGCGACCACCATCAAGTCTCTGGTGCTGGCCACCGACATCCTCGACGAGGCCGGCAACCCGAAGGGTTCGCAGGTCTGGCTGCTGCTCCTGCGCGGCGACCACGACATGAACGAGATCAAGGTCAGCAAGGTGCCGGGCCTGGACCAAGGCTTTCGCTTCGCCACGCTCGCCGAGATCG
The DNA here is from genome assembly GCF_017161115.1 of Variovorax sp. RKNM96. Taxonomy (GTDB): domain Bacteria; phylum Pseudomonadota; class Gammaproteobacteria; order Burkholderiales; family Burkholderiaceae_C; genus Variovorax. The sequence goes on along the minus strand of NZ_CP046508.1, from coordinate 5,733,470 downwards.
ACGAGCACTTCGGCTGCAAGCCCGGCTACCTCGGCCCGCTGAACCTCAAGAAGCCCGTCAAGCTGGTTGCAGACCGCGAGGCCGCAGTGCTGGCCGATTGGATCACCGGCGCCAACGAGGTCGACTTCCACATGACCGGCGTCAACTGGGGCCGCGACCTGCCCGAGCCGGAAATCGTGGCTGACCTGCGCAACGTGGTGTCGGGCGACGCCTCGCCCGACGGCAAGGGCCTGCTGGCCATCGAGCGCGGCATCGAGGTCGGGCACGTCTTCGTGCTCGGCACGAAGTACAGCAAGGACATGAACGCCACGTACCTGGACGAAGGCGGCAAGCCGCAGTTCCTCGAGATGGGCTGCTACGGCATCGGCATCACCCGCCTGCCCGCCGCCGCCATCGAGCAGAACCACGACGAGCGCGGGATCATCTGGCCCGACGCGCTGGCGCCGTTCACCGTGGTGGTCTGCCCGATCGGCATGGACCGCAGCCCCGAGGTCAAGGTGGCCGCCGAGGCGCTCTACGAAGAGCTGCTCGCCAAGGGCGTCGACGTGCTGCTGGACGACCGCGGCGAGCGCCCCGGCGCGATGTTCGCCGACTGGGAACTGATCGGCGTGCCGCACCGCGTGGTCATTTCCGACCGGGGCCTGAAAGAAGGCCAGCTCGAATACCAGCATCGCCGCGACACGGCGGCGACGAAGGTGCCGTCGGCCGGCATCGCCGACTTCATTGCCGGCAAGCTCGCCGCATGAGCTTCACCGGCCGTTGCAACGACGACCCAGGGGCAGCCGCCGCGGCGGATGGCATGACCATCTCGCGGCGCAAGTGCCTCGGTGTCGCCGCGGCTTCGGGCGTGCTGTCGCTGACCGCGTTGCCACAGGCCGCATTCGCTGGCGCCCAGATCGAAGAACCCCTGATCGATTCGGTGCGCACCGCACTGAGCTCGGCCATCCACAACAAGGCGCCGCCGGTGCCGGAATTCACGACCACCGAGGCGCGCCTGGCCTACCTGCGCTGGCTCGGCGAAATGAGCGAGCGGCTCAAGAAGAAGATCGCCGACTGGCCCTCGCGCAAGGAATTCCTGCAGACCATCTGGTACGAGGCCAAGCGCTCGGGGCTCGACGTGAGCCTGGTGCTCGGGCTGGTGCAGGTCGAGAGCAACTTCCGCAAATTCGCGGTGTCGAGCGCCGGTGCCCGTGGCTACATGCAGGTCATGCCGTTCTGGACCCGCGTGATCGGCGACAGCGATTCGGCCAAGCTCTTCCACATGCAGACCAACCTGCGCTTCGGCTGCGTGATCCTGCGCCATTACCTCGATCGCGAAAACGGCGACCTGTACATGACCCTCGGCCGCTACAACGGCAGCCGCGGCAAGTCGCCGTACCCGAACGCCGTGTTCGCGAACCAGCGGCTCTGGGCCTACGACGACAAGGCGCGGGAGCGCGAGCGGGATCGTGAGCGCGAAAAGGACCGTTCGGCAGCTTGAATCTCACTTTCGCGAATATGCGAAGCGGCCTGCCCAGCGGGGCGCGCCAAGACGTCAAGCTAGGTTTTTGTGACCATCACCTGGTCGATGCGGTAGCTGTCGACGTCCATCACCTCGAAGGTGTAGCCGGCCCAGGTCACGCTGTCGGTCCGCTTGGGCACGCGGCGCAGCATCACCATCAGGAAGCCCGCGAGCGTCTCGTATTCGTCGGCATGCGGGAGCTCGTCGATCTGCAGCGCGCGCTGCACGTCCTGGATTGGCGTCACGCCGTCGATCAGCCACGAGTTCTCGTCGCGCTTCACGATCTGCTCCTCGTCGGGCATCGTCACCAGGTCGCCCATCACCGTGCTCATCACGTCGTTGAGCGTGATCACGCCCACCACCAGGCTGTACTCGTTGACGATGATCGCGAAGTCTTCATGCGCCTGCTGGAACTGTTCGAGCACCTCGGTCAGCGAGAGCCGGTCGGGAATCACCAGCGCCTTGTGCAGCGTGAGGCCCTGGTCGAAGGCCAGCGGCTGGCCGCTGAGCACGCGCTGGAACATGTCCTTGGCATCGACATAGCCAAGCACATGGTCGATGTCGCCATCGCACACCGGGTAGGCCGAAAAGGGCTCGGCCACGATGCGCGCGCGCAGCACCGACTCGGGATCGTCGTGCAGGAACCAGGCGATGCTGTCGCGCGCCGTCATCACGCTGCTCACCAGGCGCGTCTCCAGCTCGAACACGTTGGCGATCACCTGCTGCTCGCGCACCGCGAGCACGCCCGCGCGAGCACCCGCTTCGGTCATCGCGAGGATGTCGGCCGAGGTGATCTTGTCGTCGCGCGCCATCGGCATGCCGAGCACCTTGAACAGCAGGTCGGTGCAGCGGGTGAAGAACCAGACCAGCGGCTTGAAGGTGGTGATCAGCAGCAGCATTGGCCCGACCATGCGCACCGCGATGCGCTCCGGATCGCTCATGCCCAGCCGCTTGGGGAACAGGTCGGCGAACACCAGGAACACCGCGATGACGATCACGAACGAGCAGAGGAATGCCACGTTCGCGGACGCTTCCACGCTCAGCCAGCTCTCGAAGAAACGCGCGAAATACGGGCTGAGCGAGCCCTCACCCACGACACCGCCGAGGATCGCCACCGCGTTGAGGCCGATCTGCACCACGGTGAAGTAGTGGCCGGGCTGCTCCTGCACGCGCAGCACGCGCTCGGCGCGCGCGTCGCCCTCGTCGGCCATCTGGCGCAGACGAAGGCGCCGCGAGGCGGCCAGGGTGATTTCGGCAAGGGAGAAGAACGCGCTCATCGCGATCAGCAAGACGATGACGAGCAGGCTTTGGGTGAGGTTCATGGTGGCACGGCGAAGAGTGCCATGGTGCCATGACTCGGCCCGCGAAAAACCTTCAGACGCCGCCGTGCGGATGGGTCGGGTCGACCCACAGGACCGATTCGGGTTTCTCTACAGGCTCGATGTCGAGGTTCACCGCCACCGCCTCGCCATCGCTGCGGCACAGCACGCATTCGAGCGTCTCGGTCGCGCTGGCGTTGATTTCCTGATGCGGCACATAGGGCGGCACGTAGATGAAGTCGCCCGGTCCGGCCTCGGCGGTGAACTCGAGCTTCTCGCCCCACCGCATGCGGGCCCGGCCGCGCACGACGTAGATCACCGATTCGAGGTGCCCGTGGTGATGGGCGCCGGTCTTGGCATCGGCATGGATGGTGACCGTGCCGGCCCAGAGCTTCTGGGCGCCCACGCGGGCGAAGTTGATGGCGGCGGCCCGGTTCATGCCGGGCGTCTGCGCCGTGTTGACGTCGAGCTGGTTGGCGCCGATCACGCGCACGCCGTCGTGCTTCCAGGCCGGGCTTTCATCGCCCTCTTGCGAGTGGCCGTGGTCCGCGTGATCGTGGCTCATGGCAAGCCCCGGGGAATCAGGCGGGGTTGCCGTTCAGCACCTGCTGCAGCTCGCCCGACTCGTACATCTCCATCATGATGTCCGAGCCGCCGACGAATTCGCCCTTCACGTAGAGCTGGGGGATCGTGGGCCAGTTGCTGTATTCCTTGATGCCCTGGCGGATGCCGTCGTCTTCGAGCACGTTGACGGTCTTGAGCGTCTTGGTGTCGACGCCCACGGCCTTGAGGATCTGGATCGCGCGGCCCGAGAAACCGCACATCGGGAAGCTGGCATTGCCCTTCATGAAGAGCACGAGTTCGTTGGTTTTGACGAGGTCGTCGATGCGTTGCTGGGCGTCGGACATGGGGACTCCTGAAAAGTGGGGGCTGAGGGGATTATTTCACCGCGCGCCAGATTCCGCCCGAGCAGCGCTGGATGCCTGCCAGGTCGTCCCGGCTTTGGACTTCGGCGAAGCCGCGGGTTTCGAGCAGTTGGCGCACAGCCGCGGCCTGGTCATGGCCGTGTTCGAGCAGCAGCCAGCCGGCCTCGGCGAGGTGATCGGGGGCGTTCTGCACGATCTGGCGGATGTCGTCGAGCCCGTCGGCGCCCGCGACCAGCGCGGAGGAGGGCTCGTGCTGCAGCGCAGGCAGATGCGGGTCATCGGCGGCGATATACGGCGGATTGCTGGCGATGACCATGTAGCCATCGGCGGCGCCGTCGAGCCAATGGGCCCGGGCAAAGCGCACCGGCAGGCCGAGACGCCGGGCGTTCGCCTCCGCGACGGCCAGCGCGTCGGCACTGGCATCGACCGCATCGACCTGCGCATCCGGGCGCGCATGCTGCAGCGCCAGCGCGATCGCGCCGCTGCCCGTGCCGAGGTCGAGCACGCGCGGAGCGCTTCGACCTTCGAGGCACTGCAGCGCCCAGTCGACCAGCGTCTCGGTGTCCGGGCGAGGCACCAGCACCCGCGCGTCGACCTGCAAGTCGAGGCCGTGGAATTCCTTCGTGCCGATCAGATAGGCCACCGGCTCGCCCGCCAGGCGGCGCGACAGCTGCGCCGCAAGCCCCACCCATGCGGCGTCGGACATGGCATCCGTGTCGTGCGCCAGCAGCCAGGCACGGTCGTGCGGCGCACGGCCCAGTGCGTGCAACAGCAGCAACTGGGCATCGAGCCGATCGACGCCCAGGGCCACGGCCGCAGTGAGCGCCTGCGCCACGGTGGACGGTGCGGTGGCGTCGGTCATCACGCGGGCAGGCTCGATTCCAGCTCGGCCAGTTGCTCGGCCTCGCGCGCGGCGCGCAGCGCCTCCAGCACGTCGCCGAGGTCGCCTTCCATGATCGCCAGCAGCTTGTAGAGCGTCAGGTTGATCCGGTGGTCGGTGAGCCGCCCTTGCGGAAAGTTGTAGGTGCGGATGCGGTCCGAACGGTCGCCGCTGCCGATCAGGCCCTTGCGCATCGCCGCATCCTTGGCGGCACGTTCGCTGCGGTCCTTCTCCTGGATGCGTGCCGACAGCACCTGCAGCGCCTTGGCCTTGTTGCGATGCTGGCTGCGGTCGTCCTGGCACTCGGCCACGATGCCGGTCGGGATGTGCGTGATGCGCACGGCCGAGTCGGTCTTGTTGATGTGCTGGCCGCCGGCGCCGCTCGCGCGGTAGGTGTCGATGCGCAGGTCCGAGGGGTTGATCTGCACCGCCACGGTTTCGTCGGGCTCGGCCAGCACGGCCACCGTGCAGGCGCTGGTGTGGATGCGACCCTGGGTCTCGGTGGCCGGCACGCGCTGTACGCGGTGGCCGCCCGATTCGAAACGCAGCTTGCCGAAGACGTCGTCGCCGACGATGCGGATCACCACTTCCTTGTAGCCGCCGAGTTCGCTCGCGCTTTCGCTCACGATCTCGCAGCGCAGGCCCGCGCGTTCGCAGTAGCGCGTGTACATGCGCAGCAGGTCGCCCGCGAAAAGCGCCGACTCGTCGCCGCCCGTGCCGGCGCGGATTTCCATGAAGGCGTTGCGCGCATCGTCGGGGTCCTTGGGGAGCAGCAGGCGCTGCAGTTCCTCTTCGAGCTGTACCAGTTCGGCTTCGGCGCCGGCGATTTCCTCGCGCGCCATCTCGGCCATGTCCGGGTCCTCGAGCATTTCCTTCGCACCGGCGATGTCGGCCTCGCGCTGCCTGTAGCGCTCATAGCGGCCGGCGATCTGCGTGATCTCGGCGTGCTCGCGCGAGATGGTGCGGTACTGCGCCATGTCGCTCATGATGTCTTCGCGCGAGAGCAGGAAGTCGAGCTCGCCCAGGCGCTGGACGTAGCGTTCGAGTTGATGACGCAGAAAGGATTTCACGGAAGAAGGGGCTCGAAAAATGGGGAACGAATGCCGCATGCAGCGGCAGGGCGCAGGGAGACCGCGGCACGCAGGGCCGGGCCGCTGACGAGCGTCGCTAACGCTCTTTGCGCAGGAACAGGCGCGAGATCGTCTGCGCCGTCTGTTCGCGCGATGCGGCATCGCCCGCATGCAGCTCGGCCATGGCGCCGTGCATCATCTTCTGCGTGAGTCCGCGCGACATCGCCTCGAGCACCGCATCGACCGATTCGCCCTTGGCCAGGAGCTTGCGCGCCCGTGCCATCTCGGCGGTGCGCCATTCGTCGGCCTGCGCATTGAGCTGCTGGATCAGCGGCACCGTGCTGCGCTGGCCCAGCCAGTGCATGAAGCTCTGCACGCCGGCATCGATGATCACCTCGGCCTGCGCCACCGCAGCCTGGCGGTTGGCCTGGCCCTGTTGCACCACGTGCGCGAGGTCGTCGACGGTGTAGAGGTAGACGTCTTCGAGCGCCTTCACTTCGGGCTCGATGTCGCGCGGCACGGCCAGGTCGACCATGAAGATCGGGCGGTGCTTGCGTGCCTTGAGCGCGCGCTCGACGGCGCCCAGGCCGATGATCGGCAGCGTGCTCGCGGTGCAGCTCACCACGATGTCGAATTCGGCCAGGCGCGCCGGCAGGTCGGCCAGCCGCATCGCCTCGCCGCCGAAGCGCGTGGCGAGCTTTTCGCCGCGCTCCAGCGTGCGGTTGGCGATGGCGATCGACTTCGGCTCCTTGGCCGCGAAGTGCGTGACCGCGAGGTCGATCATTTCGCCCGCGCCGACGAACAGCACGCGCGTCTTGCGCAGGTCTTCGAAGAGTTGCCCGGCCAGCCGCACCGCCGCGGCCGCCATGCTGATCGAATGCGCGCCGATCTCGGTGGCGGTACGCACTTCCTTGGCGACGGCGAACGAGCGCTGGAACAGCTGGTTGAGCGTGGTGCCCAAGGCGCCGACGTTTTCGGCCGCGCGCACCGCGTCCTTCATCTGGCCGAGGATCTGGGCTTCGCCGAGCACCATCGAATCGAGCCCGCTGGCCACGCGGAAGACGTGGCGCGCAGCCTCGTCGTCGTGCAGCGTGTAGGCGTGGGAACGAAGCAGGGTAGGGGCCACGCCGCCGCTCTCTGCCAGCCACCCGACCGTGTGGTCGAGGGCGATGTGTTCGGAGGCGCAATAAATCTCGGTGCGGTTGCAGGTCGAGATGATCGCGGCTTCCACCTGGGGGTGGCGGCCGCTGGGGAATGAACTGCGCAGGCTCTGCAGCGTCGGGGCGATCTGATCGAGCGCAAACGCAAAACGACCGCGCAGATCGAGCGGCGCGGTCGTGTGGTTCAAGCCAAGAGCCCAGACTGACATGGCCGTGATTATAAAATCAGCAGCCGCCCGAGGCTTGCCGAGGGACAAATGGCTTTCCCTATAACAGCCATAACCTTCACCGCATGCGAGCGGCCCCCTTCCGACTGCCCGATGGACCTACTGGCCCTCCTCGATCACCTGCTTAATTTTGTGGCACCCGCGGCGTTCATCGCCCTGGTGCTGGTCCTGGTGGGCCGGTTCCTTGGCGGGCGCCGCACGGGCGTTCCGCGCTGGTGGGTTCAATGGGCGATCACCTTCGGGGCCGGCGTCGGGGTCCTCGCCGCCGGGCTGGTGGTCTTCGGGCGCGACGGCGTGATGACGACCTATGCCGCGCTCGTGGCGGTCTGCGGCACCGTGCAGTGGCTCGCGATGCGCGGCTGGCGCCGCTGAGACAGGGTCAGCCCAGCCGGCGGACCATGTAGACCGATGTGCCGGGATAGGTCGCGAGCCGGGCTTGCTGCGCCGGATCTGCCGGCTGCGTCGCTGCATAGCCCTGCCGTTCCCAGAAACCGACCGACGCCTGTACCGACACCAGCGTCGATTGCCGCCAGCCGGCCTGCGCCGCGTGCTCCCACGCATGCCGCACGAGCCGCGGCCCGAGTCCCAGGCCCGAAGCGGCCGGGTGCACCGCCAGGTCATGCAGGTACAGCGCATCGGCTTCCGATGCGACCTCGAATTCGCCATGCAGCGCTGTGAGCTTGCCGACGATCGAGGGATAGGCCGCCAGGTACGTCCTGACGGTGCCCTCGTGCTCGGCCACCCAGCCCGTCTCCGGCGCCGCGGCCAATCGCCGCGCGATCAGCGCACCGTCTTCCACGAAGCCCGCGCCGTAGCAGGCGAGCTGGATGGCGAGCACCGCCTCCAGATCGGCGGCGCGCATCGCCCGTACGAAGACGGCGCTTTCCACCATCAAGCCAGCAGCAGCTTGTCGTCGTCGAGCTTCTCGCCGCGCGTCTGCTCGAACATCCGCAGAAGGTCGGGCACGTCGAGGCCCGAGCGTTCCGGCCCGGCCACGTCGAGGATCACCTGACCCTCGTGCAGCATGACGGTGCGCGAACCGTAGTCCAGCGCCTGCCGCATGCTGTGCGTGACCATCATCGCGGTGAGCTGGCTGCCTTCGACGATCCTGGCGGTCAGCTCCAGCACAAAGGCGGCGGTCTTCGGGTCCAGCGCCGCCGTGTGCTCGTCCAGCAGTAGGATGCGCGAGGGCTTGAGCGACGCCATCAAGAGGCTCACCGCCTGCCGCTGTCCGCCCGAGAGCAGGCCGATGCGGTCGGCCAGCCGGTTTTCCAGCCCCAGCTTCAGGATCGACAGCTTCTCGCGGAACAGCTCGCGCAGGCTCCGGTTGAGCGAAAAGCCGAAACCCCTGCGCTCGCCGCGCTTCCACGCCAGCGCCATGTTCTCCTCGATGGTCAGCGCCTCGCAGGTGCCTGCCATCGGGTCCTGGAACACCCGGGCCACCATGCCCGAGCGCTGCCAGGCGTTCATGCGGGTCACATCCTTGCCGTCGATCTCGATGCTGCCCTTGTCGACGATCAGGTCGCCGCTCACTGCATTGAGAAAGGTCGACTTGCCCGCGCCGTTCGAGCCGATCACGGTGACGAACTGGCCGGTCGGGATTTCCAGGCTGAGCCCGCGCAGCACGCGGTTCTCGATCGGCGTGCCCGGGTTGAAAGTCATCTCCAGTTGTTGGGCGCGCAGCATCAGTTCTTCCCCTTGAAGAGACCGCCCAACTTGCGCTTGTAGGCGGGCACCAGCAGCGCGAACGCCACCAGCACGGCGGTCACCAGGTTCAGGTCCTGCGCCTGCAGGCCCATGAAGTCGGTGTTGAGCGCCATCGCGATGAAGAAGCGGTAGAGCAGCGCCCCCAGCACGCAGGCCAGCGTGGTGATCACCATGCTGCGCGCGGGCAGGAGCGTCTCGCCGATGATCACCGCGGCCAGGCCGATCACGATCGTGCCCACGCCCATCGAGATGTCGGCCGTGCCCTGGCTCTGCGCGAACAGCGCGCCGGCCAGCGCCACCAGCGCGTTCGACAGCGCCAGACCCGCCATCGTGTGGAAGTCGGTCGAGATGCCCTGCGCCCGTGCCATGCGCGCGTTGCCGCCGGTGGCGCGCATCGCCAAGCCGGCTTCGGAGGCGAAGAACATGTCGACCACGATCTTCGCGACGATCACGATCAACAGCAGCAACAGCGGCTTGGCCCACTGCTCGGGCATGCCGCCGAAGTCGACCATGGTGAACACGGTCGGCTCGGTGATCAGCGCCACGTTGGGCTTGCCCATCACGCGCAGGTTGACGGAGTACAACGCGATCATCACCAGGATGCTCGCGAGCAACTGCATGATCTTCAGCTTGACGTTGAGCCAGGCCGTGACCCAGCCCGCAGCAGCGCCGGCGACGCAGGCGACCGCGGTGGCGGCGACCGGATTCCAGCCCAGGACGATCAGCGTCGCGGCCACGGCGGCGCCCAGCGGAAAGCTGCCGTCCACCGTGAGGTCGGGAAAATTGATGATGCGAAACGACATGAAGACGCCCAACGCGACCAGTCCGAATATCAGACCGATCTCGATGGCGCCCAGCGAAGCGATGAGCGACATAAAGAAGCGGGCTTCTTACTTCGTGGCCACGACCTTGGCGCTCTTCAGGAGCGATTCGGACAGCGTCACGCCCTGTGCCTTGGCGGCGGTGGGGTTCACCACCAGCTCGAAGTTCGTGCTGGTCTGCGAGGCGATGGTGCCGGGTTTCTCGCCCTTGAGGATGCGCACGACGATCTTGCCGGTCTGGCGGCCGATGTCGCTGTAGTTCAGGCCCAGGGCCGCCACGGCGCCGCGCTCGACGGTGGCCGTGTCGGCGGCCACCACCGGCAGCTTGGCTTGCTGGGCGACCTTCACGATGCCTTCGAAGGCCGAGACCACGTTGTTGTCGGTCGGCGTGTAGATCACGTCGGCCTTGCCCACGAGGCTTTGCGCGGCGGTCGGCACGTCCACGGTGCGGGCGGCAGCGGCTTCCACCACGGTCATGCCGGCATCGGCCGCGGCCTTCTTGAGCGAGGCGACGATGGCCACCGAGTTGGCTTCGCCGGGGCTGTAGATCACGCCGATGCGCTTGGCGTTGGGCACCACCTGCTTGATGAGGCCGATGTGCTTCTCGAGCGGCGAGAGGTCCGACACGCCGGTCACGTTGGTGCCCGTGGCATCCCAGTTCTTCACCAGCTTGGCCGCCACCGGATCGGTGATGGCCGAGTACACGACGGGAATGGTCTTGGTGGAGGCCACCACGGCCTGCGCCGACGGCGTGGCGATGGCGACGATCACGTCAGGCGCATCGCCCACGTACTTGCGGGCGATCTGGGCGGCGGTGCCCACGTTGCCCTGCGCGCTCTGGTAGGTGAACTTGAGGTTCTTGCCTTCTTCGTAGCCTGCTGCCTTGAGCTCCGCCTTCACGCCGTCGCGCACCGCATCCAGCGCCGGGTGCTCGACGATGGCGGTCACCGCCACCGACTTGGTGTCGGCCGCGAACGAGGGCGCGGCGGCCAGCATGCCGAGGGCCAGGGCGACGGCGCTGAAAGGGGTGCGAAGCAAGGCGTTTTTCACGTGAGGGTCTCCGGATGGGGATGGGTGCGTCTGGGATGAGGCCGCCGGCGTGCGCCGGGGCGGGGAATTCAGCGGGCCGGGAATTGCGCGTGCAATCCCGGCAGCCTCGAAGTCTAGATCGTACTTTGCACAATTAAGGTGCATGGACGGATCGGGCTTACCCCGCTTTAAGAAACATAATTGCATTCATTGGAGGATATAAGAGATGAAATTGCACGAGATCGAACTCGACCGGATCGACCGGCGGATTCTTGACCACCTGCAGGTGCACGGCCGCGCCACCAACCTGGAGCTGTCGGAGGTGGCCAACCTGTCGCCCGCGCAGTGCATGCGGCGCCACCGGCGTCTGGAGGAGCTGGGGCTCATCAATGGCTACGCCGCGCACCTGAATGCGCGCCACGTCGGTCTCGGCGTGATCGCCTTCATCCACGTGACCATGGCGCGCGGCCACGTCGACGAACTGCCCAAGTTCCAGGACCTGATCGCCGACCTCAAGCAGATCCTGGAGTGCTACTCGGTGACCGGCGACTTCGACTACGTGCTCAAGGTGGTCGCGCGCGACCTGGAGTCGCTCTCGCAGTTCCTGATGCACACGCTGATGCACATGCCGGGCGTGTCGGCCGTGCGGTCCAGCGTGTGCCTCAACGAGATCAAGTGCACCACGGCGCTGCCGCTGGAGTGAGCCTCAGGTCGGCATGCCGGGGATCGGCGAGTTCTGCGTCGCGGGCGCCGGCGCGGCCGCGGCGGGCTCGTTGGGCGCCATCATGAAGGTGGTCGGCGTCGCCATCGGCAGCGCGGCCTTCTTGAGTTCATCGAGGATCACGAACAGCAGGTCGCTGCGCACGCCGCCCGCCAGCCGCGGGCTCGCCACATAGGCGATGGCCTGGAAGATCAGGAGCCCGTTCTCGATGCCTTCCAGCGTGAGCGACGGCGCCGGGGTTTCCAGCACCCCTTCGTGCGCGCGGCAGGCTTCCAGGATCAGCTCGCGCACCCGCTGCGCATCGGTCGTCAGCGGCATCGGCAGGCGGATCAGCACACGGCCCTCGGCATTCGCCAGCGTCATGTTGCGGACCGTCTTGGTGATGAATTCCGAGTTCGGCACGATCAGCGTGGAGCGGTCGCCCAGCTGGATCTCGGTGGCGCGCACGTTGATGCGCCGCACGTCGCCCTCGGCCGTGCCCAGCACTACCCAGTCGCCCACCTTCACCGGCTGCTCCGCCAGCAGGATCAGCCCCGAGATGAAGTTCTGCACGATCGCCTGCAGCCCGAAGCCGATGCCCACCGACAACGCGCTCGCCACCCACGCGATGCGTTCGATGCCGATGCCCAGCGCCGAGAGCGCGAACGCGATCACCAGGATCCCGCCCACGTACCCCAGCAGCGTGGTGATCGAGCTCTGCATGCCCGGCTCGAGCTGCGTGTTGGGCAAATAGCTGCGTTCGAGCCAGCGCTTGAACACCCGCATCACGATGAAGCCGACCACCGCCACCGCGATGGCGCTCAGGATGGCGCCCGGCACCAACTGGAACTCGCCCACCTTCACGCCGGTGCCGAACTTGCCGCTGCGCTGGAACACCTCGCCGGGCCCGGTGCCCAGCGGCGCGGCGAGCGCGATCAGCATGTAGAAGAACAGCCCGACCCGGCTCAGCCCCGAGAGCACGGTGGCCGCCTGATCCAGCGTCTGCGGCGCGAGGTTGAAGCTTTTCTGCAGCCGCTGGCCGAAGGTGCTGCGCGACGACACCAGTGCCATGAACACGTCGTCGGCGAACTTGAACAGCACGTAGAAGGCCGCGGCCACGATGCCGCTCCAGGTGAGCTGCGAGGCCAGGAAGCTCGCGAGCGCCACATAGCCCACGGCCACCAGCACCCAGATCGCGATCATCAGCACGCCGATCAGCGCCACCAGCAGGCCGACCCACATCGGCCGCTCGGGCAGGCCGGCATCGGATGCGTCCGCGCGCAGCGGCTTCACCAGGTAGAGCACCGCGCCCACCAGCGTGGTGAGCACCAGCGCCGTGAGCACGTGCGTGACGACCACGGCCGCGAAGCTGGCGTCGATCAGTGCGTTGACCTCGGCGGGCGTCCAGGCCAGCGCCGCGACCAGCGCGACCAACCAAGGCAGTGCGGCGAGGCGGGTCGCCATCGCATCGGGGATCGGCGGCAGCCGCCACGAGGGGCGGCGGGTGGCGAGCAGGCCGCGCCCGAGCCCGATCACGAAGGCCATGAACACCAGTGCCTGCGCCGACGACTGGAGCGCCTTGCGGGCCTGCGGCTCCCAGGTGGCATATGCCTTGAGCACCTCCACGAAGCCGTGCGCCGCGATCGCGACCAGCAGCACATGGCTGCCCACGATGCCGATCACCAGCACCGAACGCCGCAGGCGTCCGGCCGGCAGCCACCGCGCGGCGAGGCGGGTGAGCAGGTGTTCGGCCGCCCAGTTGCCGACCACCGCGAGCAGCAGCGCGGCAATCAGGGCGGCGATCACCCGGGTGCGGGTCTCGGGCTGGAGCGTGGTCTGCAGGCCGTCGCTCAGGGCGGCCGTCATCGTCTTCAGGCGCTCCAGGTCGTCGGGCCAGGCCTCGCGCAGGTCGTTCCAGAATTCGCCACTCAGCGGCGAGGCCGCGCGCTCGGTGAGTTGCGCCTCGAACAGCGCGCGGCGCTGGGTGACGAGGTCGGTGCCGCGCTGGCGCACGTCGACCGACAGCAGGCGCGCGAGGCGGATGTCGGCATCCAGCGCATTGCGCTCTTTCGTCAGGCGCGCGCGCTGGCGCGTGATGTCGGGGTCTTCGGTGGCGCCCGCGGCTGGCGGGTTGCCCAGTTCGCCGAGCCGGGCGTTCAGGTCGGCCAGTTCGCCGGTGCGGGCGGCGACGAACTTGTCGGCCTGCGTGCCGATCGCGTTGATCTGCGTGAGCAGCTTGCGCGCGTCGTCGTCGGTGTCCGCCGTGGCGGTGATCTTGGTGAACTGGTCGCGCAGTTCGGCCACCGTCGGGGCCGGTGCGGGCAGCGAGGTGGCGCTGCCGCCGAGGTCTGGCTGCGCCATGGCGCCGCCGCACATCAGCAGGGCGGCAAGGAAAAAGGTCGCTAGGCGGGGGATCCAACTCATGGCTGCATCATAGAAGCGGCCATTTCGTAAGGGCAGGTAAGGACAGGTAAGCGCAGCGAGGCTCAGCCGGCGGGGCTGAACAGGTCGACCCGGTCCGTGATGATGCCGTCGGTGCCCAGGTCGATGAGCCGCTGCGCGGCCCAGTCGTCGTTGACGGTGTAGCTCAGCGAGCGCATGCCCGCGCCGTGCACCTGTGCGACGGTGGGGGCGTCCCACAGCGCGTGGTTGCAAACGACGGCACGGCAGCCCAACTCGCGTGCGGTGTCGAGCCAGCCGGTCCGGAGCGTGTCGAGCAGGAGGCCGCGCGGCAACTCGGGCTGCGCGGCGGCCGCGCCCTTGAGCGACTCGACCTGGAACGAAGTGAGCAGCGGAGGAACCGCCGCACCCTGCCACAGGCGCGCCGCTTCGCGCGCCACGACCTCGCCGGTCTCGCGCTCGGTGCCGGGCGTGGGCTTGATCTCGATGTTGAGCAGGTAGCCGTTGGCCAGGCAGAAGCGCGCCAGGTTCTCCAGCGTGGGCAGCGGCTCGCCCGCGAAGGCGCGCGAATGCCAGCCGCCCGCGTCGAGCTGCGACAGCGCGCTCCACGGTTGCTGGCCGCCGATGCCGTGGCCGTTGGTGGTGCGCTCCAGCGTGGCGTCGTGCATCAGGAAGGGCACGCCGTCGGCACTGAGCTTGGCATCGCACTCGAACATGCGGTAGCCGTGCGCCGCGCCGAAGCGGAAGGCGGCGAGCGTGTTTTCAGGTGCGAGCTTGCCGGCGCCGCGGTGCGCGACCCAGCGGGGGTAGGGCCAGGGACTGCGTTCGGCCATCGTTCAGTCGGCGCGTTTGCCGGAGCCGGCGTCGAACCAGTGCAGCTTGTCTTCGCGCGCAGCGATCTTCACCGTGTCGCCCGCGACCGGCGGGTGATCGCCTTCGTCGGTGCGCATGATGATCTGCTCGTCGCCGATGCGGCCGTACACCAGGCGCTCGGCGCCCAGCAGTTCGACCTGCTCGACCTGCACCGTCCAGCCGCTTTCGTCGAGCTTCATGTGCTCGGGGCGAATGCCCAGGATCTGGCCCGCGCGCACACCCGGGGCGTGCCTGAGCAGGTTCATCGGCGGCGAGCCGATGAAGCTCGCCACGAAGGTGGTGGCGGGGCGGTTGTACACCTCTTCCGGCGTGGCGAACTGGTCCATCACGCCGCCGTTCATCACGATGATGCGCTGCGCCAGCGTCATGGCCTCGACCTGGTCGTGCGTGACGAAGAGCGAGGTGATGCCCAGCTCGCGGTGCAGCTTCTGGATTTCCAGGCGGGTCTGCGCGCGCAGCTTGGCGTCGAGGTTCGAGAGAGGCTCGTCGAACAGGAACACCTGCGGCTGCCGCACGATCGCGCGGCCCATCGCCACGCGCTGGCGCTGGCCGCCCGAGAGCTCGCGCGGCTTGCGCTCGAGCAGGTGGCCCAGTTCGAGGATCTTGGCGGCCTTGTCCACGCGCACCTTGATCTCGGGCACCGGCACCTTGGCGATCTTCAGGCCGTAGGCCATGTTCGCGAACACGCTCATGTGCGGGTAGAGCGCGTAGTTCTGGAACACCATCGCGATGTCGCGCTCGGAGGGCTCGAGCTGGTTCACGACCTTGCCGCCGATGGCGATCTCGCCGGCCGAGATTTCCTCCAGGCCCGCGACCATGCGCAGCAGCGTGGACTTGCCGCAGCCCGAGGGCCCGACGATCACGATGAATTCATGGTCGGCGATCTCGGCGCTCACGCCGTGGATGACCTGGTTGGCTTTCGGCCCGTGGCCGTAGCGCTTGATGACGTTGCGTAGGGAAAGAGCTGCCATTTTTTATTTCTCGGTATCCACAAGGCCCTTGACGAACCATTTCTGCATGAGGACCACCACCAGCGCGGGCGGCAGCATCGCGAGGATGGCGGTGGCCATCACGACGTTCCATTCGTTCTGCCCGTCGCCGCCGGCAATCATTCGCTTGATGCCGACCACCACGGGGTACATGTCTTCGCTCGTGGTCGCGAGCAGCGGCCACAGGTACTGGTTCCAGCCGTAGATGAACTGGATCACGAACAGCGCAGCGATCGAGGTCTTCGACAAGGGCAGCAGCACGTCGAAGAAAAAGCGCATGGGGCTTGCGCCGTCCATGCGCGAGGCCTCGGTGAGCTCGTCCGGCACCGTGAGGAAGAACTGGCGGAACAGGAAGGTCGCCGTGGCCGACGCGATCAGCGGCACCGTGAGGCCCGCGTATGTGTTCAGCATGTTCAGGTCCGACAGCACTTTGTAGGTGGGCAGGATGCGCACTTCCACCGGCAGCATCAGCGTCACGAAGATGGCCCAGAAGCAGATCTTCTTGAACGGAAAGCGGAAGTAGACAATGGCGAAGGCCGACAGCAGCGAGATGGAAATCTTGCCGATGGCGATGACCATGGCCGTCACGAAGCTCACCCACATCATGTGCGCCACCGGGGCGTTGGAGCCCGCGCTGTTCTCGCGTCCGAAGAGCGCGCCCTTGTAGCTGTCGACGATGTTCGAGCCGGGCAGGAGCGGCATCGGCGCCTGCACGATCTCCTGGGCCGTGTGGGTGGAGGCCACGAACGCCAGGTAGAGCGGGAAGGCGACGATGAAGACGCCCAGGATCATGATGACGTGGGCCAGGATGCCTTGGGTGCCGCGCTTCTCAACCATGCCGTGCTCCGCCGAGTTTGGTTTTTTCTTGTTGCTTCATCAGTACTGCACCTTCTTCTCGACGTAGCGGAACTGGATGACGGTCAGCGCCACCACGATCACCATCAGCACCACCGACTGCGCGGCCGAGCCGCCCAGGTCCAGGCCCTTGAAGCCGTCGTGGTAGACCTTGTAGACCAGGATGGTCGTGTCCTTGCCCGGTCCGCCCTGCGTGGCCGCATCGACGATCGCGAAGGTGTCGAAGAAGGCGTAGACCACGTTGATCACCAAAAGGAAGAAGGTGGTGGGCGACAGCAGCGGGAACTGCACGGTCCAGAAGCGGCGCCACGGGCGCGCGCCGTCGATGGCTGCCGCCTCGATCAGCGACTTCGGAATGGACTGCAGGCCCGCCAGGAAGAAGAGGAAGTTGTAGGAGATCTGCTTCCACACCGAGGCCATCACGATCAGCGTCATGGCGTGGCCCGAGTCGAGCAGGTGGTTCCAGTTGATGCCGATCTTGCCCAGCGCATAGGCCACCACGCCCAGCGAGGGCGAGAACATGAAGACCCACAGCACGGCGGCCACGGCGGGCGCCACGGCGTAGGGCAGGATCAGCATGGTCTTGTAGAACATGCCGCCGCGCACGATGCGGTCGGCGAACACCGCGAGCATCAGCGACAGGCTGATGCCGATGCTGGCCACCAGCAGCGAGAAGACGGCGGTGGTCTTGAACGACTCGGCATACGCCGGGTCGTGGAACAGTTCCCTGAAGTTCTGCAGCCCGACGAATTCGACCGAGGTGCCGAACGCGTCCTGCTGCTGCAGCGATTGCAGGATGGCCTGCCCCGCCGGCCAGAAGAAAAACACGAGGATCACCGCCATCTGCGGCGTCAACAGCAGCCAGGGCAGCCAGCCCGAGCGAAAGAAAACGCGTTTTTCCATGATCCCTCTGAATAAAAAATCCCGCCCGGCCCGCCCTTGTGCAAGAGCGAACGGGGGCGGGCGATATTAGCCGGACACAGAGGGCCGGCTAACAATCGTTAGCTTTTGTTCGCCTTCTGGAAGCGCTCCAACTGTTCGTTGCCGCGCGTCACGATGGCGTCCAGGGCTTCCTTGGCGGTCTTCTTGCCGTTCCAGACCTGTTCGAGCTCTTCGTCCTCGATGGCGCGGATCTGCACGTAGTTGCCCAGGCGAATGCCGCGGCTCTTGTCAGTGACCTTGCGGATCATCTGCGTCACGGCCACGTCGGTGCCGGGGTTCTGCTTGTAGAAGCCCGATTCCTCGGTGAGCTTGTACGAGGCGGTGGTCACCGGCAGGTAGCCGGTGCGCTTGTGGCTGGCGGACTGCACTTCAGGCGTCGAGATGAAGCTGAAGAACTTGGCCACGCCCTTGTACTCGGCCGGCTTCTTGCCCGACATGACCCACAGGCTCGCGCCGCCGATCACCGTGTTCTGCGGTGCGCCCGGCACGTCCGGGTAGTAGGGCAGGGGTGCCAGGCCGTAGGCGAACTTGGCGTTCTTGGCCACGTTGCCGTAGAAGCCCGACGACGTGTTGATCATGGCGCACTCGCCCGAGACGAACGAGGCCTCGGGCACGTTGCCGCGGCCCTTGTAGACGAAGAGGCCCTGCTTGGCCATGCTGGCGAGGTTCTCGATGTGGCGCTGGTGCAGCGGCGAATTCACCTTCAGGCGCGCGTCCAGGCCCTGCAGGCCGTTGCCCTTGCTCGCGAACTCCACGTTGTGCCAGGCCGAGAAGCTCTCGACCTGCGTCCAGTTTTGCCAAGCGGTGGTGAACGGGCACTTGTGGCCGCTCGCCTTGAGCTTGGCCGCTGCAGCGACCACTTCAGGCCAGGTCGAGGGTGCCTTGTCGGTGGGGAGGCCCGCCGCCTTGAAGGCATCCTTGTTGAAATAGAAGATGGTGGTCGAGCTGTTGAACGGGAAGCTCAGCATCTGGCCGTTGGGGGCGGTGTAGTAACCGGCCACGGCGGGGATGTAGGCGGCCGGGTCGAACTTCTCGCCCGCGTCCTTCATGACCTGGCCCACGGGAATGATGGCGCCCTTGCTGGCCATCATGGTGGCGGTGCCCACTTCGAACACCTGCAGGATGTGCGGTGCGTTGCCCGAGCGGAAGGCCGCGATGGAGGCCGTCATGGATTCGTCGTACGTGCCCTTGAAGGTCGGCACGATCTTGTATTCCTTCTGGCTCTCGTTGAACTGCTTGGCCAGGTCGTTGACCCACTCGTTGTTGACGGCGGTCATGGAATGCCACCACTGGATCTCGGTTTGGGCCTGCGCCACGTTGAACAGCGTGGTCGCGGCCAGCGCCGAGGCCAGCGCGAGCGTCTTGAATCGCATGAAGACTCCTGAAGGGGAAAAAGAAAGCGCGGATGCTAGGGCATGTGGATGACACAGCCGCGTCACATTGGCGCACGGACCGCTGTCATCTTCCAATCGGGGAAACCCCTTTGGCACCAAGCCCGGCGCGGGTTGCGGGCCTGCATGCTGCGCCGCACCATGCTAGCATCGCCCTCCCTTTTTTGGCCCAGCTTGTCGCCACGGCCAGGGCCCCTTGCGAGACCGCCATGAGCAGCAAAACCTCCCTCGACAAAAGCAGGATCAAGTTCCTCTTGCTCGAGGGCATCCACCCCTCGGCCGTGGAGGTGCTGCGCGCCGCCGGCTACACCAACATCGAGTCGCTGCCGGGCGCGCTGCCCGATGCCGAACTCAAGGCAAAAATCGCCGACGTCCACTTCCTGGGCATCCGCTCGCGCACGCAGCTGACGGCCGAGGTGTTCGCCGCGGCCCACAAGCTGGTGGCCGCGGGGTGCTTCTGCATCGGCACCAACCAGGTCGACCTGGATGCCGCCCGCGAACACGGCGTGGCGGTGTTCAACGCGCCGTTCTCCAACACGCGGTCGGTGGCCGAGCTGGTGCTGGCCGAGGCGATCCTGCTGCTGCGCGGCGTGCCCGAGAAGAGCGCGGTGGCGCACCGCGGCGGCTGGCTCAAGTCGGCCGACAACGCTTATGAAATCCGCGGCAAGACGCTGGGCATCGTGGGCTACGGCTCGATCGGCGCGCAGCTCTCGGTGCTGGCCGAGGCGCTGGGCATGCATGTGGCGTTCTTCGACGTGGTCACCAAGCTGCCGCTGGGCAATGCGCGCCAGGTGCGCGACCTGCACCAGCTGCTGGCGCAGAGCGACATCGTCACGCTGCACGTGCCCGAGACGCAGGCCACGCAATGGATGATCGGCGCGGCCGAGATCGCGGCCATGAAGCCGGGTTCGATCCTCATCAACGCCTCGCGCGGCACCGTGGTCGAGATCGACGCGCTGGCCGGCGCTTTGAAAGAAAAGAAGCTCCTGGGCGCCGCGATCGACGTGTTCCCGGTGGAGCCGCGCAGCAACAAGGACGAGTTCCAGTCGCCCCTGCGGGGCCTGGACAACGTGATCCTCACGCCGCACATCGGCGGCTCGACGATGGAGGCGCAGGCCAACATCGGGCTCGAAGTGGCCGAGAAGCTGGTGAAGTACAGCGACAACGGCACCTCGACCTCCTCGGTCAACTTCCCCGAGGTGGCGCTGCCCGCGCACCCGGGCAAGCACCGGCTGCTGCACATCCACCGGAACGTGCCGGGCGTGCTGTCGGAGATCAACAAGATCTTCTCGGACAACAACATCAACATCTCTTCCCAGTTCCTGCAGACGAACGAGAAGGTCGGGTATGTGGTGACGGACATCGACGCCGCCTCTTCGGACCTGGCGCTGGAGAAGCTGGCGAAGGTGAACGGGACGATCCGCAGCCGCGTGCTGTTCTGAGTCTCTGAGTGAGCCGGGGCACGGCGGTGGGTGCCGTGGCCTTCGGGCGCCAGGCGGGCTGGCGCTCCTAGCACAAGGGCAAGGCCAAGGTCACGAGGCAAGACCCCAAGCCCTGCCCTAAAATCCACCCCCCGGCTACATGGGCGCGCAGCGCCTGGCCAAGGGCCCCACCCGATGAATGCTCCGACCGCGTTGAACACGCTGTTGGCACAGGCCGCAGAGCCTGTCCGACTGCGCGAGATCCCGTACAACTACACCAGCTTCTCCGATCGCGAGATCGTGATTCGCCTGCTGGGCGAACGTGGCTGGGAACTGCTCCAGACCCTGCGCGCCGAGCGCCGCACCGGCCGATCGGCGCGCATGCTCTACGAGGTGCTGGGCGACATCTGGGTGGTGCAGCGCAATCCCTACCTCGTCGACGACCTGCTCGACAACCCGCGCCGCCGCGGCCAGCTGGTCGAGGCGCTGCGCCACCGGCTCTCCGAAGTCCAGAAGCGCCGCACCCCCGACAGCGACATGCCGCGCGACCAACTGGTCGGCGAGCTCACCGCGCTGGTCGGCGATGCGGTGGCCGCCTTCGACACCAAGTTCCGCGACGTCGCGGCGCTGCGCCGCAAGGCCACGCGCGTGCTGGGCCGGCTCACCGCCAAGGACAACATCAAGTTCGACGGGCTCTCCCGCGTATCGCATGTGACCGATGCGACCGATTGG
The DNA here is from genome assembly GCF_017161115.1 of Variovorax sp. RKNM96. Lineage (GTDB taxonomy): Bacteria > Pseudomonadota > Gammaproteobacteria > Burkholderiales > Burkholderiaceae_C > Variovorax. The sequence goes on along the minus strand of NZ_CP046508.1, from coordinate 5,712,527 downwards.
CGCGTGGAGTACCCCTTCGTCGTGCTGTGCCCCGACACCGAGGCCGAGATGGCGCTGCTGGTGAAGGGCTGCATCGAACTGGGCCTGACCATCATTCCGCGCGGGGGCGGCACCGGCTACACAGGCGGCGCGATTCCGCTCACCTGGAACAGCGTCGTCATCAACACCGAGAAGCTCGAGGCGATGACCGAGGTCGAGCACATCGCGCTCCCAGGCCTTGCCGACCCCGTGCCCACCATCTGGACCGAAGCCGGCGTCGTCACGCAGCGCGTGGCCGATGCGGCCGAGCGCGCGGGCTTCGTGTTCGCGGTCGATCCCACGTCTGCCGAGGCCTCGTGCGTCGGCGGCAACGTCGCGATGAATGCCGGCGGCAAGAAGGCCGTGCTCTGGGGCACCGCGCTGGACAACCTCGCCTCGTGGCGCATGGTCACGCCGCAGGCCGAGTGGCTCGAAGTCACGCGCCTCGGCCACAACCTGGGCAAGATCCACGACGCCGAGCGTGCCCTGTTCGAGCTGCAGTATTTCGCGGCCGACGGCAAGACAAAACTGCGCACCGAGCAGCTCGACATCCCCGGCAAGACCTTCCGCAAGGAAGGCCTCGGCAAGGACGTGACCGACAAGTTCCTCTCGGGCCTGCCGGGCATCCAGAAGGAGGGCTGCGACGGCCTCATCACCAGCTGCCGCTGGGTGGTGCACAAGATGCCCTCGCACACGCGCACCGTGTGCCTCGAATTCTTCGGCAACGCGAAGGACGCGGTGCCCAGCATCGTCGAGATCAAGGACTTCATGTTCGCCGAGCAGAAGCGCTCGGGCGTGCTGCTGGCGGGCCTGGAGCACCTGGACGACCGCTACCTGAAGGCCGTGGGCTACGCCACGAAATCCAAGAAGCACGGGGGGCTGCCGAAGATGGTGCTGTTCGGCGACATCGCGGGCGACGACGCCGACGCGGTGGCGCGCGTCACCTCGGAAGTGGTGCGCATCGCCAACTCGCGCAGCGGCGAAGGTTTCATCGCCATCAGCCCCGAGGCGCGCAAGAAGTTCTGGCTCGACCGCAAGCGCACGGCTGCCATCAGCAAGCACACCAACGCCTTCAAGATCAACGAAGACGTGGTGATCCCGCTGCCGCGCATGGCCGAGTACAGCGACGGCATCGAACGCATCAACATCGAGCTGTCGCTGCAGAACAAGCTCGCGCTCACCGACGAACTCGAGACCTTCCTCACGCGCGGCAACCTGCCGCTGGGCAAGACCGACGACGCGCATGAGATCCCGGCGGCCGAGCTGCTCGAAGACCGCGTGGCGCAGGCCGTGGCGCTGGTGCACGAGGTGCGTGCGCTCTGGGCCGGCTGGCTGCAGGACGTCGACCCGCTGTTCCCGCAACTGCAGGACCACAGCCTGCGCGCGAGCTGGAAGACGCAACTGCGCCAGCCGCTGCAGGAGATCTTCTCGGGCGCCGAGTTCGCGCCGATCCTGGCCGAATGCACGGCCATCCACAAGCGCGTGCTCAAGGGCCGCGTGTGGGTCGCGCTGCACATGCACGCGGGCGACGGCAACGTGCACACCAACATCCCCGTGAACAGCGACAACTACGACATGCTGCAGACCGCGCATGCCGCGGTGGTGCGCATCATGGCGCTGGCGCGCAGCCTCGACGGCGTGATCTCGGGCGAGCACGGCATCGGCATCACGAAGCTCGAATTCCTGAGCGACGAAGAACTGCGCCCGTTCACCGAATACAAGGCCCGGGTCGACCCCGAAGGCCGCTTCAACAAGGGCAAGCTCCTGCGCGCTCCGGCGGGCGAGGCGGTCACGCTGCATGCTGACCTGACCAACGCCTACACGCCGAGCTTCGGCCTCATGGGTCACGAGTCGCTGATCATGCAGCAGAGCGACATCGGCGCCATCGCCGACAGCGTGAAGGACTGCCTGCGCTGCGGCAAGTGCAAGCCGGTGTGCGCCACCCACGTGCCGCGCGCCAACCTGCTCTACAGCCCGCGCAACAAGATCCTCGCGACCTCGCTGCTGGTCGAAGCGTTCCTCTATGAAGAACAGACCCGGCGCGGCATCAGCATCAAGCACTGGGAAGAGTTCGAGGACGTGGCAGACCACTGCACCGTGTGCCACAAGTGCCTCACGCCCTGCCCGGTGAAGATCGACTTCGGCGACGTGTCGATGAACATGCGCAACCTGCTGCGCAAGATGGGGCAGAAGAGCTTCCGGCCCGGCAACGCGGCGGCGATGTTCTTCCTGAATGCGACCAACCCGCAGACCATCAAGGCGGTGCGTGCGGGCATGGTGGGCATCGGCTTCAAGGCGCAGCGCCTGGCCAACGACCTGCTGCGCGGCCTGGCGAAGAAGCAGACCGCCGCGCCGCCGGCCACGCTGGGTGTGGCGCCGCTCAAGGAGCAGGTGATCCACTTCATCAACAAGAAGATGCCGGGCAACCTGCCGAAGAAGACGGCGCGCGCGCTGCTGGACATCGAGGATGCGGACTACGTGCCGATCATCCGCAACCCGAAGTCGACCACGTCGGAAACCGAGGCGGTCTTCTACTTCCCGGGATGCGGCTCGGAGCGGCTGTTCTCGCAGGTGGGCCTGGCCACGCAGGCGATGCTCTGGCACGCAGGCGTGCAGACGGTGCTGCCGCCGGGCTACCTGTGCTGCGGCTATCCGCAACGCGGCAGCGGTCAGTTCGACAAGGCCGAGAAGATGATCACGGACAACCGCGTGCTCTTCCACCGCGTGGCCAACACGCTCAACTACCTCGACATCAAGACGGTGGTGGTGAGCTGCGGCACCTGCTACGACCAGTTGCAGGGCTACCAGTTCGACAAGATCTTCCCGGGCTGCCGGATCATCGACATCCACGAGTACCTGCTCGAGAAGGGCATCACGCTCGCCGATGCGGGCGGTGGTGGCTACCTCTATCACGACCCCTGCCACTCGCCGATGAAGCTGCAGGACCCGATGAAGACGGTGAAGGCGCTGGTGGGCGACAACGTGCTCAAGAACGACCGCTGCTGCGGCGAGTCAGGCACGCTGGGCGTGTCGCGGCCCGACATCTCCACGCAGATCCGCTTCCGCAAGGAAGAAGAGCTCAAGAAGGGCGAGGCCGCATTGCGCGACGCCGGCCAGGTCGGCGCCAAGGACAACGTGAAGATCCTCACCAGTTGCCCGAGCTGCCTGCAGGGCCTCTCGCGCTACGGCAACGACTTGAACAACGGCCTCCTCGAGGCCGACTACATCGTGGTCGAGATGGCCAACAAGATCCTGGGCGACGACTGGATGCCGAAGTACGTGGCCGCCGCCAACCAGGGCGGGATTGAGCGGGTGCTGGTATGACGGCGCAGCACGGGTGCCCCTTCTGCGAAGGCCCCGGCGGCCGCGTCGTGTTCGAGTACGCGAAGCTGCGCGTGATCCATGCGGAGGAGGCGGGCTTCCCGGCTTTCTACCGCGTGATCTGGCGCGAGCATGCGCCGGAGTTTTCCGATCTCGATGCAGCAGACCGCGTGCTGTGCATGGAGGCGGTGACGGTGGTCGAGCAGTGCCTGCGCGAGCACCTCAAGCCCGCGAAGATCAACCTCGCCGCGCTCGGCAACATGGTGCCGCACCTGCATTGGCATGTGATCGCGCGCTTCGACTGGGACAGCCACTTTCCCTCGCCGTTCTGGGCGGCCGCGCAGCGCGCAGCGCCGGTCGATTGCGTGGCGGATCTGCAGGCGCTGTTGCCGAAGGTGGAGGCCGAAATGGTCCGCCGGTTGGCGTTGCTGCAGGGCTGAGCTCGACGACGACCGCGCTCAGCGCGCGGAGGCCGTGCAGGTCGCCGCCAGCTTGCGGTTCGCGCAGGCTTCCTTGAATTCCGGTGTGGCGCGCATCTCCTTCGAGAAGCGCTTCGATGCGACGCTGCCATCGCGGCACACACGATCCAGTTCGGCCTGAGCCTCGCGGTTGCCCGCATTCGATGCATGGGCCAGCACGCGCAACGCGTGGATGGGCAAGGCGGATGGCACGCTCGTCGATGAGGTTGCCGCTTCAGTCTTGGGTGCGGATGTGGCCGGCTTGGCCGTCTCGTTCACCGGCAGCGTGCGGCCTGTACCCGCCGAGGTGGGCAGGCGCTCGACCGCGGTGAAGTCGCCGCTCTTGCCCGCGCGTTCGACCATCTGGCGATAGCTGTCTATCATTCGCGAGGTGTCCCTGGGCGTCAGGTCCTTCGCGGGTTTGGCGAGATAGGCTGCGACCTCAGGTGGCAGCGCGGCGTTCACTGCGCTGAATTCGGGCCCTCCGGCCCGCGTCCCGAACTGCGCGGCATGTGCCGCATCGTCGCCCAGTGCGGCTGCGCCTTTGCCGGCCACGCCTGCCACGCCGGTCGCGCTCTCCGCCGCGACGGCGCCTGCACCTACCGCAGCACCCTTGCCGGCCGTGCCCGCCGCCTTGCCCGCGGTTGCGGCCTTGCCTGCCGCCTTGCCGAGCAAGCCCAGGAAGGCATGCGCGGGCACGACGGAGCCGGCTGCCAGTGCGGCGCAGAGGGCAAGGGCTGCCCAGTTCGGGCGCGATGGTCGATGGCGTTGACGTGTCTGCATGCCTCGATGCTAAGCGCTGGTATTCGCGGGCCGAGGCGCATGCGAGCGCAGCAGCGCGGCATACTGCGCGCCTCCCGAGAATTTTCCGAACGGAATACCCCATGGCAGGCTTGAAACCAGGCGCACCGACGCCGCAATCGATCACCGTGCACGGCCAGTCGCGTGTGCTCGAAGTGGGCTTCTCGGACGGCGCGACCTTCCGCATTCCGTTCGAGCTGATGCGCATCTACTCGCCATCCGCCGAAGTGCAGGGCCACGGCCCGGGTCAGGAAGTGCTGCAGACGGGCAAGCGCGACGTCGAGCTTGCCGACCTCGAACCCGTCGGCAACTACGCCGTGCAACCGACCTTCAGCGATGGCCACAACACCGGCATCTACTCGTGGGACCTGCTCTACGAACTCGGCGCGAACCAGGCCGACCTGTGGGCCCAGTACGAGCGTCGCCTGGCCGAAGCGGGCGTCGATCGCGATGCGCCGATGATCGACAAGGGCGGGTCTGCGTGCAGCAGCCACTGATGCTTTCAAATCTTCCGGTGCTATTGAAACGATAGCCCTGCAGGCAGCAAGGACGCGCGTTGCGGCGTCTCTTCATTTGAAGAAAAAGCAACAAATGCCCGCCGTAGGCGCGGGGTCGTCGCCTTGATGTGTAGGCTTCCGGCCTAACATCGGTTGCATGAGTACAACCCACTTCGGCTTCGAGAAAGTCGACGAAAGCGAGAAGGCGCAACGTGTCCGCGGCGTCTTCGATTCGGTGGCCTCGCGCTACGACGTCATGAACGACCTGATGTCGGTGGGCCTGCACCGCGCGTGGAAGGCCTACACCGTGATGGTGGCGAACGTGGGCGAAGGCTCGCGCGTGCTCGACATCGCAGGCGGCACCGGCGACCTCGCGCTGGCCTTCTCGAAGAAGGTCGGCGCCACCGGCCAGGTGGTCCACACCGACATCAACGAAGCCATGCTGAGCACCGGCCGCGACCGCCTGCTCGATGCCGGCGTCGCATTGCCCACGCTGGTCTGCGATGCCGAGAAGCTGCCGTTTCCCGATGACCACTTCGACGTCGTGACCGTGGCCTTTGGCCTGCGCAACATGACGCACAAGGACATCGCACTCAAGGAAATGAACCGCGTGCTCAAGCCGCGCGGCAAGCTCCTGGTGCTCGAGTTCTCCAAGATCGCCAAGCCGCTCACCAAGGCCTACGACTGGTACTCCTTCAACGTGCTGCCGCGCCTTGGCAAGCTCGTGGCCGGCGACGACGCGAGCTATCGCTACCTGGCCGAATCGATCCGCATGCATCCCTCGCAAGAGGAGCTCAAGACCCTCATGAAAGAGGGCGGTTTCGGACATGTGGACTATCACAACATGACGGGTGGCATCGCTGCCCTGCATGTTGGAATCAAGTGTTGATGAGGCGATTTTTCGCTCTAGAGGAGACGACATGAAAAGTTTGAGTTCTTTGTTCCTGGCAGCTGCGTTGGTGCTCGTGAGCGTGCAGGCAGACGCCGCCCGTGTAGGTGGCGGCAAGTCCTTCGGTCGCCAGTCGTCCAACGTGACGCAGCGCCAGTCCACGCCGCCTGCGGCACCTGCACAGCAGAACGCGACCAACTCGGCCGCCAAGCCCGCCACTCCGGCGCCGGCCGCCGCCGCGCCGAAGCGTCCGTGGGGCGCGATGCTCGGCGGTCTCGCCGCGGGCCTCGGCCTCGCATGGCTCGCACATTCGCTGGGCCTGGGCGCCGGTTTCGGCAACATCCTCTTGATCGGTCTCCTGGTGTTCGCCGCCTTCGCGGTGTGGCGCATCTTCAAGGCGCGCTCGGCTGCTTCGAATGGCGCCAATGGCCAAGGCGGCTTCGCCTTCCAGGGCGCCGGCGGCAACCCCGCCAACGCCAGCGCGCCGGTGCAGTACAGCCCGGCCAATGTGGGCAACGATGCGTCGGCACGCCCATGGGAGCGTTCGGCCACCGCCTTCGACGCCACGCCGGCCGAAGGTGACCGCCATGGCAGCAGCCTCTCGGCAGCAGGCGCCGCAGCGGGCGGCAGCATGATCGGTTCCGCCCTCGGCGGTTCGCAGTCCTGGGGCATTCCCGCGGGCTTCGACGTGGAAGGCTTCCTTGGCGCCGCCAAGCGCAACTTCGTGACGCTGCAGGACGCATGGGACCGCGCCGACGTGTCGATGCTGCGCTCGATGATGACCGACGAAATGGTCGAGGAAATCCGCACACAGCTGGCCGACCGTGCCAGCCACACCGGTGGTGCGTCGAACAAGACCGAAGTCGTGATGCTCGACGCCAAGCTGCTCGGCATCGAAGAGCTGCCCGACGCCTACATGGCGAGCGTGGAGTTCTCCGGCATGATCCGCGAGGACGCCTCGGCAGGCCCGGGTCCGTTCCGCGAAGTGTGGAACATGACCAAGCCGACCAGCGGCGGTGGCGGCTGGCTCGTTGCCGGCGTGCAAGCGCTGCAGTAAACGACAGACGTTCGCGGCCGCCGGGTCGCCTACAGAAACGATAATGGGGACATGGCCACACCATCGTCCCCTTTTTCTTTTCTCGGCGACCTCTTCAACCGCATCGGCGAGCGCCTCCAGCCGCCGGACTGGGCGGTCCACGAGATCCAGCACCGCGCAGTCCTGTTCCTCAACCATGTGCTGCAGCAGGAGCCCGAGGCCCAGCAGCGGCTGCTGCGCCAGCAGGGCAGGGTGGTGCGCTTCCAGTGGCGCTTCGTGACGATGGAACTGGTGGCTACGCCGGCCGGCCTGCTTGACCTGGCACCGCCCGGTTCCACGCCTGAACTCACCCTCACCGTCACCGACGAATCCCCCTTCGAGATCGCCCGCGCCACGCTGCGCGGCGACAAGCCCTCGGTGCAGATTGTCGGCGACGTGCAGCTGGCCGCCGAGGTCAACTGGCTGGTCGACCACGTGCGCTGGGACGTCGAGGACGACCTCGCCCGCGTGATCGGCGATGTGCCCGCGCACACCCTGGGCAACGGCGTGCGGCGCGTGGTGACGGCGCTGCGCCAGTTCGTCGGCGACCGCACGGCCAAGGCCGGCGGTTCGGCGGGCCAGGCCGAATGAGGCGCTTCTACCGCGGCCTGTTCATCGTCTGGGTCGCGCTGCGCTACGGCCTGGACGAGCTCGTGCTCACGAGCTTCCAGAAGCCCTGGCTGCGCGTGGTGGCCCGCGTCGTCTCCATCGGCCGCAATCTCGATGCGCCGCGCGGCCAGCGGCTGCGCGAGGCGCTCGAGCGCCTGGGGCCCATCTTCGTGAAGTTCGGCCAGGTGCTCTCGACCCGGCGCGACCTGCTGCCGCCCGACATCGCCGACGAGCTCGCCTTCCTGCAGGACCGCGTGCCGCCGTTCCCCTCGGCGGTGGCCATCGCCACCATCGAGCGCGCGTTCCGCCGTCCGGTGGGCGATGTGTTCGTGCAGTTCGACGAGACGCCGATCGCCAGCGCCTCGATCGCGCAGGTGCACTTCGCGACCATCCGCACCAACCAGGGCGAGATCCGCGACGTCGCGGTGAAGGTGCTGAGGCCCAACATGCGCGGCGTGATCGAGAAAGACCTGGCGCTCATGGCCATGATGGCCGGCTGGGTCGAGAAGCTCTCGCCCGACGGCAAGCGCCTGAAGCCGCGCGAGGTGGTCGGCGAGTTCGACAAGTACCTGCACGACGAGCTCGACCTGGTGCGCGAGGCCGCCAACGCGGCCCAGCTGCGCCGCAACATGGCCTCGCTCGACCTGGTGCTGATCCCCGAGATGTTCTGGGACTTCTGCCACCCCGAGGTGATCGTGATGGAGCGCATGAACGGCGTGCCCATCGCCCAGCTCGACCGTCTGCGCGCCGCCGGCGTCGACATTCCCAAGCTCGCGCGCGACGGCGTCACGATCTTCTTCACGCAGGTGTTCCGCGACGGCTTCTTCCATGCCGACATGCACCCCGGCAACATCCAGGTGAGCCTGGCGCCCGAGACCTTCGGGCGCTACATCTCACTCGATTTCGGGATCATCGGCACGCTCACCGAGTCGGACAAGGAATACCTCGCGCAGAACTTCGTGGCCTTCTTCCGGCGCGACTACAAGCGCGTGGCCGAGCTGCATCTGGAAAGCGGCTGGGTGCCCGAGGGCACGCGCATCGACGAGCTGGAGGCGGCGATCCGCACCGTCTGCGAGCCGTACTTCGACCGGCCACTGAAGGAAATCTCGCTCGGCATGGTGCTCATGCGCCTGTTCCAGACCTCGCGGCGCTTCCATGTCGAGATCCAGCCGCAGCTGGTGCTGCTGCAGAAGACGCTGCTCAACATCGAGGGCCTCGGCCGCCAGCTCGACCCCGAACTCGACCTCTGGCACACGGCCAAGCCTTTCCTCGAGAAATGGATGGTCGACCAGATCGGGCCGAAGAAGCTGCTACAGCAACTGAAGGCCGAAGCGCCGCGCTACGCAAAATTGCTGCCGCAATTGCCTCGATTGCTTCACGATTTCCTGGAAAATCGGCCGCCCGATCACCGCCGCGAGCTGCTGGAGCTGTTGGCCGCGCAAAAGCGCACCAACAAGCTGCTGCAAACCATCATCTACGGTGGCATAGGTTTTGTATTGGGGTTGCTCGCCATGCAATTGCTGGTGCGTGTGAAGTTGTTCTAGAGGAGATTCCCCCGTGCTGCTGACGTTGGTCATCGTCTATCTGCTGGTCACCATCGCCATCGGGCTCTATGCCGCCAAGCGGGTGAAGAACACCACCGACTTCGCCATCGCGGGGCGGCACCTGCCGCTTTTCATGATCGTGACGACCACCTTCGCGACCTGGTTCGGGTCCGAAACGGTGCTCGGCATCCCGGCCAAGTTCATCGAGGGCGGCCTGCACGGCGTGGTCGAAGACCCGTTCGGCGCCGGCACCTGCCTGATCCTGGTGGGCCTGTTCTTCGCGGGCAAGCTCTACCGCATGACGCTGCTGACCATCAGCGACTACTACCGCGAGCGCTACGGCCGCACGGTGGAAGTGGCCTGCACGCTGATCATCATGCTGAGCTACCTGGGCTGGGTCTCGGCGCAGGTCACGGCGCTGGGGCTGGTGTTCAACGTGCTGTCGGCGGGTGCCATCAGCATTCCGCTGGGCATGGTGATCGGGGTGGTCTCGATCCTGGCCTACACGCTCTTCGGCGGCATGTGGTCGGTGGCGGTGACCGACTTCATCCAGATGATCATCCTGGTCGCCGGCCTCGCGGTGATCGCGGTGTTCGCCGGCAACATGGCCGGCGGCGCCGACAAGGTGGTGGCCTTCGCGGTCAGCAAGGACCTCTTCAAGTTCTGGCCCGAGCCCAACTGGCACGACATGGTGTTCTTCTTCGCCGCCGCCATCACGATGATGCTGGGCTCCATTCCGCAGCAGGACGTGTTCCAGCGCGTGATGTCGGCCAACAGCGTGAAGGCCGCGACCCGCGGGCCGGTGATCGGCGGCGTGGCGTACATCCTCTTTGCCTTCGTGCCGATGTTCCTCGTGGCCAGCGCGCTCCTGATCATGCCGGAGGAGGTGGCCGTGCTGCTGAAGGAAGATCCGCAGAAGGTGCTGCCCACCCTGGTGCTGCAGAAGATGCCGTTCGTGATGCAGGTGCTGTTCTTCGGCGCGCTGCTGTCGGCCATCAAGTCGACCGCCTCGGCCACGCTTCTGGCGCCCAGCGTCACCTTCACCGAGAACATCTGGCGCCAGTTCCGCCCGGCGGGCACCGATCGACAGAACCTCATGACCATGCGCATCACGGTGCTGCTGTTCAGCGCCGCGGTGCTGGCCTACGCCATCCGCATGCAGGGCACGCCGATCTACGAACTGGTCTCGGGCGCCTACCAGGTGCCGCTGGTGGGGGCCTTCGTGCCGCTGGTGTGCGGGCTCTACTGGCGCCGCGCCACCACGCAGGGGGCGGTTGCGTCGATCCTGCTGGGCATCGGCACCTGGCTGCTATTCCTGGCGACGCCCTGGAGCGCCGTTTTCCCGGCCCAGTTGGCGGGTGTTCTGGCCTCGTTCACCGGCATGGTGGCCGGCTCGCTGCTGCCGCAGTGGGTAGCGAACACTCACACGCCGCATCGGCCCCTGGCCACCGAAGCAGCCTGAGAGCGCCCCGGCAGCGGGGTGGGCCCTTATAATCGAGGGCTTTGCGAGCGGCAGCTGCGCCGCTTTTTGGACCCTATTTCCCCCATGCCCATCTACGCCTACAAGTGCAGCGCCTGCGGCTTTGCCAAGGACGCTTTGCAGAAGATGTCCGACGCGCCCCTCACGGTGTGCCCGGCGTGCGGCGCCAGTGCCTTCGAAAAGCAGGTCACGGCCGCCGGTTTCCAGCTCAAGGGTTCGGGCTGGTACGTGACCGATTTCCGCGAAGGCGGCGGCAAGAAGGCCGAGCCCGCCACCGCCCCCGTGGCGAGCGAAGGCGCCAAGTCCGCCGAGTCGTCTTCCTCCTCCTCCAGCGCGGCCGCGCCGAGCCCCGCGCCTGCACCGGCGGCAGCTGCTCCCGCCCCCGCCCCTGCCGCCAAGAGCGGCGACTGAGAACCCGCCATGCTCGCCCTGCGCAAATGGTTGTTCTCCGGCTTGCTGGTGATCGTTCCGCTGTTCATCACCCTGGCGGTGCTGAAGTGGATCATCGACACGCTGGACCAGACGCTCTGGGTGCTGCCGGCCGTCTGGCAGAAATGGCTGTTCGAGAACAACATCCGCGGCCTGGGCGTGCTGCTCACGCTGGCGATCCTGCTGGTGGTCGGTGCCATTGCGAGCAACTTCGTCGGCAAGCGCCTGCTCGGCTGGGGCGATGCCGTGGTGCGGCGCATTCCGGTCGTGCGTTCGATCTATTCGAGCGTCAAGCAGGTCTCGGACACGCTGTTCTCCGAGAACGGCAACGCGTTCCGCACGGCAGTGCTGGTCCAGTGGCCGCGCGAGAACGTGTGGACCATTGCCTTCGTGACCGGCGCGCCGGGCAACGAGGTGGCCGAGCACCTGGGCACCGAGGAATTCCTCAGCGTCTACGTGCCGACCACGCCCAACCCCACGGGCGGCTATTTCGTGATGCTCAAGCGCAGCGACTGCATCGAACTGAAGATGAGCGTGGACGAAGCGCTCAAGTACATCGTCTCGATGGGCGTGGTCGTTCCAGGCGGCCCCTCCACGGTGGCGATCAAGCCATCCAACTCATAAAAACGAACGCGCCACGACGGCGCCGGAAGTCATCCCTATGGCCATGCGTACTCACTATTGCGGTCTTGTGACCGAAGCCCTGTTGGGCCAGACCGTCACCCTGTGCGGTTGGGTCAACCGTCGCCGCGACCACGGCGGCGTGATCTTCATCGACGTGCGCGACCGCGAAGGCTACGTGCAGGTGGTGTGCGACCCCGATCGCGCCTCCACCTTCGCCGTGGCCGAAGGCCTGCGCAACGAGTTCTGCGTGCAGATCACCGGCCTCGTGCGCGCGCGCCCTGAAGGCACCGTGAATGACCAGCTCAAGAGCGGCAAGATCGAAGTGCTGTGCCACGAGCTCAAGGTGCTCAACCCGTCGGTCACGCCGCCGTTCCTTCTGGACGACGACAACCTCTCGGAAACCACCCGCCTCACGCACCGCGTGCTCGACCTGCGCCGTCCGGCCATGCAGCGCAACATGATGCTGCGCTACAAGGTGACGATGGAAACCCGCAAGTTCCTCGATGCCAACGGCTTCATCGACATCGAGACGCCGATGCTGGGCAAGTCCACGCCCGAAGGCGCGCGCGACTACCTCGTGCCCAGCCGCGTGCACGACGGCAGCTTCTTCGCGCTGCCGCAGTCGCCCCAGCTCTTCAAGCAATTGCTGATGGTGGCCGGCTACGACCGCTACTACCAGATCGTGAAGTGCTTCCGCGACGAAGACCTGCGCGCCGACCGCCAGCCCGAATTCACGCAGATCGACATCGAGACCTCGTTCCTCGCCGAAGAAGAAATTCGCGAGATGTTCGAAGGGATGATCCGCAACGTGTTCCGCAACGCCGCGGGCATCGATCTGCCGGTGTTCCCGACCATGACGTACGGCGATGCGATGTTCAAGTACGGCTCGGACAAGCCGGACCTGCGCGTGAAGCTCGAGTTCACCGAACTCACCGAGCTCATGAAGCGCGTGGAATTCAAGGTGTTCTCGAACGCCGCCACGATGGTCGGTGGCCGTGTCGTGGCACTGCGCGTGCCAGGCGGCGGCGCTGAGGGTGGCCTGTCGCGCGGTGAAATCGACGCGTATCAAGAGTTCGTCAAGATCTACGGCGCCAAGGGCCTGGCATATATCAAGGTGAACGACGCGCAAGCCGGCCGCGAAGGCCTGCAAAGCCCGATCGTGAAGAACCTCGACGACGCCTCGCTGGCCGAGATCATCGCCCGCACGGGTGCGCGCAACGGCGACATCCTGTTCTTCGGCGCCGACAAGGAAAAGGTCGTCAACGACGCCATCGGCGCGCTGCGCGTGAAGATCGGCCACAGCGCCTTCGGCAAGAAGAGCGGCCTGTTCGACGACCGCTGGGCGCCGCTCTGGGTGGTCGACTTTCCGATGTTCGAGTTCGACGAGGAAGGCCAGCGCTGGAGCGCCGTGCACCATCCGTTCACGGCACCCAAGGACGGCCATGAAGACCTCATGGACACCGCGCCCGAGAAGTGCATCGCCAAGGCCTACGACATGGTGCTCAACGGCATCGAGATGGGCGGCGGATCGGTGCGTATCCACCGCGAGGAAGTGCAGAGCAAGGTGTTCCGCGCGCTGAAGATCAGCGCCGAGGACGCACAGCTCAAGTTCGGCTTCCTGCTGGACGCGCTGCAGTACGGCGCCCCGCCGCACGGCGGCATCGCCATCGGCCTGGACCGCCTGGTCATGCTGATGACCGGCGCCGAGTCGATCCGCGACGTGATCGCCTTCCCCAAGACCCAGCGCGCGCAGGACCTGCTGACGCAGGCGCCGAGCCCGGTCGACGAAAAGCAGCTGCGCGAACTGCACATCAAGCTGCGCAACACACCTCAAGCCGCCTGATACGGCCATGACGACCAGCCCCCGGCCCTGGAAGATCCCGGAGTCGGTGCTGGTCGTGATCCACACGCCGGCACTCGACGTGCTGCTGATCCGGCGGGCCGATGCCAACGAGTTCTGGCAATCGGTCACCGGCAGCAAGGATGCAATCGACGAGCCGCTCGCGCTCACCGCCGCACGCGAGGTGGCCGAGGAAACCGGCATCGAATGCGGCGAGGGCACCGCGCTGGCCTCGCAACTGGTCGACTGGCAGCTGCGCAACATCTACGAGATCTACCCGGGCTGGCGTGCGCGCTACGAGCCCGGCGTCACGCACAACACCGAGCACCTGTTCGGCCTCTGCGTGCCCGAGCGCCTGACGCCCCGGCTCGATCCGCGCGAACACACCGACTGGCAATGGCTGCCGTACCACGAAGCAGCCGACGCGTGTTTTTCCCCGTCGAACGCCGAAGCCATTCTGTTGCTGCCAGAATTTGTGCGATGAACCAGCCGGCATCCGCACCAGCAGCGCAGAACCTCCGCGTCGCGACCTACAACATCCACAAGGGTGTGCAGGGCATCGGGCCCGCCCGGCGGCTCGAGATCCACAACCTCGGCCACGCCATCGAACAACTCGACGCCGACATCATTTGCCTGCAGGAAGTGCGCAAGATGAACCGGCAGGCAGCGGCCCGCTTTGCGCGCTGGCCAGAATTGCCGCAGGCCGACTTCCTTGCGCCCGAGGGCTATACCGCCGTCTACGAAACCAACGCCGTCACGCGCCACGGTGAGCACGGCAATGCGCTGCTCACGCGCTGGCCGGTGATCCGCACCGGCCACCAGGACATCTCCGACCATCGCTTCGAACAGCGCGGGCTGCTGCACGTCGTGATCGAAGTCGAAGGCCAGCCGGTGCACGCCATCGTGGTGCACCTGGGCCTCATCAAGGGCAGCCGCGTGCGGCAGATTGCGCGCCTGCGCGAATTCATCGACCGCGAGGTGCCGGCCGACGAGGCCGTGGTCGTGGCCGGAGATTTCAACGACTGGGGTGCGCGCATGCGTTACGCCATGAACGCGATGGGCCTGCGCGATGCGAGCGACCTGCGCGGCCCGCGCACGCTGACCTACCCCTCGCGGCTGCCGGTGGCGCAACTCGATTTCGTTTATGGCCGCAAGCTCGAGCCGCTTTCGTGCACCGTGCCGCGTGGCCCGATCTGGGCCCGCATGTCCGATCACCTGCCGCTGGTAGCCGATTTCTCACTACCTAATTGATAGCATCTCTCCGAGAAGGGGCGGGCGTTGCAGCCTGAATGCCCTGGAGTCATTCACTGGTACGATCCCCGCCATGCTGAGGAAAACCGACGTCGAACCGCTCCCCGATCGAAAAGACGATGACGAGGGCACGCCCGTCTCCGTCAAGATCCGCGAGCGCCTGAATGCAGCGCGCAAGCGCTTCAATGCCAACGACAACATCGCCGAGTTCATCGAGCCGGGCGAGCTGGAGTCGCTGCTCGACGAGGTCGAGGTCAAGATGAAGGCCGTGCTCGAGAGCCTCGTCATCGACGTGGCGAACGACCACAACACCGACAACACCGCGCGCCGCGTCGCCAAGATGTACCTCAACGAGGTGTTCCGCGGCCGCTACGTGCCGCCGCCCGCGCTCACCGAATTCCCCAATGCCGAGCACCTGAACGAGCTGATGATCGTCGGCCCGATCACCGTGCGCAGCGCCTGCTCGCACCACTTCTGCCCGATCATCGGCAAGCTCTGGATCGGCGTGATGCCCAACGAGCACACCAACGTGATCGGCCTGTCGAAGTACGCGCGCCTGGCCGAATGGGTCATGGGACGTCCGCAGATCCAGGAAGAGGCCGTGGTGCAGCTGGCCGACCTGATCCAGGAAAAGACGCAACCCGACGGCCTCGCGCTCGTCATGGAAGCCGAGCACTTCTGCATGGCCTGGCGCGGCGTCAAGGAAATGGACAGCAAGATGATCAATTCCGTGATGCGCGGCGTGTTCCTGAAGGACCCGAGCCTGCGCCGCGAATTCCTTTCCCTGTTGCCACGAAAGAGCTGAACATGCTGGTCCGTCTTCTTTACGCGAGCCGCGCCGTCGACACCAGCCCCGCGGCCATCGAGGCGATCCTCACCAAGTCGCGCACGCACAACCCGGCGTGCGGCATCACCGGCATCCTCTGCTACGGCGCCGGCACCTTCCTGCAGGCCATCGAGGGTGGGCGCGACGCGATCAGCGATCTCTACGGCCACATCCAGCGCGATGCGCGCCATAAAGACGTGGTGCTGCTGCACTACGAGGAAATCTCCGAGCGCCGTTTCGGTGGCTGGACGATGGGGCAGGTCAACCTGTCGAAGCTCAACGCCTCGACGCTGCTCAAGTACTCGGAAAAGCCCGAACTCGATCCCTACAAGGTCTCGGGCAAGGTCTCGCTGGCGCTGCTCGAAGAACTGATGGCCACTGCTGCCATCGTCGGCCGCCACTGATCCCGGTTCCGCCGGGGTGCCTCTTTCTGCCTTTGCGCTGATCCTGCTGGCCGGGATCATTCATGCCAGCTGGAACATCGCCGCCAAGAAGGCGAACGGCGATGCGCGCTTCGCATTCCAGAGCGGCGTGTTCATGGCCCTGGTGTGGGCGCCGGTGGGCATCACGCTGGGCTGGAGCGTCGTGCCGACATGGGGCACGAAGGAGTGGGGCTTCATCGCGCTGAGCGGCGTGCTGCACGTCTTCTATTACGTCATCCTGCTGCGCGGCTACCGCAAGTCCGACCTCACCGTGGTCTATCCGCTTGCGCGTGGCTCGGGGCCGCTGCTGTCGTCGCTGGTCGCGATCCTGTTCCTCGGCGAGAAGATCAGCCTCGTCGGCGTGGCCGGCATCTTCGGGGTGGTGCTCGGCGTGTTCCTCGTGGCCGGCGGGCCGCGCCTCTTTCACAGGAAGCACGACCCGGCCCAGCGCGAGCGTGTGCAGAAGGGCATCCGCTACGGTGTGCTGACCGGCGCGTTCATCGCGGCCTACACAGTGGCCGACAGCTATGCGGTCAAGTTCCTCGCGATGTCGCCGATCCTGCTCGACTACATGAGCAACTTCGTGCGCCTCGCGCTGCTGCTCCCCGCCGCGCTGCAGGACCGCGCGACGACCGCGCGCATGTGGCGCGAACAGTGGAAGTACGCGCTGCTGGTGGCGGCGATCAGCCCGGTGTCCTATGTGCTCGTGCTCTATGCGGTGCAGCAGGCGCCGATCTCGCATGTCGCGCCGGCGCGCGAGGTATCGATGCTGTTCGCCGCGCTGATCGGCGGGCATCTACTGCGCGAAGGCGATCGGTTGTTGCGACTGCTGGGCGCGCTCTTCATCGCCGCCGGCGTCGTGGCGCTCGCGCTGGGCTGAACGAAGGCGGGCCATGCTCTTCGGCTGCGATTTCTCAAGCGCGCCGACCCCGCGCAAGCCGATCGTGGTGGCCATCGGGAAGATGGCCGATACAGGCATCGTCACGCTGACCAGCCTGCAGCGCTTTTCAACGCTCGAAGCCTGGAGCCGGTGGCTGCGCGAGACGCCCGCATGGGTCGGCGGTTTCGACTTTCCGTTCAGCCTGCCGCGCGAACTGGTCGAGCACCTGGAATGGCCGCTCGAGTGGGCGCCGCTGATGGCGCACTACGCGAGCCTGAGCCGCGCCGAGATCCGCGACACCTTCGCCGCCTTTTGCGCTGCGCGCCCTGTCGGCGGCAAGTTCGCGCACCGGGCGGCTGATGGGCCTGCGGGGTCGAGCCCCTCGATGAAGTGGGTCAATCCGCCGGTCGCCTTCATGCTGCACGCGGGCGTACCGCCGCTGCTGGCGGCCGGTGCCAGCCTGCCGGGCCTGCATGTGGGCATCCACAAGGACCGCATTGCGCTGGAGGCCTACCCGGGCCTGCTGGCGCGCGAGCTGATCGGCCGCCGCAGCTACAAGAGCGACGACCTCGCGAAGCAGACGCCCGAGCGCCTCGCGGCCCGCACTGACCTGCTCGCCGCACTCGAAGCGGGTGCGACGCGGCTTGGCCTCCGCCTTCAACTCGACGCCGTTCAGCGCGCCGAACTGCTGGCCGATGCGCGCGGCGATCACATCGACGCGGTGCTCTGCCTCGTGCAGGCCGCCTGGGGCCTGGAACGGGCCGCGAGCCCCGGTCCCGGCTACGGATTGCCCGTGCAGTTCGATCCGCTTGAAGGATGGATCGTCACGGCTTGAGCCTTGTTGTCCTACACCGCTTCGGGCCTCCGGCGACGTCCCGGCCCGCGGGGTGGCGACTAGATTGAAGTGAGTGGGTCATACCGGCCCACGCATTTCATCTCACCTACACAGGAAGGAATCGACATGAACAAGGACCAAGTGGCAGGCCGCGTCGAAGAAGCCAAGGGCAAGCTCAAGGAAGTGACCGGCAAGGTTGTCGGCAATGAAAAGCTCGAAGGCGAGGGCGTTGCCGACCAGGCCGCCGGCAAGGTGCAGAAGACCTACGGCGACGTGAAGGAAAAGGCCAAGGACGCCATCAAGTCGGGCGCCGACAAGCTGTGACCGACCCAGGTTGCGCCGTCAAGGCGCAACCCATTTCTCGTTCCATTTCCATGTGAGCGATTGACCGGAGGATTCCAATGAACAAACCCCAACAACCCATGGCCATGCCGTCCTCGCGCGCATGGCTCGCCGTGCTCGTGGCCGGTGCCGCGCTGACGCTGGCCGCCTGCGACAAGTCGGACAACCGTACCGCTGGCGAAAAGCTCGACAGCGCGGTGGCCAAGACCGAACAGGCTGCAGAAACCGCCGCCGCCAAGACCGGCGAGGCCGTGAAGGACGCCAAGGCGAAGGTCGATGCCTCCGGCACCACTTCCGAAGTGAAGGAAGGCATGGCCAACGCGAAGGAAGCCGTCAAGGACGCCGGCGCCGCCGTGAGTGCCACGGTGGACGATGCTGCCATCACCGCATCGGTATCCGCTGGCCTCGCGAAGGACCCGGACCTGAGCGCGATCAAGATCAACGTCGACACCAAGGGCGGCGCGGTGAGCCTGAAGGGACCGGCACCCACGGCGGCTGCCAAGGCCCGCGCCGAGGAAATCGCCAAGGGCGTGCAGGGCGTGACCTCGGTGAGCAACGAGTTGGAAGTGAAGAGCTGATCGTTCGCTTTCCTCAACGAAAAAGCCCGGTTCGACCGGGCTTTTTCATTGGTGGGCCGTTCAGGCCCGGGTTGTCGGCCGGTCAGTGGCCCAGCCAGTCCTTCAGCTCGTCGGCATGTTCTTCCTCGTCGGAAAGAATGTCCTCGAGCATGCGGCGGGTGGTGGGGTCCTTGTCGCCGATCAGCACGATCATCTGGCGGTACGACTCCACCGCGATGCGCTCGGCCACGAGGTTGGCGCGCACCATGGCCTGCAGGTCGGTCGATTCGTCGTAGCCCGCGTGGCTGCGCTCCAGCAAATGGCCGGGTGCGAAGTCGGGCTCGCCGCCCAGTTGCACGATGCGCTCGGCAATGCGGTCGGCGTGGGCCGATTCTTCGTTGGCGTGCACCAGGAACTCTTCGGCAATCTTGGGCGAGGCAACACCGTTGGCGGTGAAGTAGTGGCGCTTGTAGCGCAGCACGCACACCAGTTCGGTGGCGAGCGCGTCGTTCAGGAGCTTGACGACGTCGTCGCGCCATGGCCCGTAGCTGGGCGTCACGGCGCCATCGTCGAGGCTCTTGCCTGCGGCGTCGATGGCGCTCTGGTCCAGCACCAGGTGCTGATGGGATTCCGCTGCCTTGGCGGAAGAAGCATCGGTTTTCATGGAGGATCCTTTCGTGGGGGGCTTGAGGTCTTCTGCATCAACGTGTTGACGACGTCAGCCACGTCGGATGTCTTGAGCACCGCTGCCAGCACGGCCGTGACCGACAGCAGCCGCCACGGCTTCACGAGCACCAGCAAGGCGCCGGTCGCCGCAGCTGCAGCCATGAGCTTGGCCGGCTCCTTGCGCGCGTAGTGTTCGAGCAGGGGGCGGGCGAGCTGGCCTGCGGCGTGGGCAGGATGACGGCGCCACCAGCGTTGCACGACGCTGCGGGCCACGCCGCCCCAGATGCTGCCTCTGCGGGAGGAGTGTTGTGCGTGCGTCGGCCCGTCCTCGGTGTCGTGGTGCGCGTATTCGAGATCGTCGTCGGCAGCGCCATCGAGCGCCGCATGACTCTGGTCGCGAGCCTCGCCGCCATGGAGTTGCCGCACGAGCGCGCGCCGCGAAATGGCCAGGCGCTGCTGTGGGGTCAGCGGGGGACGTTGGGTTTCAGTATTGGCCATGGTCGGCTCCGGCAGCGCGCAGGGCCTGGAGGTCGGCCTCCAGTTGCGAGCGAAGGTCGTCGAAACCGTAGCTCGGGCTGGGTCGCGTCGCATACCAGCCGCAGATGGCTGCAATCACCACAGCAACGGCTGGCACGGCCACCAGTACCCAGTGAAAGCTGCCATGAAGCACGCCGAGCAGCACGGCCACGCCGATCAGCCCGAGGGCCAGTATGACGCTGGCCGCTGCCAGCACTCCCGCGACGATGCGGGCGACGAGGCCACGCCCGGCTTGCGCAGATTCCTGGCGGACGAGGGCGGCGTAGTTGGCGAGGTGTTCAGCGACGAGATCCGGATGCCCGAGCACCGTGGAGAAAATCGGATGAAGCATGGTGCCGGGGATCGAGGGAACGGAAAAAGCTCAACGGATCAGTAGTCGTCCCGGCTGCGGCGGCTGGCCAGCACGATGAGCGCCGTGATGGCGGCGCCAGCAGCGGCGGCCAGCAGCACCGAGCGAACGGGCTGGTCGGAGATGTAGCGGCCGGTGACGTCGGCGGCGGCTTCGAGGCGGCGCTGCGCACGTGCGCTGGTGGTCGATGCGGCGTCCAGGCCGCGCTGAACGGCTTGCTGCACGCGGGCTGCGAGCTGCTCGACGGCAGGCTCGGCATCGCGGCGCAGTTCGCGGACCTTTTCGCCCGCCGCATTCACCGCGTTCTGAGCGTAGGCGCGGGTCGATTCGACTGCGTCGTTGGCGGTCTGGCGCGCGTCGTCGGCGAGTTGCGAGGGAGTCTTGGTCGTCGTGTTCATGTGAAAGTCCTTTTCGGGAAGATGAAATGCGGGAGCCTGTTGATCGTAACTACGCTACTTGCGTCGTAGCAAGCCGGCCAGGAAGCTGGCGATGGCGAGCACCGCGAAGATCACGAAAAGAATCTTGGCGATCCCGACTGCGCTGGCAGCGATGCCACCGAAGCCGAACAAGGCGGCGATCAGCGCGATAACCAGAAACACCACGGCGTAATGCAGCATGTGGAACTCCTTCGAGGCTTCCCTCGTTGTTTTTGAAACGGCGCATCCGGACTTCACTGGAAGCATCGGATGGCACAGGAGCAACCTTAAGTGGGGCCCCCTCGGCACCCTGTCAGCGACCGGGGGCGAGGAGCGTAGGAGACGACCGAGTCCACCCGCGCCGAGGTGTGACGCAATGCCGTGAATGGCGCTCAGGCTGGTTTGACGACGGGCAGCATCGCGCTCAAACGCGTGCCCTGGTCGGGCGTCGACGAAATCGTGAGCTTGCCGCGCGCCGCCTCCACCCGATGGCGCATGCCCGCGAGGCCGTGCGTCGACGGGCGCATGCGCTGCGTGTCGAAGCCCTTGCCGTTGTCCGAGACCTCCACGATCACGTGGTTCTCGTAGTTCTTCATCACGATGGTCGCTTCGTCGGCCTCGGCGTACTTGCTGATGTTGGTCAGGCTCTCCTGCACCATGCGGTAGATCGTGAGCTGGCGCGATTCGTCCAGCGTCACCGGCTCCAGCGCCATCTCGACCTGAATCCCCGAACGCTCGGCGAACTCGCGCCCCAGGATCTCCAGCGATGCGACCAGCCCGAGGTTCGAGAGCGACGAGGGCCGCAGGTCTTCGATGATGCGGCGCTTGAGCGCGATGCCGCTGTTGAGCAGCTCGGTCAGATGCTGCAGCCGCTGGATGGCGTCGGGCGACTCCGCCAGCCGCGACTTCAGGCGTGCCACGTCGAGCTTGGCGGCGGTGAGCAGCGAGCCGAGCTCGTCGTGCAGCTCGCGCGCGAGGTAGCCGCGCTCGGTTTCCCGCACGTCCTGCAGGTGGGTGGCCAGTTCGGCCAGCGAGGCGGTGCGCTCGCGCACCTCGTCTTCGAGCGCATTGCGTTCGCGCTGCAGGGCTTCCTGTTGGCGCTCCCCGATGGAGCGCAAGGCATGCGTCTGCCGCAGGTAGAGAAAGAAGGCGATCAGCGCGGCCAGCGCCACGATGGCCGTGCCGATGCGCGCGAGCTGCAGTGACCGGAGCACCTGTACCTGGCCTTCGTGCAGGGTCTTGTTGCTCACGTTGACCAGTTGCAGGGCCGTGGCGCGGATGGCGTCCATTTCCTCCCGTCCCACGTCGGTCGTGATGACGAACTTCCAGGCGTCTTCCTTGCCGTCCTGGCGCAGCCGAACGCTCATGTCCATTTCGGCGACCTTGCGCAGCACGTGCTTCGAAAGCTCGGCGATCTGGGCGAGTTCGGCCGGCCGGTCGATGTAAAGCTGGCGCAGGGTCGCCAGATTGCCGTCGACCTGCTTGATCGCCGTGTCGTAGGGCTGCCGGTAGCTGGCCTCGCCGGTCAGCAGGTAGCCTCGCTGGCCGGTTTCGGCGTCGAGCATGTTCTGCAGGATCTGGTTGACCACGCCGCGCCCCTTCTGCGCTTCGTCGATGTCCGCCAGGGAGCGGGTGGACTGGCGAAAGCCGGCCTCGTTGATGCCGATCAGGGCCAGTGCAGCCAACGCCGCGAGCAACAGGCTCAAGGCCATTCTGGGAGGGGCTAGCCAGTGCATGAAACTTTCAGAGCTGCGTTCAACGCAAGTTCGTCAATAATTGACAACAATTCAGGGACCGGCATGTTGCGGCCTAGATGCGCGCAACACAACGACGAAAGTAACAGATGATCAAAATTGGAATTGTGGACGACCACGCCATCGTGCGATCGGGGCTCCGGCAGTTCTTCTCCGAGCACGTGGACCTGCGCGTGGCGGGCGAGGCGGCCAGCGGGCGCGAAGCCATCGAACTCGTGCGCACCACCGAGCTCGACGTGCTGGTGATGGACCTTTCCATGCCCGGGCAGAGCGGCATCGACGCGCTGGCCATGATCCGCGCCAAGGCGCCGGACGTCGGCATCCTGATCCTGAGCGGCTACCCCGAAGAGCACTACGCGATGAACCTGATCCGCCAGGGCGCGAGCGGCTACCTGAACAAGGAATGCGATCCGATCGAGATCGTGAACGCCATCCGCACCATCTCGCTGGGCCGCCGCTACATCACGCCCGCCGTCGCCGAACTGCTTGCGCGCCAGCTCGACCGCAAGGACGACGCCGCGCCGCACGAACAGCTCTCCGAACGCGAGTTCCAGGTGTTCCTGAAGCTGGCCAAGGGTGAGACCGCGGGCGACATCGCCAAGACGCTGTCGCTGTCGGTCAAGACGGTGAGCACCTACCGCACGCGCCTGATGGAGAAGATGAACCTCTCCTCCAACAGCGACCTCACGTACTACGCGCTGAAGAACAAGCTCATCGACTGAGCTGCCGGGCTTCGGGCTAATTTCAGGGCGAAGCGCGCAATGCCTTCGCCTGAAGGATGCAGAAGTCGACCAGCGCGTCGATCTCGTTCGACTTGTCGAAGACCGCATCCACACCGAATTCGGCGCAGCGCCGCCGGATGTCGGGTGTCGCATAGTTGCTGAGCACCACCACCTTCTGGGTTGGACCGCGTGACCGGCAGGCCTGCAGGACACCGAGGCCGCTTCCCTGCTTGAGAAAGAGATCGACGATGGCAAGGTCCCACTTGTTGTCGGCGTGAAGCAGCCACGCACGTGCGTGCTCCTCGGTCTCGGCGAATCCGACGACCGTGGTGCAAGTGAGCTCTTCCAGAGTGCCAATGAGGTTTTCACGGATCGTGAGGTTGTCTTCGACGACGTATGTGTGCAATCTGGAGTCCATGCCGAGCCGCGCTTCCTCTCACGTTGGCGGGTGCAGCCCTGGCGTTTCGCTACTGGGCATGCCTGCGAAGGGAGCTTGAGGCTTCGCCGAAGCGCATCATGCAGGGTTCATGGGCCGGGCGTTGTAGGCGTGTTCCGACGACTTCGCTTGCTGCGCGGCGGCCGTAGGCAATACCGCACGGTCGGTGCGGTTGGTTGCCGACCCGTGCGCGGTTTGAAAAAGGTTATCCAAGCAGACATGGCTACGAACATCCTCGGCCCCCGCCCGCTGTGGCAAAAATTGCTGGCGTCGCTCGTGCTGCTTTTCGTCGCCTTGCTGATCGTCCTCATGTTCTTTCCCTGGGACGTGCTGCGCGAGCCCGTCAATCGCTATGTGAGCGAGAAGACCGGGCGCAAGTTCGAGATCACGCGGCGGCTCGACGTGGACCTGGGCTGGCGCGCCGCCACCGTCAAGTTCGACGGCATCGAGTTCGCCAACCCCTCGTGGGCGCGCGACCCTTATCTCGTGAAGGCGGATCGCGCCGAGTTCGACATCCGCATCTGGCCGCTGGTCACCAGCAAGATCGTCATTCCGCGCCTGGCGCTCTTCTCGCCCACCCTCGGGCTGCAGATGGAACAGGACGGGCGCCGCACCTGGGCGTTCGGCAAGGACACTTCCGACGGAGGCACCGTGCCGAGCATCGGCCTCATGCAGATCGACAGCGGGGCCATCGACTTCCTCGCCAAGCACCTGGGCGTCGACCTGCACGCCGACGTGAAGTACGACACAAGCCTGGGCGCGATGCCCCTGAGCTACCGCATCAAGGGCCGCTACAAGGGGCAGCCGCTGACGGCCGACGGGCGCACGGGCAACGTGCTGCAGATCAACGCGGCCGGCGCACCGCCGTTCCCGCTCGAAATCAACGCGGCCGCGGGCCAGACCAAGCTCAAGGCGTCCGGCACCGTCGCCGAACTGGCGGGGCTCGACGGCATCGACGCGAAGTTCCAGCTCAAGGGCCAGACGCTGGGTGCTCTTTTCCCGCTGCTGGGCATCGCGCTGCCGCAAACGTCGCCCTATGCGCTGAGCGGCGACCTCAGCAAGCGCGGCACGCTCTGGCAGGTGGCAGGGCTCAAGGGCAAGCTGGGCCTGTCCGACATTGCCGGCGACATGCGGTTCGACCAGGCCACCCAGGTGCCGCACCTGGCCGGCGACCTGCGCTCCAAGGTGATGGACATGGACGACCTCGGCCCGCTCATCGGCCTGCCGCCCACGGCGCGATCGGCCAGTGCGGTCGAAGGTGTGGCACCGCCGCCGAGCATCACGCAGGTCAAGCGACCGGTGGCGGCCAAGGTGCTGCCGACGGCGCCGCTGGATTTCGAGCGCCTGCGCGCCATGAATGCCGACGTCAAGTACACGGCCGACCGCATCCAGAACGTGCGCGAGATCCCGCTCGACCGCGGCAGTGTGCAGGTGAAGCTGAAGGACGGCGTGCTGACGCTCGATCCGCTCGACCTGGGCGTGGGCGGCGGCAAGCTGGCCGGCGCGATCCGCATCGACGCCGCGAAGAATCCGGCGGACATCCGCGCCTCGCTCGACCTGCGCGGCATGCAGCTTGCGCGCCTGTTCCCCAAGCTGGAAACGACGGGCAACAGCGTCGGCCGGCTCGACGGACGGCTCAACCTCTCGGGCTCGGGCAACTCGGTGGCCACGTGGCTCGGCGGGTCGTCGGGCGACGTGGCGGTGCTGGCGGGACGGGGCCAGTTCGGCAACCTGCTGCCCGTGTTCGCCACGCTGGTGGGTGGGGACATCATCAAGTTCCTGCTGCGCGGCGACCGCAATGTCGAGCTGCGCTGCGCGGCCGTGGCGTTCGACGTCAACAAGGGCCTGATGACCGGGCGCACGCTCGTGGTGGACACGACCAATGCGCTCTTCACCGCCACGGGGCAGGCCAGCCTCGCGAACGAGACGCTGGACTTCGTGGTTCATCCGGAGCCGAAGTCCAGGAACATCCTCTCGCTGCGCACCCCGCTGGTGGTGCGCGGCACTTTCGGTGCGCCTTCGGGCGGGGTCGAGATCGGGCCGCTGGCCGGACGCGGGCTGGCCGCGCTCGCGCTGGGCGCCGTCAACCCGCTGCTGGCGCTGGCCGCGACCATCGAGACCGGGCCGGGGCAGGATGCCGACTGCAAGGACGTGGTGGCGGAGGCCAACAAGCCCACCGCCGGTGCTGCGGCCCAGGGCGCGGCCCGGGCCAAGGGCGCGAAGCAGCCCTAAGCGTTGGAAGAAGGGCGCTGCGCGCAGACGCTGCAGTGCGGGTCGCGCGCCACGCGCAGGGTGTCGAAGCTGGTGCTGCGTCCGTCGAACATCAGCAGCTTGCCGGCGAGCGACGGGCCGATGCCCGCGAGCAGCTTCAGGGCCTCGCTGGCCTGCAGCGTGCCGATGGTCCCGACCACGGGGCCGAACACACCCAGCACCGCGCAACGCGTTTCCTCGAAGGCCGCATCGGGCGGGAACAGGCAGGCGTAGCAAGGGGAGGCCGCGTCGCGGGTGTCGTACACGCTCAACTGGCCGTCGAAGCGGATGGCGGCGCCTGCCACCAGCGGCTTGCCGTGCGCCACGCAGGCGCGATTCACGGTGTGGCGGGTTGCGAAGTTGTCGCAGCAATCGACCACCACGTCGGCTGCCGCGACGAGGCGTGACAGCAGCGCTTCGTCGGCACGCAGGGCGTGCGTCTCGATGGCAATGTCGGGGTTGATGTCGCGCATCGCCTGTGCGGCCGATTCGACCTTGGGGCTGCCCACGCGGGCGTTGGTGTGGGCGACCTGGCGCTGGAGGTTGGTGAGGTCGACCTCGTCGTCGTCCACCAGCGTGATGTGGCCGACGCCGGCTGCCGCCAGGTAGAGCGCTACGGGAGAGCCCAGTCCGCCCGCACCGATGACCAATGCGCGGCCGGCACTGACGCGCGCCTGGCCGTCGATGCCGAACTCTTCCAAGAGGATGTGGCGCGAATAGCGCAGCAGGTCATGATCGTCCATGCGCGCCCGGGTCTTCGCGATCGAAGAAACTGACGCCGGGCCGAACCGCACCTTGCGTGCGGCCCGGGTCACCGGCTTCAGTTTTCCTTCTTCTCGTCCTTGTTCTCGACAATGATCTGCGTCTTGCTCACGAGCACAGGCTGGCCCTTGAGGCGGTTGAGCGCCTGCACCAGCGGGAAGTCCTTGTCGGTGCCGAACTCGGGCGTCTTGCGGTCCTGCGGCGGCTTCTTGGCTTCTTCTTCGAGGCGCTTGCGGGCTTCGTCACGGGCCTTTTCGCGTTCCGGGTCCTTGGTTTCCGGACCCTGGCCGCTGGCCAGGTGCTTCTCGAGGTCGGCCTCGCGCATGCGCAGGGCTGCGAACGGGCTGCCTTCGGCGCTTTCGTCGACCAGCACGTTGGGCACGATGCCCTTGGCCTGGATCGAGGTGCCGCTCGGTGTGTAGTAGCGCGCCGTGGTGATCTTGAGACCGGTGTCCGGGCCGAGCGGGCGCACGGTCTGCACCGAGCCCTTGCCGAAGGTCTGGCTGCCCATGACGATCGCACGCTTGTGGTCCTGCAGTGCACCCGCCACGATTTCGCTGGCGGAGGCCGAGCCTTCGTTCACTAGCACCACCAGCGGCACGTTCTTCAGGGCCGCAGGCAGGTTGCGCAGCGGATCGCTGCCGGAGCGGCGCTGGTAGAACTCGGGCGCTGCCTTGTAGACCGACTTGCTTTCGGCCAGCTGGCCGTCGGTGGTCACCACCGTCACGTTCTCGGGCAGGAAGGCCGAGGACACCGCCACCGCCGCGTCGAGCAGGCCGCCCGGGTCGTTGCGCAGGTCGAGCACCAGGCCCTTGAGGTTCGGGTCTTCCTTGTACAGGTCTTCGACCTTCTTCACGAAGTCGTCGACGGTGCGTTCCTGGAACTGCGACAGGCGGATCCAGCCGTAGCCCGGCTCCATGATCTTGCCGCGCACCGACTGGGTACGGATCTCTTCGCGCGTGATCGTGACCGGGAAGGTGCGGCTCTCGTCCTTGCGGAAGATGGTGAGCAGCACCTTGGTGTTGGCCTCGCCGCGCATGCGCTTGACGGCTTCGTTGAGCGAGAGGCCGCGCACGGCCGTGTCGTCGATCTTGGTGATCAGGTCGTTGGGCTTGAGGCCCGCACGGAAGGCCGGCGAGCCTTCGATGGGCGAGACCACCTTGATGAGCCCGTCTTCCTGGGAAATCTCGATGCCGACGCCGACGAAGCGGCCGGTCGTGCCTTCCCTGAATTCCTTGAAGGACTTCTTGTCGAAGTACTGGGAATGCGGGTCGAGCCCGGCGACCATGCCGGAAATGGCGTCGGAAATGAGCTTCTTCTCGTCGACCGGCTCGACATAGTCACTCTTGACCATGCCGAACACGGCAGCGAGCTGCTGCAATTCCTCGAGCGGGAGCGGCGCAAGCGATCCGCGTGCGACCGTCTGCAGGGAGACGGTGGTCAGGACGCCAGCTACGGCGCCGGCGGCGACCCAGCCGGTGATCTTCAGTTTCTGGCCCATCATGAGTGGTTGTCCTTGTCGGCGGCTGTCGAACCAATATACACAGCTTGGAAGCAATTTGTTTGCCGGGGTTCCACGGGGGACCGGCACGCGGGGTTTTCTTTTTTCAGCCCTTGCCTTGCGAAGCCACCGCTGCGGCGGCCTTTTCGGCGGCTGCGGCATCGCCCAGGTAGTAGTGGCGCAGAGGCTTGAGATCGTCGTCGAGCTCATAGACCAGCGGAATGCCGTTCGGGATGTTCAGGCCGACGATGGCGTCGTCCGAGATGCCGTCCAGGTACTTCACCAGCGCCCGGATCGAGTTGCCGTGGGCCGCCACGACCAAGCGGCGCCCGGTGCGGATGGCCGGCGCCATCGATTCGTTCCAGAACGGCAGCACGCGCGCGACCGTGTCCTTGAGGCACTCGGTCAGCGGGATCTGCTCGGGCGACAGCTTGGCGTAGCGCACGTCGCTGCGTTCGCTGCGCGGGTCGTCCGCTTCCAGCGGCGGCGGCGGGGTGCTGTAGCTGCGGCGCCAGACCAGCACCTGCTCATCGCCGTACTTCTTGGCGGTTTCGGCCTTGTTCAGGCCCTGCAGGCCGCCGTAGTGGCGCTCGTTCAGGCGCCAGGAGTGCACCACGGGCAGCCAGGTGCGGTCGAGTTCGTCCAGCGTGTGCCACAGGGTGCGGGTGGCGCGTTTGAGCACGCTGGTGTAGGCCACGTCGAAGTCGTAGCCTTCGGCCTTGAGCAGCCGGCCGGCCTGCTTGGCCTGCTCCACGCCGGTCTCGGTCAGGTCGACGTCGGTCCAACCGGTGAAGCGGTTTTCGAGGTTCCAGGTCGATTCGCCGTGGCGGATCAGTACCAGTTTGTGCATGTGGGAGGCCTTTGGAAGCGCTTGGGAAAACCAGCATTCTAAAATCCCGGGTTTGCCATCCAAGGAACCCCCGTGAAATTGATCGAATTCGTCACCGCGAACTGGATGCTGATCCTGATCGCACTCAGCTCGGGCGGCATGCTGGCCTGGCCGCTGATCCGGGGTTCTGGCGGCGGGACGCTCACGGCCCAGGGCGCCGTGCAGCTCATCAACCGCGAGCGCGCCGTGCTGGTCGACGTGCGCGAACCCGAGGAATTCGCCACCGGTCACATGATCGGCGCGAAGAACGTGCCCCTGAACCAGCTCGACGAAAAGCTGGCCAGCACGGTCAAGAACAAGAACGTGCCGCTCCTCCTGGTGTGCGCCACCGGTGCCCGCGCCCAGCGCGCCGTGGCCATGGCCAAGAAACTCGGCTACGAGCAGGCCCAAGCGGTCGCCGGCGGGCTCAAGGCCTGGAAAGAGGCTAATCTGCCGGTTGAAAAGGCCTGAAACCTCCCCGAGATACAGCGTATGCAAGCAGTCAAGATGTACACCACCGCCGTTTGCCCCTACTGCACGCGTGCGAAGCAGATCCTCAAGTCCAAGGGCGTCGAGCAGATCGAAGAGATCCGCATCGACACCGACCCGCAGGCCCGCAACACCATGATGGAGATCACCCAGCGCCGCACGGTGCCGCAGATCTTCATCGGCGACACCCATGTGGGCGGCTGCGACGACCTGATGGCCCTGGACAGCCGCGGCGGCCTCGTTCCGCTGCTCCAGGCCGCCTGAAACAGGGCGTAGCCGGAACCGTCTTGCGGGCGGGCGATAATCGCCTGCTCATCCATCTGCAGCCCGCTGCGGGAACCTCTCCCCGGCGGGCATTGTTTTGATCCTCGAAAGTTCAGCCATGGCCGACCAGCAAGCCCAAGATCCCATCTTCCAGATCCAGCGCGTCTACCTCAAGGACCTGTCGCTCGAGCAACCCAATTCGCCCGCGATCCTGCTGGAGCAGGAGCAGCCCACCGTCGACATCCAGCTCGGCGTGGACGCCCAGCCCGTGACCGACGGCATCTTCGAGATCACCGTGTCGGCCACCGTGCAGACCAAGATCGGCGACAAGACCGTGTTCCTGGTCGAAGCCAAGCAAGCCGGCATCTTCGAGATCCGCAACCTGCCCGAAGACCAGATGGGCGCCATCCTGGGCATCGCCTGCCCGCAGATCGTCTACCCGTACCTGCGCGGCAACGTGGCCGACGTGATCCAGCGCGGCGGCTTCCCGCCCGTGCACCTGGCGGAAATCAACTTCCAGGCGATGTACGAGCAGCAGCAGGCACAGGCCGCCGGCCAGCCTGCTTCGACCCTCGCGCAGTAAGCCTGCACAACGCCGCCAACGCCGATGAAGATCTGCGTTCATGGCGCCGGTGCCTGGGGCACGGCCGTTGCTGTCAACGCTGCGGCTCGCCACGAAGTCACGCTCTGGGCGCGCGATGCCGCCCAGGCCGATGCCATCTCCAAGGCCCGGGAAAACACCCGCTACCTGCCGGGGCTGGCGCTGCCGGCCTCGCTCGCCGTGCGCGCGGGCGATATCGGCCAGGCGCATGCCGGTGCCGATCTCGTCATCGTCGCCACGCCGATGGCCGCGCTGCGCGAACAGCTCGTCGCGCTGCGCGGCTGCACCGCGCCGGTCGCATGGCTGTGCAAGGGCGTCGAGCCCGCGCTCGATGCCACGTCCTTCGGCCTGCTCGCCCACGAGATATGGGCGCAGGCTGCTCCTGACTTGATGGCCGGCGTGCTCAGCGGCCCGAGCTTCGCGCAGGAAGTCGCCGAAGGCCGCCCGACCGCGCTGGTCGCCGCGAGCCCGCATGCGGCGGTGCGCGATGCGCTCGTCGATGCCTTCCACGGACCGGCCCTGCGCGTCTACGCCAACGAGGACATCGTCGGCGTCGAGGTCGGCGGCGCGGTCAAGAACGTGCTCGCCATCGCCACGGGCCTGTGCGACGGCCTTGCGCTCGGGCTCAATGCCCGCGCGGCGCTCATCACCCGCGGCCTTGCCGAAATGACCCGCTTCGGCCTCGCGCTCGGCGCCCGCGCCGAAACCTTCATGGGCCTTTCGGGCCTCGGCGACCTCGTGCTGACTTCCACCGGCGACCTGTCGCGCAACCGCAAGGTCGGCCTGTTGCTGGCCCAGGGGCGCACGCTGGCGCAGGCCGTCGATTCGCTCGGCCACGTGGCCGAAGGCGTGTACTGCGCGCGCACCGTGGTGCAGCGCGCCCGTGGCCTGGGGCTCGAGATGCCGATCGCGGAAGGCGTGGTGGCGCTGCTCGACGGCCGCGTGAGCCCGAAGGACGCCGTTGCGGCCCTGACCGGCCGCGACCCGGTGCCCGAATCGGTTCCGTCCGGCGCCGCAGCTTCCCCTCGTCAATCCTCCTGAAAACGCAGAGACAAAGCGCCATGAGCCTTCGCTTCGATTTTTCAGCGTCGGCCGTGGCCGCGCTGGCCCTCGCCGACGCCACCCGGGCGCTGCAGGAAGATGTCGCCGACGGCGACCTGACCGCCTCGCTGGTCGATCCCGCCCGCAGGGCCCGCGCCCGCGTGCTGGCGCGCGAAGCCGCCGTGGTGTGCGGCGCGCCCTGGGTCGAGGCGACGATCAGGCAGCTCGATCCCGAGGCCCGCATCACCTGGCTCTGCGCCGAAGGCGAACGCTGCGCGGCCGACCAGACGGTTCTGGAGATCGAAGGCGCCGCCCGCGCGCTGCTGACGGCCGAGCGCACCTCGCTCAATTTCTTGCAGTTGCTGAGCGCGGTCGCCACCAAGACCGCGCTGTACGCGGATGCCGTCGAGGGCACGAGCGCCCGCATCGTGGACACCCGCAAGACCCTGCCGGGCCTGCGCCTCGCGCAGAAGTACGCGGTGCGCACCGGCGGCGGCCTGAACCACCGCATCGGCCTCTACGACGCGGTGCTCATTAAGGAAAACCACATCGCCGCAGCCGGCGGTGTCGCTGCCGCCCTGCGCGCGGTGGCGCCGGTGGCCGAGCAGGCCGCTTTCGTCGAGGTCGAGGTCGAAACGCTGGACCAGTTGCGCGAGGCGCTCGGCGCCGGCGCGCGCATGGTGCTGCTCGACAACATGGACCTGCCCACGCTGCGCGAAGCCGTCCGCATCAACGACGAGGCGGGCGCCGACCGCAAGGCCGTGCTGGAGATTTCGGGCGGCGTCACGCTCGATGGCCTCCGTGCCCTGGCCGAGACCGGTGTCGACCGCATCTCGGTCGGTGCGTTGACCAAGGATGTCAAAGCCATCGACTACTCGATGCGTTTCCAGGAAAGCTGATCCGCCCATGTCGTCCCCGGTCATCGATGTCGACTACGAGCAACCCGCCGCGAAGGCTGGCGCCGCCTGCGACACGCGCCACGCCTGGGCGCGTGTGCCTGCAGAGCCCTCGCCGGACCAGCGCGTCGCGCTAAAGGAGCGCATCCGCCGCCTGCTGCGCGAGCGCAACGCGGTGATGGTGTCGCACTTCTACGTGCATCCCGACCTGCAGGACCTGGCCGAGGAAACCGGCGGCATCGTGAGCGATTCGCTCGAGATGGCGCGCTTCGGCCGCGACCACGCCGCCACCACGCTGGTGGTGTCGGGCGTGCGCTTCATGGGCGAGACATCGAAGATTCTTTCGCCCGAAAAGCGCGTGCTGATGCCCGACCTGGACGCGAACTGCTCGCTCGACCTGGGTTGCCCCGTCGAGGAATTCAGTGCCTTCTGCGACGAGCATCCCGACCGCACCGTGGTCGTCTATGCCAACACCAGCGCGGCCGTGAAGGCGCGCGCCGACTGGCTCGTCACCTCGAGCTGCGCGCTCGACGTGGTGAGCGCGCTGCATGCAGAGGGGCGCAAGATTCTCTGGGGCCCCGACCGCCACCTGGGCGATTACATCCAGCGCCAGACCGGCGCCGACATGGTGAGCTGGAACGGTGCATGCATCGTGCACGACGAGTTCAAGGCGCTGGAGCTCGAACTGCTCATCAAGGAACACCCGTCGGCGAAGGTGCTGGTGCATCCGGAATCGCCGGCCGACGTGATCGCGCTGGCGGATGCGGTCGGCTCGACCTCGGCGATCCTGAATGCCGCGCAGCGCATGGACGCGAAGGAATTCATCGTCGCCACCGACACCGGCATGCTGCACAAGCTGCGCACGCTGAACCCCGGCAAGACCTTCATCGAGGCGCCGACGGCCGGCAACGGCGGCACCTGCAAGAGCTGCGCGCATTGCCCATGGATGGCGATGAACGGGCTGGCCGAACTGGCGAATGCGCTGGAAACGGGCGCGGGTGAAATCCACGTCGATCCGACGCTGGGTCTGCGCGCCCGACTTCCGATCGACCGGATGCTGGCGTTCACCGCCGGCCTCAAGAACGGGCAGGCGCCTGGAAGCCTCATCGCCGGCATCGGCGCGGCCTGATTCCGTATTTCTCCTTCCCCCTCTGGGGGAAGGTCGGGATGGGGGCGGGCAGAGCGCTCGATGGATACGCCGCTTGCCCCCACCCCAGCCCTCCCCCGGAAGGGGAGGGAGCAAGACCCTAGAACTCCAGCGTGCAGGAGTCGCCCAGCGCCTCGCGCCACACGCGAACGCGCGCGAGCGACGCCCGGAATTCCGGCAGCGCATCCGCAATGAAGAGGCACAGGTTTTCGAGCGTCGGCGGATGCAGCCCCGCCACGTCATCGAGCAGGTGATGGTCGAGCAGCTCGCGCACGTCGTCGAGCCGCCGCCTCAGCAACCCCAGGTCGATGACCATGCCCGTGACCGGATCGCGCTGGCCTTCGAGCCAGACTTCGGCGTGGTACGTGTGGCCGTGGATACGGCGGCTGCCTTCCACTTCGATATCGCGCTTGAGCGTGTGGGCGGCGTCGAAGAAAAAGCGTTGGCTGATGGTGAAGCGCATAAAAGGCGGGCGGCTATCGGATGCCGGTGATCTTGTGGGTCTGCACGCTCAGGCGCCAAGCGGGCTGGCGCATGCATTCGGCGATGCAGAGTTCGGTATTGGCCACGCGGTCGGGGCCGTCCATGGGTTGCAGGAAGCGGTGCGTGAACTCGCCGGTGCGCGCCATCGTGTCGAGGTCGAACGCGGTCTGCGGCCACACCAGCTTGAGCTCCTGCCCGCGCTGCTGCACCCACGGCGCGCCGGCCTTGGGGCTGATGCAGAGCCAGTCGATGCCTTCGGGCGCGGCGACCGTGCCGTTGCTCTCGACCGCGATGCGGAAGCGCCGCGCATGCAGCGCATCGACCAGCACCGCATCCACCTGCAGCAGCGGTTCGCCGCCGGTCAGCACCACCAGCCGGTGCTCGGCATCGTTGGCAGGCCACTGCGCGGCGATGGTGTCGGCGAGCTGGTCGGCGCTCTTGAACTTGCCGCCGAGCGTGCCGTCGGTGCCGACGAAATCGGTGTCGCAGAAACGGCAGACGGCACTGGCGCGATCTTCCTCGCGCCCCGTCCAGAGGTTGCACCCGGCAAAGCGGCAGAACACGGCCGGCATGCCCGCCTGGCCGCCTTCGCCTTGCAGCGTGTAGAAGATTTCCTTGACGCTGTAGGTCATGCAGCCAGCACCTCGATCTCGAGGTTGTCGATCAGTCGCGTGCTTCCCAGCCGTGCCGCGGCCAGCGCCACCAGCGGTTCGCCGTGCAGGCCGAAGGAGGGCGCCTGAAGGTCGGCGCGGCGCCGCAGCACCAGATAGTCCGGCTGCCAGCCGCGCTGCGTGAGTGTCTGCATTGCCCGCGCTTCGATCGCGGCCAGATCGCGCTCGCCCGCTTGCACCGCCGCGGCCATCGCCTTCAGTGCCTTCGACAGCTGCACCGCTTCCGCACGCTCGGTCTCGTTCAAGTAGCCGTTGCGCGACGAGAGCGCGAGCCCGTCGTCGGCGCGGAAGGTCTCGCTGCCCACGATCTCGATGGGCAGCGCGAACTGCCGCACCATGTGGCGGATCATCATCAGCTGCTGGTAGTCCTTCTTGCCGAACACCGCCACACGCGGCTGCACGCAGGTGAAGAGCTTCATCACCACCGTGCACACGCCGATGAAGAAGCCGGGGCGAAAGTGGCCTTCGAGGATGTCGGCGAGCGCCGGATCGGGGTGCACCTTGCAGGTCTGCGGCTCGGGGTAGAGCGCCTTCTCGTCGGGCGCGAACAGCACGTCGCAGCCGGCGTCGCGCAGCCTGGCGCAATCGCTTTCCCAGGTGCGCGGGTAGGTGTCGAAGTCTTCGTGCGGCAGGAACTGCAGGCGGTTGACGAAGATGCTCGCTACCGTCACGTCGCCGAGCGGCTTGGCCTGCGTGATCAGCGCGATATGGCCGTCGTGCAGGTTGCCCATGGTCGGGACGAAAGCGGGGCGCTTGAAAGCCGAGAGATGGTCGCGCAGTTCGGCGATGGTGTGTGCGATGTGCATGGAGATCGGTCCTTACCAGGCGTGGAGTTGATCGTCGGGAAAGCTGCCGTCCTTGACGGCCTGCACGTAGGCCTTGAGCGCGGGCAGCACGCCCGGCGCGTCGGCCATGAAGTTGCGCACGAACTTCGGCATCTTCCCGAGGTTGATGCCCAGCATGTCGTGCAACACCAGCACCTGGCCGGCGGTGGCCTTGCCCGCGCCGATGCCGATGGTGGCGCAGTGCCTCAGCTCGGTGGTGAGCTCGGCGGCAAGCGCGGCCGGCACCATCTCGAGCACCAGCATCGCGGCACCCGCGTCCTGCAGCGCATGCGCGTGCTGCTTCAGCAGCGCGCCCGCGTCACCCTTGCCCTGCACCCGGTAGCCGCCGAGCGCATGCACGGTCTGCGGCGTGAGGCCGAGGTGCGCACACACCGGAATGCCGCGCTCGACCAGGAAGCGCGCCGTCTCGGTCGTCCAGCCGCCGCCTTCGAGCTTGACCATGTGCGCGCCCGCCTGCATCAGCACGGTGGCGCTGCGCAGCGCCTGCTCGCGCGATTCCTGGTAGCTGCCGAAGGGCAGGTCGGCGATCAGCCAGGCCGTGCCCTGCACGCGGCGCAGGCCCCGCGAGACGCTGTCGGTGTGATAGCGCATGGTCTCCAGGCTCACGCCCACGGTGCTGTTCAGGCCCTGGCAGACCATGCCGAGCGAATCGCCGACCAGCAGGCAATCGACGCCCGCCGCATCGGCCATCGCCGCGAAGGTGGCGTCGTAGGCGGTGAGCATCGAGATCTTCTCGCCGCGCGCATGCATGTCGGCCAGGCGCGGCAGGCTCACGGGCTTGCGCGAGGCGGGCGTCGAGGCCGGGGGCAGCGTGCCGTAGGGCGAGGCGGGCGTGGTTTCCGGCGATGGGGTGGTGGTGTTCGACATGGTTGGGTTTCTCCCTGCGGGCGTCGGTGGCCGGGCATCCTTGAGTGAAGAAAAACGCGAGATGGGTGGGTCGTCAGTCCGCCGAAGGCACCAATACGGTCGGTGCAGTCGGCTCTGCGAGCGAAGGATAGTCGCGGCTGAAATGCAGCCCGCGGCTCTCGTGGCGGGCCTGGGCCGATCGCACGATCAGCTCGGCCACCTGGACCAGGTTGCGCAGCTCCAGGAGGTCGCGCGTGACGTGGAAGTTCGCATAGAACTCCTGGATCTCGGCCTGCAGCAGCGCGATGCGGTGGCTCGCGCGCTCCAGGCGCTTGTTGGTGCGCACGATGCCCACGTAGTCCCACATGAAGCGGCGCAGCTCGTCCCAGTTGTGGGAGATGACGACGGCCTCGTCGGCATCGGTGACGCGGCTTTCGTCCCACGCGGGGAAAGCGACGCTGTCATGCCCCGGCGCGCCGGCGATGGCGCCCGCCGCCGCGCGTGCGAACACCATGCACTCGACCAGCGAATTGCTGGCCAGCCGGTTGGCGCCGTGCAGGCCCGTGCAGGCGGTCTCGCCGATGGCATAGAGCCCGGGCACATCGGTGCGGCCAGCGAGGTCGCTGAGCACGCCGCCGCAGGTGTAGTGCGCGGCCGGCACCACGGGAATGGGTTCGCGCGTGATGTCGATGCCCAGCTCGGCGCAACGCGCGAGGATGTTGGGGAAGTGTTCCTTCAGGAACGCCGCGGGCTGGTGCGAGATGTCGAGGTACACGCAGTCCAGCCCGTGCTTCTTCATCTCGAAGTCGATGGCGCGGGCCACCACGTCGCGCGGTGCGAGTTCGGCGCGCTCGTCATGTTTCGGCATGAAGCGCGTGCCGTCGGGCAACTTCAGCAGGCCGCCTTCGCCGCGCACTGCCTCGCTGATCAGGAACGACTTGGCATGCGGGTGGTAGAGACACGTCGGGTGGAACTGGATGAACTCCATGTTCGACACCCGGCAGCCCGCGCGCCATGCCGCGGCAATGCCGTCGCCCGTGGCCGTGTCGGGGTTGGTCGTGTAGAGGTAGACCTTGCCCGCGCCGCCCGTCGCCAGGATGGTGTGCGGCGCGCGGAAGGCGAGCACCTCGCCGGTGGCGTCGTCCAGCGCGTAGAGGCCCACGCAGGCCGGGTCTTTCAGTCCGAGCTTGGTGCCGGTGACCAGGTCGACCAGCGTGTGGTGCTCGAACAGCGTGATGTTCGGCGTGCGCCGCACCCGTTCGATCAGCACCTGCTGCACGGCCGCGCCGGTGGCGTCGGTCACATGCACGATGCGGCGCTGGCTGTGGCCGCCTTCGCGCGTCAGGTGCAGGTCGCCGCCTTCTTCCGAGAACGGCACGCCCAGTTCGCGCAGCCAGCCGATGGCCTCGGGTGCGTGCTCGACGACGAAGCGCGTGGCCTCGGGGTCGCACAGGCCCGCGCCGGCGATGAGCGTGTCTTCCACATGCGCGTCGAAGCTGTCGCCCGCGGCCAGCACCGCCGCGATGCCGCCCTGCGCCCAGGCGCTGGAGCCGTCGTTCAGCGCGCGCTTGGTGAGCACCGCCACGCGGTGCGTGGGCGCCAGGTGCAGCGCGGCGGAGAGGCCGGCGAGGCCGCTGCCGACGATGAGGACGTCGAAATCGAGCACGGCGAAATCTTCGGTGGTGGGGTCAGGCTGGCGAATAGGCCAGGCGAACGTAGATCGGCGCGAAGGCTTCCGCCTGCGTGATGTCGATCAGCGTTTCCTTCGCGAGCTCGAGCATTGCGATGAAGGTGACGATCAGCACGGGCGCGCCGCGCGACACGTCGAAGAGTTTCTCGAACTCCACGAAGCGCTGCCCCTGCAGGTGGCGCAGCACGATGCTCATGTGCTCGCGCACGTTGAGCTCTTCGCGTGAGATCTTGTGGTGCTGCACGAGCTTGGCGCGCTTCATGATGTCGGCCCAGGCATCGCGCAGGTCGATCACGTTCACGTCGGGAAAGCGCGGCTTGAGCGACTGCTCGATGTAGACCTGCCCCTTCCAGAAGTCGCGGCCGTAGGTCGGCATCGCGCTGATGGCGGCGGCCTGCAGCTTGGTCTGCTCGTATTCGAGCAGGCGGCGCACGAGTTCGGCGCGCGGGTCTTCGGCCTCTTCGCCCTCGGCCACCTTCTTGGGCGGCAGCAGCATGCGCGACTTGATCTCGATCAGCATCGCGGCCATCAGCAGATATTCGGCCGCGAGTTCGAGATTCGTCTGGCGGATCTCGTCGACGTAGCTCAGGTATTGCCGCGTGAGCCCCGCCATCGGGATGTCGAGGATGTTGAAGTTCTGCTTCCGGATCAGGTACAGCAGCAAGTCCAGCGGACCTTCGAAAGCCTCGAGAAAGACCTGCAACGCCTCGGGCGGGATGTACAGGTCCTTGGGCATCGCGAACAGCGGCTCGCCATAGAGCCTGGCGAGCGCGACCTGGTCGACCACCTCGGGCATCGCCATCACCGGCGTGTCGTTGTCCTCGTCTCTGCTCATTGGGCGAGCGCTATCAATTCAATAGCTGTCGACGCAATGCGGACGGGCAACGGATGCCGAATTGGCACCATTTACTTGACTTGGGTCTGGTAGACGTACGGCTGCTGCGGCACGCGGGCTTCGCCGTATTCCTCGAGCAGGCCGCGGTCGAGGTTCTTGTCCCAGAGGAGGGCACGGCCGGCGCGCTGTTCGGCTTCCAGCGTCGGCTTCTTTTCTTTCATCTCCTCGATGAAATTGGTGATCTCGGAAGAGTAGTGGGGGCGGCGGAAGATGGACATAGACTGGACCTTTGTAGCCTGAATTTTACCGGGGACGGCATGGGACATCGGCAACAGTGGCAGATCGGCATGGCAACGGCGTTGCTGGCGGCGGTGATTGGCCTGGCGGGCTGCGACAACCAGCGCATCGCTGAACTCGAAGAAGGCGTCGCCACGGAAGCCGATGTGCGCACCAAGTTCGGCCAGCCCGAAAACATCTGGGACGCCCCGGACGGCGGCCGGATCTTCGAATACAACCGCCAGCCCCAGGGCCAGAAGAACTACATGATCACCATCGGCCGCGACGGCAAGATGAGCGCGCTGCGCCAGGTGCTCACGCCCGAGAACTTCGCCAAGGTGCAGCCGGGAATGATGATGGAAGACCTGCGCAAGCTGCTCGGCAAGCCCGCCAAGGTCACGCCCTATGCGCTCAAGCGCGAGACCGAATGGGAATGGCGCTGGGTGCAGCCGCCGAATTCACCGATGGTGTTCACCGCCACGCTCAATGATGACCAGCGCGTGGTGCGCAGCGGCTCGTCGCCGGACCGGGCGACCGAGGCGAACTAGCCTTCAGCGGCCTGCGGCCTTCCGGCCGCCAGCTCTTCCGCAAACCCCGAACGCTCGATCACTTCACGCGGCTGCGGCTGCAACGATTCGATCCGCAGCACCCCGTCGCGCGCCAGCACCGCCCTGTGCAGCTGGCGCAGAGCGTCGATGCCGGTGGCGTCCAGGTAGATGAGGTGCGTGGCGTCGAGCACCACCGTCATGCCGCGCGGCGCGCGCTCGGCCGCGTTCACCGCCTCGTCGAGCTTGGCGGCCGCGCCGAAGAACAGCGCGCCGTAGATGCGGTAGGTGAGCACCGGCGGCTGCAGCGTCTCGAGCTCGACGCTGAAGAGCCCGCTCATGCGCCGGATGAAAAGCGCGCACGCCAGCACGATGCCCACCTGCACCGCCACCGTCAGGTCGAACACGACGGTGAGGAAAAAAGTGCCGAGCATGAGCAGCCGGTAGTGCCGGCTGAAGTGCCGCAACTGGCCCGGCGTGAACTCGCGCCACTCGCCCATGTTCAGCCCCACGAACACCAGGATGCCCGCCAGCACCGCAAGCGGCACATGGCGCGCGAGCGGCGCGGCCAGCAACACCACGACCATCAGCGTCACCGCATGCACGATGCCCGCAATCGGCGAACTGCCGCCTGAGCGGATGTTGGTCACCGTGCGCGCGATGGTGCCGGTGGCCGGCATGCCGCCGAAGAAGGGCGTGACGATGTTCGCGATGCCCTGCGCCATCAGTTCCTGGTTCGGGTCATGGCGCGGCTGGCCGCTTATCTGGTCGGCCACGCGCGCACACAGCAGCGACTCGATGGCCCCGAGCAGCGCGATGGTGAGCGTCGGCGTGACCAGCTGCTTGACCGTCTCCCAGGAGAAATCTGGCAGCGCGAAGCTGGGGGCGCCCTCGGGAATGCCGCCGAAGCGCGTGCCGATGGTCTCCACCGGCAGCGCGAAGCCCCATGACACCAGCGTGAGCGTGACCAGCGCGACGATCGGCCCCGGCACGCGCGCGCCCATCTGCACCGCGCGCGTCTGCGCGATGTGCAATGGCAGGCGAGGCAGCCGCCGCCACAGCACCAGCCCGGCCACGCAGGCCACGCCGAGCGCGAAGGCATGGGGGTTGAAGGTGCCGATCCGCAGCGCCATCGCATGCAGCTGCGAGAACACGTCGGCCGGCATCTTCTCGACCGAGAGCCCGAGCAAATCCTTCAGCTGCGACAGCAGGATCAGCACCGCGATGCCGTTGGTGAAGCCCACCACGATCGACAGCGGCACGAAGCGCACCAGCCGCCCGAGTCCGAAGAGCCCTGCCGCGAACAGCAGCACGCCGGCGCAGGCGGTCGCGATCAGCAGGTTCGCCACGCCGTAGCGCTCGACGATGCCGTAGACGATCACGATGAAGGCGCCGGCCGGCCCGCCGATCTGCACCGCCGAGCCGCCCAGGAGCGAGATCAGGAAGCCCGCAATGATCGCCGTCCAGATGCCGGCCTCGGGCTTGAGCCCCGAGGCGATCGCAAAAGCCATGGCCAGCGGCAGCGCCACGATGCCGACCGTCGCGCCCGCACCCAGGTCCTTGAAGAAACGCTCCCGGCTGTAGTCCGCCATCGCGTCCAGCAGGCGGGGGCGAAAGCGGGTGAGGTTCAGCGGGGATGGCATGGGTGGCCGATTGTGGCCCGAGGGCCCTTTCGACAGCGCTCGCCGCCACCATGCGTACTTTCGATCAACTTATCCAAAACAAGGGATGCAGATACAGTTTTCACATTAATTGACATTTTGAAACCAACATTACCGAGGGAGCCGGGTCCATGCACATCCTGCTTGTCGCAAGCGCGTTCAACAGCCTGACGCAGAGGGTTCTGGCCGAACTCCAGGACCGCGGCCACACCGTCGGCGTCGAGCTGGCCCTCGGCAACGACGACGCCTTGCGCGACGCGGTGCGCACGCATGCGCCCGAGCTCATCGTGGCGCCGATGCTGACCACCGCGATTCCCGAAGACATCTGGAGCGCCCACACCTGCCTGATCGTCCACCCGGGCCCGCCGGGCGACCGCGGCCCATCCTCGCTCGACTGGACGCTGCGGGACGGCGCCGAAAGCTGGGGCGTCACCGTGCTCGCGGCCGTCGCCGAGATGGACGCGGGCGATGTCTGGGCCTGGTCGCCGCTGAAGGTGCCGCCGCTGGCCGGCAAGAGTGATCTCTACCGCGGCGAGGTGGCCGATGCGGCCATCGACGCGGTGCTGCTCGCGGTCGAGCGCTTCGCCTCGGGCACGTACAAGCCGAAGCGGCAGAAGGTGGCCGATCTCGCGGCGGGCTGGCGTCCGTTCCTCAAGCAGGCGGAGCGCCGCATCGACTGGGCCACCGAATCGACCGAGTCGGTGCTGCGCCAGCTTCGCGCCGCCGATTCGCAGCCCGGCGTGCTCGACGAACTGCTCGGCGCGCAGTGGTACCTGCACGGCGCGTATCCCGAAGACGAACTGCGCGGCACGCCCGGCGAGCTGATCGCCACCCGCGCCGGTGCCGTCTGCCGCGCCACGACGGACGGCGCGGTCTGGATCGTGCAGATGCGCCCCTGGTGCGCGCCGGGCTCGGGGCTCGCGAGCTTCAAGCTGCCGGCCGTCGATGCGCTCGGCGACCTGTTGCCCGCCGGCCTGCCCGAAGTGCCCGCGCCGCTGCAGCTGCCGGCCGGCCGCCGCACCTGGACCGACATGCGCTACAGCGAGCACGGCGCGGTCGGCGTGCTGAACTTCTCGTTCCCCGGCGGCGCGATGAGCAGCGTGCAATGCCGCCGCCTGCTGGAGGCCTACCGCTTCGCCCGCACCCGGACGACGTCGGTGCTGGTGCTCGGCGGGTTGCGCGACTTCTTCTCGAACGGCATCCACCTCAACGTGATCGAGGCCGCGCCCGATCCGGCCGAGGAATCGTGGGCCAACATCCACGCGATGAACGACCTGGTCGAGGCGGTGATCACCACCACCGACCGGCTCACTGTCGCGGCGCTGGGCGGCAATGCGGCGGCCGGCGGCGTGATGCTCGCGCTCGCGGCGGATGAGGTGTGGTGCAGGGACGGCGCCATCCTCAACCCGCACTACAAGCTCATGGGCCTCTACGGCTCCGAATACTGGACCTACACCCTGCCGCGCCGCGTGGGCGAAAGCGAAGCCGAGCGGCTCACGCAATCGGCGCTGCCGGTGAGCGCGAAGCGCGCGGTCGAGCTCGGCATGGCCGAGCGCGTGCTGCAAGCCGCACCGGAAGAACTGGGCGATGAAGTGATGCGGCTGGCCACCCAGCTCGCGGCCTTGCCCGACCTGGCCGCCCGGATCGCGAAGAAACAGGCGAAGCGCGCTGAAGACGAATCGGTGAAGCCGCTGCAGCAGTACCGCGATGAAGAACTGACGCACATGCGCCGCAATTTCTTCGACCGGAACGAGCCGCATGCGGCTCTGCGCTCGGCCTTCGTGCGCAAGGAAAAGGTGCAGCACACGCCCGCGCATGTCGCGCAACTGGGCCTGCCGCGCTGAATTCCAGTTGCTTACTTACTGTCCGGAATGACCGCGTCCGCCGCGGCGCCCACGGCCTTGCCGGTGATGCGCGCGGTGCCGATGGCCGCGTCGGCTGCCAGGCCGACCGCGCTGGCGCCCACGCTCACCGCGGTGCCTGCGACGGTGACCACGGCGCAGCCGCTCGACAGCATGGCGCCGAAGAGCGCAAGAACAAGAAGCCGGAAGCGGGGACGGATGCTTTGCATGCGCGGATTTTGCACCCGGCCCCCGGGCAGGGCCTAGTCCTGCGCCAGGCTCGCCAGGATCGCATCCCGGTCCTGGTCCAGTCGCGGCGGCTGCCGCAGCACCTGTGTGCGGTGCCCGCCCACATGCACCGGATTGCCCGCCACCGTGAGCGATCGGCCGCCCTGCGTCTTCACGTGCACCAGCATCTCGCGCGCCTGCACCTGCGGGTCTTTCACCACCGCGGCGACGTCGTTGTATTCGCCGGTCGGAATGTTGTGCGCCATCAGGAGCGTCTGCCAATGCGCGCAGGGTGCGGAGGCCAGGCGCTGCTCCAGCAATTGCTTCAGCGCCTCGTGGTGCTGGCAGCGCACGGGGTTGGTCGCAAAGCGCGCATCGTCCAGCAGCGCCGGCAGTTCGAGTGCCGTGCACAGGCGCTGGAACAGCGCATCGTTGCCCGCCGCGATCACGAACCAGCCGTCCGCCGCACGGAACACGTCGAACGGCGTGATCGACGGGTGCCGCGAGCCGATCGGGCCTGGCGCGCGCCCGTCGGCTTCCATGCGCGATATCGCGTTCTCGAGCAGCG
The DNA here is from genome assembly GCF_017161115.1 of Variovorax sp. RKNM96. GTDB lineage: Bacteria > Pseudomonadota > Gammaproteobacteria > Burkholderiales > Burkholderiaceae_C > Variovorax. The sequence goes on along the minus strand of NZ_CP046508.1, from coordinate 5,668,641 downwards.
CGACCTGGCAATCGAGCATCGCCACGTCCACCCGATCGCCGAGGCCGGTGCGTCCGCGCTGCAGCAGCGCGGCCTGCGTGCCGATGGCCGCGTAGAGGCCGGCGCCCAGGTCGCCGATCGACACGCCCACGCGCGTCGGCGGCGCGCCGGGGTGGCCGGTCAGGCTCATGATGCCGCCCATCGCCTGCACCACCATGTCGTAGGCGGGCCGCCTGCTGTAGGGGCCCGTCTGGCCGAAGCCCGAGACCGAGGTGAACACGAGTTTCGGAAAGCGCGCGTGCAGCGTGGGCCAGTCGTAGCCCAGCTTTTCCATCGTGCCGGGCCGGAAGTTCTCGACCAGCACGTCGGCCGTGGCCAGCAACTGCTCGAAGATGGCCCGGTCGGCCGGCGCCTTCAGGTCCAGCGCGATCGACTCCTTGTTGCGGTTGACCGACATGAAATAGGCCGAGTCGCCCTCCACGAACGGGCCGATCTGCCGTGCGTCGTCGCCCAGGCCCGGCTGCTCCACCTTGATGACGCGCGCGCCCAGGTCGGCGAGCAGCAGCGTGCAGTAGGGGCCCGCGAGCACGCGCGTCAGGTCGATGACGGTGAAGCCCTGCAGCGGGCCGCCCTGCGGTGTGCCCTCAGATGTGCCCGGCGTCATTCGACGGTCGCGCCGGAGCGCTCGGTGAGTTCCTTTGACTTCGCGCCTTCGGCCAGCGCCCAGGTGCGGAATTCGGCGAGCGACTTCGACGGCGCCGACTCATTGCCCGACTTCTCCAGCCGCGCCTTCACGTCGGGATCGTTGAGCGCCGCCACGCTCGCATCGAACAACTTCTGCGTCATCTCCGGCGGCAGGCCAGCCGGTGCGAAGAGGCCGAACCAGAAGGTGTAGTCGTAGCCCTTCACGCCGGCCTCGGCGACGCTCGGCACATCGGGAAAGAGCGGCGAACGCTGGCCCGAGGTGACGGCCAGCACGCGCAGCTTCTGGCCCTGCGCCATCGGCAGCACCGAGGGCGGCGTGCCGAAGGTCAGCTGCACATCGCCGGCGGCAACCGCCTGGATCGACGGGGCGCCGCCCTTGTAGGGCACGTGGAGCATGGTCACACCGGCCGCCTTCTCGAACGACAGGCCCGCCAGGTGCGTCACCACGCCGGTGCCCGACGACGAATACGCCAGTTTCCCGGGGTTCTGCCGCGCTTCGGCGATCAGCGCCTGCACGGTCTTCGCGCTCACGTCCTTGTTGACCGCGAGCAGCATCGGCGCGGAGCTCCAGCGCGAGATCGGCACGAAGCTCTTCGCTCCGTCGTACTTCACGGCCTTGTAGAGCAGCTTGTCGCTGCCGTAGAGATTGCCGCTGCCCAGCAGCAGCGTGTAGCCGTCGGGCGCCGCGCGCGCGACCTGGTCCGACGCGATGGTGGTGCCCGCGCCGGGCTTGTTGTCGATGATGATGGGCTGCCCGAGGACCTTGGCGAGCTTGTCGCTCACGATGCGCGCCACGGTGTCGGCGCCGCCCCCGGCGGGGAAGCCGACCACCAGGGTGATCGGGCGCGAGGGGTAGGTGTCCGCGAAGGCGCCGGCCGGGGCGAGCAGGGCTGCCGCCGCGAATGCAATGGCTCGAAGGGGGTTCATTTGTTGTCTCCTGTGTCGGGTCGAAGGGGAGGGCGCGCTCAGCGGCCCTTGAAGACCGGCGGACGCTTCTCGCGCCAGGCGCGGCCGCCCTCGGCCAGGTCTTCGGAAGCGACGGTGCGCTGCACCTCGCGCGAGATCGAAGCGGCATCGGCGGTGCCACGCGCGATCTTGTTCAGGTGCTTCTTCATGCCGAGCAGCGCGAGCGGCGCCATGCCGGCGAGCGTGGTGCGAAGGCGCAGCACTTCGGCGTCGAGCGCCGGTGCGTCGTCGACCAGCTGCGTGAGGAATCCGCAGTCGCGCATCGCGGGGCCGTCGAGTTTTTCGGCGGTCAGGAAGAGCCGCTTGGCCATGTCGAGCCCGAGCCGCGATACGTAGCGCTCCATGCCGCTCTGGTAGTAGTGCAGGCCGAGCCGGGCGGCGGGCATGAACATCTCGGCGCTGCGCACGCCCACGCGGAAGTCGCAGGCCAGCACCAGGTCGGTGGCGCCGCCGAAGACGCCGCCATGCACCGCCGCGATGGTCACGGCGCGGCAGTTTTCCAGCGCATCGACCATGTCGCCGAAGCTGCTGCCCTCGGTCTGGCTGCTGGTGGCCACCTCTGATATATCGTAGCCGCTGCAAAAGTACTTGCCCTCGGAGCGCAGGACCAGCACGAGCACGTCGGGCGAGCGATTCACCGTCTCCACGTGGCGAACGAGCGCGGGCAGATCCTCCGGCGTCAGCTTGTTGGCGGCGCTGGGGCGGCGCAGCGTCAGGTAGGCGACGCGGCCGTCGATCTCGAGGGAAGGAAGCATTGATGTACCAAACAGATGAATTGATATATCTGTAAGGTTAGCTAATATCCAGATTCCCATGCAACCCGCGAAAACCCTCGACACCAGCAGCCTGCAGGACCAGATCCGCAGCCGGCTCGAACACGACATCCTGGAAGGCACGCTGTCCCCCGGCATGCCCATCGACGAGAAGGCGCTGGCCCTGAGCTTCAACACCTCGCGCACGCCGGTGCGCGAGGCGCTGCTGCTGCTCAGCGCGCGGGGACTGGTCGACATCGTTCCGCGCACCGGCATCTATGTGCGGCAACTGCGGGCGAACGAACTCGTCGCGATGATGGAAGCGCTGGGCGAGCTCGAAGGGGTGCTGGCGCGTCTTGCGGCATTGCGCATCGGACCGGTCCTGCGCGGCGAGCTCCAGCGCGCGCTGGAAGGCACGTCCGCCATGGCGCAGGCCGACGATGCCGAGGGCTACCAGCGCGCCAACGCCGCGCTGCACGACGTGATCTACCGCGCGAGCGGCAATCCGTTCATCGTCGAGCAGGCGCAGACGGTGCGCCTGCGCATCGCGGCCTACCGGGGGCGGATGTTCGAAAAGCCCGGGCGCCTGGCCGCTTCACAGCGGGAGCACGAACGGGTGGTGGAGTGGATCCTCAAGGGCCACGCCGACAACGCCGCGGAGGCGATGCGCGACCACATCTCGGTCGGCGGCAAGGTGTTCGCCGACCTCGTGCTGAACAACAAGTTCGGCTAGTTCTTCTTCAGCGCACGCGCATGCCCGGCGTTGCGCCCGGCCACGGTTCGAGCACATGGATGCCCGGGTTGGCCTTTTCGTCGCCATGGCTCGCGGCCAGCACCATGCCTTCGCTGATGCCGAACTTCATCTTGCGCGGCGCAAGGTTCGCGACCAGCACCGTGAGCTTGCCCACGAGCTGCTCGGGCTGGTAGGCCGAGGCGATGCCGCTGAAGACGTTGCGGGTCTTGCCCTCGCCGGCGTCGAGCGTCAGGCGCAGCAGCTTGGTCGAGCCTTCGACCTTCTCGCAGGCCACGATCTTCGCGATGCGCAGGTCGATCTTCACGAAGTCGTCGATGGTGATCGTCGGCGCGATGGCTTCGCCGCCGGGCAGCGCATCCGCTGTGGTTTCCACGGCGGCGGCGGCCACGGGTTCGGGCGCGTCGAACAGCTTGTCGACCACCTTCGCATCGGCACGCTGCATCAGGTGCTTGTACTCGCCGATGGCGTGGCCCGCGGGCAGCGGCTGCGCGGCATCGGACCAGACCAGCGGCGAAATCTTGAGGAACGCCTCGACATTCACGGCGAGAGCCGGCAGCACCGGCTTCAGGTACAGCGTGAGCAGGCGGAAGGCCTCGATGCACACCGTGCACACGTCGTGCAGGCGGGCCTCGGCACCCTCCTTCTTGGCCAGCTCCCAGGGCTTGTTCTGGTCGACGTATTCGTTCACCTTGTCGGCGAGCGCCATCACCTCGCGCAGCGCGCGGGCATAGTCGCGCCCGTCGTAGAGCGAATGGATCTGGCCGGCCGCCTCGCGCAGCGCGAACAGCAGCGCATCGCCATCGGCCGACACCTCGCCCAGCTTGCCGCCGAAGCGCTTGCCGATGAAGCCCGCCGCGCGGCTCGCGATGTTGATGTACTTGCCCACGAGGTCGCTGTTGACGCGCGCGACGAAGTCCTCGGGGTTGAAGTCGATGTCTTCGTTGCGGCCGTTGAGCTTGGCCGCGATGTAGTAGCGCAGCCACTCGGGGTCCAGTCCGATCGAGAGGTACCTGAGCGGATCGATGCCGGTGCCGCGGCTCTTGCTCATCTTCTCGCCGCTCACCGTGAGGTGGCCGTGCACGTACACCGCATCGGGCGCCTTGCGGCCGCTGAAGTGCAGCATCGCGGGCCAGAAGAGGGTGTGGAAGGTGATGATGTCCTTGCCGATGAAATGCACCTGCTCCAGGTCGGGGTCGGCCATGTACTCGGTGTACGAGATGCCGTCGCCGCCCAGCTCGATGCAGCGCTTGTCCAGCAGGTTCTTCAGCGAAGCGAGGTAGCCCACGGGCGCGTCGAGCCACACGTAGAAGTACTTGCCCGGCGCATCGGGGATCTCGATGCCGAAGTACGGCGCGTCGCGGCTGATGTCCCAGTCGCCCAGGCCCCCCTTGCCTTCGTCGTCCTTGTAGAGCCATTCGCGGATCTTGTTCTGCACTTCGGATTGAACGTGGCCGGGCGCGGCGGTCCATTCCTTCAGGTAGGCCTCGCAGCGCGGGTCCGAAAGCTTGAAGAAGAAGTGCTCGGAGCTGCGCAGTTCGGGCTTGGCGCCGGAGAGCGCCGAATACGGGTTGATCAGCTCGGTGGGCGCATACACGGCACCGCACACCTCGCAGTTGTCGCCGTACTGGTCTTTCGAGTGGCAGTTCGGGCACTCGCCCTTGATGAAGCGGTCGGCCAGGAACATGCCCTTTTCAGGGTCGTAGAACTGCTCGACGCTCTTGGTCTCGATGAGGCCGTTGGCGCGCAGGTCGCGGTAGATGTCCTGCGCAAGCTGGTGGTTCTCGGGCGCGTCGGTCGAGTGCCAGTTGTCGAACGAGATGTAGTAGCCGTCGAGGTACGGTTTGCGGCCCGCGGCGATCTCGGCCACGAAGGCCTGCGGCGTCACGCCGGCCTTGTCGGCCGCGATGGTGATGGCCGCGCCGTGCGCGTCGTCGGCGCAGACGAAGTTGACCTCGGCGCCGTTCATTCGCTGGTTCCGCACCCAGATGTCGGCCTGGATGTACTCCATCATGTGGCCGATGTGGAACTTGCCGTTGGCATACGGCAGGGCGGTGGTGACGAAGAGCTTGCGCGGGGCGGACATCGGGGAGGGCGCTTTCGGGGAGTGACGGACGGGGGAACCGGGCATTTTAGGTGGCCGCGTCCGTCCCGCGCCCGGCCCGGTGTTTGATGGCAGCATCGCCCGATGCCGCACGCCATCGACCTTCATGCCTACATCGCCGCATTCGCCGCCTCGCCATTGGCGAAATGGGGCGCTTCGATGCCCTGGGAGCTGCCGGCGCGGGCGCCCGAAATCGTGCGCGAACTGCTGGCAGCGCTGCCGGCCGATGAGTTCGCGCTCGAAGGCGACATTGCCATCCACCGCAGCGCCCGGGTCGAGGCCGGCGCGGTGCTCAAGGGTCCGCTGATCCTGGGCGCCGGCTGCTTCGTAGCCGCGGGCGCCTACCTGCGCGGCGGCAACTGGGTCGATGCGCGCTGCACCGTCGGCCCGGGCACCGAACTCAAGTCTTCCTTCGTCTTCGCGGGCACAGCGCTCGCGCATTTCAATTTCGTCGGCGATTCGGTGATCGGCGCGGGCGTCAACATGGAAGCCGGCAGCATCGTCTGCAACCACCGCAACGAGCGCGCCGCCAAGGAAATCTTCGTGCGCAGCGGCGAGGGCGGTGCGCTGCAACCCACGGGCTGCGAGAAGTTCGGCGCGCTCATCGGGGATGGGGCGCGCATCGGCGCCAATGCGGTCATCGCGCCCGGTGCGCTGCTGCGGCCCGGCCGTGTCGTCGGCCGCGCCTCGCTGCTGGACCAGGAACTGTCCGGCCACGAGTGAGTGACCCACGAAAGCGCGGGGTGTCTCGCACGAGACGTATGCTCGACCCTCCGATACAGAAAGCGAGCCGCAGCCGATGACCACCCCCATTCCCGCAACCCTCATCCCCGGTGATGGCATCGGCCCCGAAATCGTCGACGCCACGCTGGCCGCGCTCGATGCGCTGAAGGCCCCCTTCGCCTGGGACACCCAGATCGCCGGCCTCGGCGGCGTCAAGGCCTCGGGCGATCCGCTGCCCAAGGCCACGCTCGACAGCATCCGCAGCACCCGCCTCGCGCTCAAGGGCCCGCTGGAGACCCCCTCGGGCGGCGGCTACCGCTCGTCGAACGTGCGGTTGCGCGAAGAATTCCAGCTCTACGCCAACCTGCGCCCCGCGCGCACCATCATCCCGGGCGGCCGTTTCGAGAAGATCGACCTGATGATCGTGCGCGAGAACCTCGAGGGCCTCTACATCGGCCACGAGCACTACGTGCGCATCGACGACGACCCGCATGCCGTGGGCATGGCCACCGGCATCAACACGCGGCAGGGCTGCCGCCGGGTGCTCGAGTACGCGTTCGACACCGCCATCGCCACCGGCCGCAAGAAGGTCACGCTGGTGCACAAGGCCAACATCATGAAGGTGCTGACCGGCCTGTTCCTGGAGACCGGCGAGCAGCTCTACGCGGAAAAGTACAAGGGCAAGTTCGAGCTCGACTCGATCATCGTGGACGCCTGCGCGATGAAGCTGGTGCTCAACCCCTGGCAGTTCGACATGCTGGTGACGACCAACCTGTTCGGCGACATCCTCTCCGACCTCGTGGCCGGCCTCGTCGGCGGCCTGGGCATGGCGCCCGGCGCGAACATCGGCACCGATGCGGCGATCTTCGAGGCCGTGCACGGCTCGGCGCCCGACATCGCCGGCAAGGGCATCGCCAACCCCACGGCACTGCTGCTGGCCGCCGCGATGATGCTGGACCACACGAAGATGCCCGAACTGGCCACGCGCCTGCGCACGGCCATCGACCAGACGCTGAACATCGACAACGTGCGCACCGGCGACCTGGGCGGCACGGCGAACACCGCCGCGTTCACCAAGGCGCTGGTCAGCCGCATCAACGGCGGTTGATCCGAAGAAGACGGCGCAGCCGGCCATGAGAAAGCTTCTGCTTCTGCTGGCCGTCTTCCTTGCGAGCTGTGCGTCGGTTGCGGCGGACCCGCGCTACACGGTCGTGAAGGTCGACCTTCGCACTGAGAAGCTCGCGCTGTTCCTGAACGACGACACCGGCGTCGCGTTCAAGCGCTTCGACCGGCTCGATGCCTGGTTGAAGGCGCAAGGCCGGCAGCTCGCCTTCGCGGTCAACGCCGGCATGTACCACGCGGACTTCTCCCCGGTCGGCCTCTTCGTGCGCGATGGCCGCGAAGAGGCGCCGCTCAACCTGGCGAGCGGCGCCGGCAACTTCTTCCTGAAGCCGAACGGCGTGTTCCTCGTCACCGATGACGGCCCCCGCGTGATCGAGTCCTCGGAATACCCGGCATTCGCCAAGCGCGGCGGCGTGCGCCTCGCCACGCAATCCGGCCCGCTGCTGTTGCGCCATGGCGTGCTGCACCCGGCGCTCATTCCGAATTCCGACTCGCGCAAGATCCGCAACGGCGTCTGCGCGTCGGGCCACACGGCGATCTTCGTGATGAGCGAGACGCCGGTGAATTTCCACGATTTCGCGCTCTACTTCCGCGACGTGCTGCATTGCCGCGATGCCCTGTACCTCGACGGCACCGTCTCGGCGCTGTACTCGAAGGCACTGGGGCGAAGCGACTTCGTGCGTGAGCTGGGGCCGATACTCGGTGTGGTGTCGCCATGAAATTCCTGGCCGCACCTTGCGTCTTCACTTTCGAATCCTGTTGTCGTTGAGCCATGTCCACACCGCTGCCCATCCTGTCCCTCCTCGAAACCCGCGTGCTCGGCGTGCTCGCCGAAAAGCAGCGCACCGTGCCCGACAGCTACCCGCTCACGCTCAATTCGCTGGTGTCGGGCTGCAACCAGAAGACCAGCCGCAACCCGGTGCTCGAACTCACCGAATCGCAGATCCAGTCCGCCATCGACAGCCTCAAGGGCTACAGCCTCGTCGCGGAAAGCAGCGGCGGCCGCGCGTTCCGCTACGAGCACAACATCGACCGCGTGCTGCGCATTCCCTCGCAGTCGGTGATCCTGCTCACCGTGCTGATGCTGCGCGGTCCGCAGACCGCCGGCGAACTGCGCATCGCCTGCGACCGCATGCATAACTTCGCGGACATCTCTTCGGTCGAGGGCTTTCTCGACGAACTCTCGGAGCGGCCGGCCGGCGCGCTGGTGGTGAAGCTGGCCCGGCTGCCCGGCGCGCGCGAAAGCCGCTGGGCGCATCTGCTGAGCGGGCAGCCGGCGGAAGAGGTCGCGGGGCCGGCCGGCGCATCGGGCGAGGGGGCGTACGCATCGCACGATGCGTCGCTCGGCGAAGTCGCGGCGCTGAAGGCCAACGTGGCGCGGCTCGAAGCCGAGCTGGCGTCGTTGAAGGCGCTGGTGGGGCGGGTGTGCTCGGAGCTCGGGATTTCCGACGCGGGGTGACCGCGCCGGTTTTGCGCGGCGCCTGAACTGCGATATCTTGCGCAGCACATGAAACCTCCGGTCTCGCTCATCCTCACCTGCCTGGCGATCTTCGTTGCCATGGGCCTCGGGCTCATCGTGCTCTCGTTGGCCGTTGCTGCAGCGCTGCCCCGGGGTCACCGCGTGGCCGACCACTTGCGCGAGTTTGCGGGACGAGTGCCGCTGTTCATGCTCGGCTGCATCTCGCGGCTGAGCGGCCTCATCCCGCTGGCCATCATCCTGACCGTGATCGTGGCGTGGATCTTCCTGTGAAGTACGACTGCCCGCATTGCAAGAAGCCCGGCATCACCGGTTTCGCCAAGCGCTGGTCCAGCCGCGCCGCGCCTGCGACGTGCGAAGCCTGCGGCGGTCTTTGCCATGTGCTGGCGAGCACTTCCAGTGGCATCTGGGCGGCAGGAATCCTGATCGTCCTGGTAGCGCTGATCGCAGCCATCGGCCTGCATTCGGCCTTGCTCTTCTTCAGCGGGCTGGTGCTTGCCATCGCATGCAATCTGCGCGCGTGGAAGCGTGCGAAGCTGTGGCCGATCTCCAAGGAGAGTGCGGCCAATGCAACGACCGCGAACTGGTTTGTCACGGGCATCGCGGTGCTCCTTGGGCTTTCTTGACGCGCCCATCCGCGCAGCTGCCTATTCCATCGCTTCCGGCCGCACCGGCACATCCAGGCTGACCTTTACCGGGTCCATCGTCACCAGCGTGCGAAAGCGCTTCACGTTGTTGCTCTGGAAGAACAGCTGCCGGCTCAGCGCCGTGTACTGCGCCATGTCCTGCACCACGAGGATGAGGATGAAGTCCCACTCGCCCGTCACGTAGTAGCACTGCTGCACCTGCGGGCAGTTCCTGAAACTCTGTTTCATTGCATCGAGCAGGTCGATGTGCTCGCTCTCGACTTCCACCTCGGCCACGATGGACAGCGGATGGCCCAGCGCGGCGGGCGCCAGCACAGCGCCGTAGCGCCGGATCACGCCGTCGTCGCGCATGCGCTTGAGCCGCCGGTTCACGGCCGCCGTCGAGAGGTGGACGCGCTCGCCCAGCTCGCTTTGCGACATGCGGCTGTTGGCCTGGATCAGCTCGAGCAGGCGGAGGTCGATGGCGTCGAGGGGGGAGGAGGTCATGCAGGCCGTGTACGCAAAAACGTTGCGTTGAAGGGCTCGATTTTGCGTGCCCGTATCGCCGCATTGTCAATAGCATCGCGTCATGAAATTCCCCGACGAACCCCTGCGCGACCAGCTTTCGGGCTGGCGCCGCCAGCTGCATGCGATGCCCGAGACCGGCTTCGAGGAGGTGAAGACCTCGGCTTTCGTCATCGGCGTGCTGAGGGCGCTGGGCCTGGAGGTGCACACCGGCATCGGCGGCACGGGGCTCGTGGCGAACCTCAAGGTCGGCAGCGGCAAGGGCGTGATCGGCCTGCGCGCCGAGATGGATGCGCTGAACATCACCGAGGTGCCCACCGACCGCGCCTATGCCTCGGCCACCCCCGGAAAGATGCACGCCTGCGGCCACGACGGCCACATGTCGATCGTCCTCGGCGCGGCGCGTCTGCTGCGGGAACGGCAGGATTTCGATGGCACCGTGCGCTTCATCTTCCAGCCCGCCGAGGAGCACGGCCGCGGCGCGAAGGCCATGATGGACGACGGCCTCTTCGCGCGCTTTCCGGTCGACGAGATCTACGGCCTGCACAACATGCCCGGCATGCGCGCGGGCACGATTTCAACGCGCGCGGGCGGCCTCATGGCGAGCGAGGACAACTTCGTCATCCACGTGAAGGGCCGCGGCACGCATGCCGCGCGGCCGCACATGGGGATCGATCCGATCGTCATCGGCGCGCAGATCGTGCTCGCGCTGCAGTCCATCGTCGCGCGCACGCTCGACCCGGGCGCGCAGGCGGTGGTCTCGTGCACCGAGTTCATCACCGACGGCATCCGCAACGCGATTCCGTCGAACGTGGTCATCAAGGGCGACACGCGCAGCTACGACCCCGAGGTGCAGAAGATGCTGGCCGCGCGCATGCGCGAGATCAGCGAAGGCATCTGCCGCATGCACGGCGCGGGGTGCGACTTCAGCTACACGCACGAGTTCGCGCCCACGGTGAACTGGGCCGAATGCGTGCCCGTCGCGGTGGCGGCTGCCACGGCCGTCGTGGGTGCGGAGAACGTCGATGCCAACGTGGCACCGATGATGATTTCCGAGGACTTCGGCGCATTCCTCAAGGTGGTGCCGGGCGCCTTCGTGTTCCTGGGCAACGGCGCCGAGGGCGCACCCGGCGGCACGCCGCTGCACAACGGCAGCTACGACTTCAACGACGAGGTGCTCGAAACGGGCGCCCGCTACTTCGCGGAAATCGTCCGCCTGCGCCTTCCGCGCTGACCGACAAGACAACCCTTTTCCTTTCTCCCATGCTGGTCATCAACAAGAACGCCACCCGCGGCGCCTACCCCGGCGAGCTTCGCGACATCCTCAGCATCGCCGAGGCGAAGCGCACGCGCGCCTGGCTCTCGCGCTGGTCGCAGCTCGCGCCCGAACCCACGCCGCTCTGGCAGCTGCCCGACATGGCGGAGGAACTGGGCGTGGCCGGCATCTTCGTGAAGGACGAGTCGAAGCGCTCGTCGCTCGGCAGCTTCAAGGCGCTGGGTGCGCCGGCCGCGCTCGTGCGGCTCATCCTGCGGGCCCATCCCGCGTGGGACCCGGTGGACGTGCTGCGCGGCGCGCATGCGGCAGAACTGCAGTCGCTGGTCGTCATCAGCGCCACCGACGGGAACCACGGCCGTGCGCTGGCCGCTGCGGCGCAAAGCATCGGCGTGCGCTGCGTGATCGTGCTGCACCGGCATGTGAGCGTGGAGCGCGAAACCGCCATCGCGGACTTCGGCGCGGAGATCGTGCGCATCGAGGGCAACTACGACGCCTCGGTCGCGCATGCGGCCGCACTGGCGCAGGAGCACGGCTGGCAGGTGGTCTCCGACACCTCCTACGCCGGCTACGAAGACATTCCGCGCGACGTGATGCAGGGCTACGGCATCCTGGCCGACGAGGTGATGGAGCAGCAGGAGGGCACGGTGATGTTCTCGCACGTGATCCTGCAGGGCGGCGTCGGCGGGCTGGCCGCGGGCGTGGCGAGCTACCTGTGGGAGCAGTACGGCGAGAAGCGGCCGACGCTCATCGTCGTCGAGCCGCGCCAGGCCGATTGCCTGCTGCAGAGCGCGATCAACGGCTTTGCATCGAATGCCACCGGCAGCGTCGACTCGGTGATGGCCGGCCTCGCCTGCGGGGAAACCTCGCCGCTGGCCTGGCGTTTTCTCGCGCCGTCGGTCGATGCCTTCCTCACCATCGAAGACGGCGACGCGGTCGAGGCGATGTGCCTCCTGGCGCGAGGCTCGGCGCACGACAGCCCCATCGTGAGCGGCGAATCGGGCGCTGCGGGCATCGCGGCATTGCGCGTGCTCACGCTGTCGGACGACCTGTGGCGAAAGGTGCGGCTCGATGTGCGCTCGAAGGTGCTGCTGATCAGCACGGAGGGCGCGACCGCACCTTCGGTGTACCGCGATCTCGTTGGGCTCGATGCGGACGAAGTCCTGCGCAGGCAGAGTGCGCCGGTGCGGCTCTAGTTCAGGCCGCGTTCCACCCGAAGAACCGCAGCACTTCGTCGCGCTGCTTCATCGCATCGGCCCGCCCGAGCGCCATCAGCTCGCGCGTGTAGCCCGACTCGAACAGCAGGTAGCTCGCGAGGGCGCCGCCCTTCACGTCGGCCGCAGCCTTCGAGCCGCCCAGCAGGTGCCGCACCGCGCCGGGCAGCGAATCCACATGGCGCGCCGCGATCACGTCCAGGCGCTCCGAAGGCGAGATCACCAGCAGGTCGAGCGGGCGCAGCGCGCTCGATGCGCGCACTTCCTCGGGAATCAGCCCCAGCGTGTGGTTGATGCGCCGCAGCCGCTCGATGTCCACCGCCAGCGCATCGAGAAAGATGCTCGACAGCGCATGGCCCGCGATCTGCGCCATCGTCGGATAGCCGCTGTGCGTGTTGGGCGCGGTGGTCTCGCGCGGCTCGTGCATGCGGCCCGCGCCGATCACCAGGATGCGCTCGGCGCCCAGGTGAATCGCCGCCGCGATGGGCGCCGACTGGCGCATCGAGCCGTCGCCGAAGTATTCGGTGTGCCCCTGCATCGGCAGCGCGGTCGCCGGAAACACGAAGGGAATTGCCGAGGATGCGAGCAGGTGGTGGTGCGTGATGCGGTCGCGCACCGAGAGGCGCTGCGAGCGCACCCACGGCTCCATCGGCACCGCCGCCTCGAAGAAGGTGACGTGCTCGCCCGAGCTGTAGCTCGAGGCGGTCACGGCCAGCGCCTGCACGTGGCCCTCGTGCATGAGTTGCGGCAGGCGGTCCAGCGGCACCATGCGCTGCAGCAGGTCGGCCAGCGGCGCGTTGTCGAGCAGCGACTTGGGCTTGACCCGCATCCAGTTGGCCGCAAAGCGCCCGAACCCCAGCAGCATGCGCCAGCGCGCACCGCTGCCGATGACCGAGAGCGAATCGGCGCGGTACACCTGCTCGGCGCGAAAGCTGCTCCACACCTCGGCGATGTGCGCCACCACATGGTCGAAGTTGTCCGCGCCGCAGGCCAGCGCCGCCGCGTTGATGGCGCCGGCCGAAGTGCCGGTGATGACGGGAAAGGGGTTGCCGGTGCCGGCGGCCGGCCCGGCGGCGCGGCGCATTTCGGCAATCGCTTCGAGCACGCCGACCTGGTAGGCCGCCCGTGCGCCGCCTCCGGTGAGCAGAAGGCCGGTGGCGGGGCTTGTCTCTGTCATTTTGGTTATTGGCAGGCTGTTCGGTGAGGGCTTGGGGAGCACCTTAGACTACCCGCCATTCAGGAGTTTGATCAATGGCACTCACCCCCGAAGGTCTCATGGACGCGCTCAAGGCCGTTGCAGACCCGAACACCCACAAAGAATTCGCAGCGACCCGCTCGCTCAAGAACCTCCAGGTTTCGGACGGCGACGTGTCGTTCGACCTCGAACTCGGCTACCCCGCCAAGAGCCAGCACGCGGCGATCCGCAAGGCGCTGGTGGCGGCCGCCAAGACCGTGCCGGGCGTGGAGAACGTGTCGGTCAACATCGTCACCAAGGTCATCAGCCACGCGGTGCAGCGCGGCGTGCAGCTGATGCCCAACGTCAAGAACATCATCGCGGTGGCCTCGGGCAAGGGCGGCGTGGGCAAGAGCACCACGGCGGCCAACCTGGCGCTCGCACTGGCCGCGGAAGGTGCGAGCGTGGGCTTGCTCGACGCCGACATCTACGGCCCCAGCCAGCCCATGATGATGGGCATCGAGGGCCGCCCCGACAGCGCCGACGGCAAGACCATGGAACCCATGCAGCGCCACGGCGTGCAGGTGATGTCCATCGGCTTCCTGGTCGACCAGGACCAGGCCATGATCTGGCGCGGCCCCATGGCCACGCAGGCGCTGGAGCAGCTGCTGCGCCAGACCAACTGGAAAGACCTCGACTACCTCATCGTCGACATGCCCCCCGGCACCGGCGACATCCAGCTCACGCTGAGCCAGCGCGTGCCGATGACCGGCGCGGTGATCGTCACCACGCCGCAGGACATCGCGCTGCTCGATGCCAAGAAGGGCATCAAGATGTTCGAGAAGGTCGGCGTGCCGATCCTGGGCATCGTGGAGAACATGGCGGTGCACATCTGCTCGAACTGCGGCCATGCCGAGCACATCTTCGGCACCGACGGCGGCAAGAAGATGGCGGCCGAGTACCAGATGGAATACCTCGGCGCGCTGCCGCTGGACATCAAGATCCGCCTGCAGGCCGACAGCGGCGCGCCCACCGTGGTGGCCGACCCCGAGGGCGACGTGGCCGGCATCTACAAGGCGGTGGCGCGCCAGGTGGCCGTGGGCATCTCGGAGAAGGCGAAGGACTTCTCGTCGAAATTCCCGACCATCTCGATCAGCAAGAACACCTAGGCGTGGGAGCCTGCGTTTGATTCGTCGCGTTGTGCCTGGTGTGCGCCGTCCGGAGCGCCGCGAATGAACCTGCTCGCCTCGATGCGCTACCTGGTGGCGCTCAACGAACACAAGCATTTCGGCCGCGCCGCGCAGGCCTGCCACATCACGCAGCCGGCGTTGTCGAACGCCCTCAGGGCGCTGGAGACCGAATTCGGCGTCGTCATCGTCAAGCGCGCCCGCGTCTACGTCGGCCTCACGCACGAGGGCGAGCGCGTGCTGGCCACGGCGCAGCGCATGCTGCGCGACAACGAAGTGCTGCTGCAGGAACTGCGCAGCGACGTGGACAACCCGCACGGCCGGTTGCGCATGGCCGCGGTGCCCACCGCCATCCCGATCCTTTCGCGCTTCGCGGCCATGCTGCACCAGCGCCATCCGGGCATCGTGCCGGTCGTGCTGTCGATGAGTTCGCAGGAGCTGGAGACGGGCCTCGAAAGCCTCTCCATCGACCTTGCGCTCGGCTACACCGAGCGCATGCACCTGCCGGGCATCAAGCTCACGGCCTGGCCGCAGAGCGTGGAGCACTACTTCCTGCTGCGGCGCGCCGAGACGCCCTCGGCGGACGAACTGCACATCGGCCAGCCGATCACCTGGGCCGAGGCCGCCAGGCAGCCCCTGTGCCTGCTCACGACCGACATGCACAACCGCGCCATCGTGAACCAGGCCCTGCGCGAGGCCGGCGTGCCGGTGACGCCGGCCATCGAGACCAACTCGGTGCTCACCCTCACGCTTGCCGTGAGCGCCGGCACTGTCAGCAGCGTGCTGCCCGGCGCGATGGTTGCGGCCGTGCGCAGCCACCGCGAGCTGGAGGCGCTGCCATTGGTGGCGCCCGAGGTGCGCACGCCCATCGGCTTCATGACGCAGGACGGCGTGCGCTCTTCGCGCGCGCTCGACGCGGCGCTGGCCTTCCTGCAGACGCCCGAATGGGCCGAGCAGGTCCGCCTGCACAGCGGAACGCTCGGTGACTGAGTGCACGCCCTTCGCTGGGGCATTTAATTATTGAATCGCGCCATGCGTCGATCGAATTTGACGCTTTGTAAAACGTTCGGACACACTCCGCGGCCCGGATCCAACACAAAAGTTACACGTCCGGTGAACTAGGAGAAATATGGCAGGCTCAACTGCGGGCGTTCTCGATGGAGATCGCCTGGCTGGAGACGGGGTGCAGCAGCAACCCGGCTTCCTCGAAAAAGAACGCATCATCGCGGGCCCCGGTTTCAACCGTTGGCTGGTTCCCCCGGCCGCATTGGCCATCCACCTGTGCATCGGCATGGCCTATGGCTTCTCGGTGTTCTGGCTGCCTCTGTCGAAGGCGCTGGGCACCGCGGGCCACGGCGCACAGGCCTGCGCGAAGGAGATGAGCTTCTTCGCCGAGCTCTTCGCCACGAACTGCGACTGGCGCGTGGCCACGCTCGGCTGGATGTACACGCTGTTCTTCGTCTTCCTCGGCTGCTCGGCGGCCCTGTGGGGCGGCTGGCTCGAACGGGCCGGTCCGCGCAAGGCCGGCGTGGTGTCGGCCGTGTGCTGGTGCGGCGGCATGCTGCTGTCGGCCCTTGGCATCCACCTGCACCAGTTCTGGCTGATGATCCTCGGCTCGGGCGTGATCGGCGGCATCGGCCTCGGTCTGGGCTACATCTCGCCGGTGAGCACGCTGATCAAGTGGTTCCCCGACCGCCGCGGCATGGCCACCGGCATGGCCATCATGGGCTTCGGCGGCGGCGCGATGATCGGCTCGCCGCTGGCGGTCGACCTGATGAAGCGTTTTTCCACCGCCACCGATGTGGGCGTGATGCAGACCTTCGTCGTGATGGCGCTCGGCTACTTCGTCTTCATGATGGCCGGCGCGCTCGGCTACCGCGTGCCGCCCTCGGGCTGGAAGCCTGAAGGCTGGACCCCGCCCCCGGCGCAGACCAGCAACGCCATGATCACGCAGCGCCACGTGCATGTGAAGAAGGTCTGGGGCATTCCGCAGTTCTGGCTCGTGTGGCTGGTGCTGTGCATGAACGTGAGCGCCGGCATCGGCGTGATCGGCATCTCCTCGCCGATGCTGCAGGAAGTGTTCGGCGGCGCGCTGATCGGCGTGTCGCAGAAGTTCGGCGAGCTCGACAAGGCGCAGCTCGCGGCGATTGCCGTGGTGGCCGGCGGCTTCACGGCGCTCTTGTCGCTTTTCAATATCGGCGGTCGCTTCGTGTGGGCGAGCTTGTCGGACAAGCTGGGCCGCAAGCTCACCTACACGGTGTTCTTCGTGCTCGGCGCGATCCTGTACGCGAGCATTCCGTCGTCGGCCGGCGCGGGCAGCAAGCTGCTGTTCGTGGGCGCCTGCTGCATCATCGTGTCGATGTACGGCGGCGGCTTCGCCACGGTGCCGGCATATCTCGCCGACCTGTTCGGCACGCAGTTCGTGGGTGCCATCCATGGCCGCCTGCTCACCGCGTGGGCCACGGCCGGCATCCTCGGCCCAGTGGTGGTGAACTACATGCGCGAGTACCAGCTGGGCCTGGGCCTGCCACGCGAGCAGGTCTACAACCAGACCATGTACATCCTCGTGGGCATGCTGGCGATCGGCTTCATCGCCAACCTCTTGGTGCGCCCGGTGGCCGACAAGCACTTCATGACCGATGCCGAGCTGGCCGTCGAGAAGAAGCTCGCGCACGAAAAAGCCTCGGCCGCCGAAGTGGGCAGCGGCTCGGGCCGCGCCGACACGGTGAGCCCGGCGGTCGTGGTGATGGCCTGGGCCGCAGTGGGCATTCCGCTGGCCTGGGGCGTCTACAAGACGCTGGGCAGCGTCGCGAAGTTCTTCAACTGAGCTGACGCGTCAACGGCCTGAAGGCGCCGCGGTGAAGACTTCGACCGCCGCCAGCCGGGCCACTGCGCGGCCCGGCTTGGTGTCGCCAGTGACCACGAGGCGCGCCATGCCGTTGCGGCCCAGCGGCGCGCCGTTCACGCTGTAGGCCACGATCGCCGGCCGGTTGCCGAACTCCGGCGCGATCTCTCCCAGCGCCACCACCGCCCGATAGCCATCGGCGCCGGTGACCAGCACATACATCGACAGCAGCGGGTTATGCAGCGATGTGTCGGGCTTCAGTCCGATCGCGCTGTCGTTCAGCAAAGTCCAGAGGCTCACGCCGGTGTAGGTGTTGCTGCCGACGGTCTGCGTGATTGGCGGCATCGCCTTCAGCGCGGCCAGGTCGAAGGTGGCGCTGCGGGCCACGGCGCCCGAGACGGTGAAGCGAGGCGATACGCCTTCGCTGGCGGCTGCAGGTGCGGGCGCAGAGGGCGCAGCGCTGGCCGGCGGGCTGTTGGGGGCCGCGCAGCCCGCGAGCACCGACAGCAGAACCGCCGCCACGGCAACGCCGCACAGCCGGCGCGGGAACAACGTTCGATCTTTCACGGGGGACTCCTCGTGTCCCGAAGAGGGACGTCGTATTTATTCTTGCATGACGACGCCGCGCGGCCGCGGGCGGACAATGGCGGCCCCGCATGGTTTACCCTTCGCGCCAAGATGAAATCCAAAGTCCAGTTCCGCCTCCGCGTCTATCGGGACGACACCATCGCCATCGGCCCCGGCAAGATCGCCGTGCTCGAGGCCGTGGCCGAGACAGGCTCGATTTCCGCGGCCGCCCGCCTGCTGGGCATGTCGTACCGCCGGGCCTGGATGCTGGTCGACGAGATGAACAAGGCCCTGACCTCGCCCGCGGTGAACACAGCCGCCGGCGGCTCGCGCGGCGGCGGCACGGCGCTCACGCCGGTGGGCGAGGAAATCGTCAAGCACTACCGGGCGATCGAGAACGCCGCCAAGCTGGCCACGGCCGCCGACATCCGCGCGCTGACCCGATTGCTGGCCCCGTGACTTCCGCCGACCCTGTCGTCTCCCGCCCCGTCGGCGTGGTGCGCAGCCGCTTCACCGAAGCCACCGGCATGCCGATCCAGACGGCCGGCGCGCCCGACGAGCCGGGGCGCCTGGAGGTGTTCGCCGAGTTCGCGCCGGGCCTTCGGGACATCGAGGGCTTCGACTACCTGATCCTCATCACCCACCTGCACCAGTGCGCGCACGAGCGGCTGGAGGTGGTGCCCTTTCTCGACAACGAATCGCACGGCGTCTTCGCCACGCGCGCGCCGGCACGGCCGAACCGGCTGGGCCTGTCGATCGTGCGGCTGGTGTCGGTGGAAGGCACGACGCTGCACTTCAGCGGCAACGACATGATGGACGGCACGCCCGTGCTCGACATCAAGCCCTACGTGCCGCGCTTCGACGTGCGCGAGACCGAACGCGTCGGCTGGTTCGGCGCAAAGCTCGATCAGTTGCCGGGCATCCGGTCCGACGGCAGGATGGGTTGATCGGGCGGGGGCGGGAGGTCCGTGAGATCGGTCCCCTGCCAGCACGACCACACATCCTGCGACAGCGTCTCGCGCGCCTGCGGCGGCGCTTCCTGGATGGTGCCCACGCTGATGAAGCCCGCCAGGTATTCGCCGGGCTGCACGCCCACCTGCCGCGCCAGCGTCTCGTCGAAGCAACGCTCGCCGCTCAGCACGATCGCGCCGTAGCCCAGCTGGTGCGCCGCGCTCAGGATGTTGCCCAGCGCCGCACCCGCACACAGCCACTGCTCGCGCCCGGGGATTTTGCTGCGTTCGCGCGGCGACACCACGAACCCGAGCAAGAGCGGCGGCCGCGTGGCGTGTTCGCGCGCACGTTTCAGGTCCGAGGGGCTCGCGAGCGGATCGCGCCGGAGCTTTTCCTGCTCGAAGCACCACGCCAGCGCCTCGCGGTTCTGCGGGCGGAACTCGATTACGCGCCAGGGATGCAGCCCGCCATGGTCGGGCGCGCGCAGGCCGGCCTGCAGGATGCCGTCGAGCTCGTCGGGGTTGGGGCCGGGTTGCTGCAGCCGGCGCGGCGACACCGAGCGCCGCGTCAGCAGGACTTCGAGGATGCGTTCCGCACCCGTCATGTGGCGCCACATCGCAGTCATTGCTCCTGGCGGTCGACCCATACGGCCTTGCGGCGCAGGACCTCGCCGATGTCGTGCGCATCGGCCTGCGCGACGAGGAAGGACTGGCTCTCGCCCCCGGGCGCAATGATGGAGATCACGAAGCTGTCGGAGTCCATCGCACGCTCGATGCGCCATTCCTGCACCTGCGTCACGTGCCGAAGCTCCGGCCTGCCGGAGATCGAACGGACGACGGTATCGTGGGCGGAGGGGCGCATGGGGCTTGCAGTCTGCAACGCTATGTTCCCCAGTATATGGAGGCAACGCGATTCGTGCACCCCCGTGAGAACCTTAGGGCTCATCGTGTAACAATCGCGCCGTATTTTTATGGACACGACGCACTCCCTCATCGCCACCACCGACTGGTCGCCCCTGGTCCTGTCGCTCAAGGTCGCCGCGGTCGCGACCGTGCTGGCACTGATCGTGGGCGTGGCGTTGGGCTGGGTGTTCGCACGCAAGCGCTTCTTCGGCCGCACCGTGCTGGAGGCCGTGTTCATGCTGCCGCTGGTGCTGCCGCCCACGGTGATCGGCTACGCCATCCTGGTGGCGGCCGGCCGCCGCAGTCCGCTGGGCGCGTGGCTGCGCGAGCACTTCGACTACACCATCATCTTCAGCTGGCACGGCGCCGTGGTGGCCTCGGCCGTGGTCGCGCTGCCGCTGGTGCTCAAGTCCGCGAGCGCCGCCTTCGAAAACGTCGACCGCTCGCTCGAAGCCGCGGCCAGCACGCTGCGGCAGTCGCCGTTCTCGGTGTTCCTGCGCGTGACCCTGCCGCTGGCCTGGCCCGGCATCCTGGCCGGCACGCTGCTCGCGTTCGCGCGGGCGATGGGCGAGTTCGGCGCCTCGCTGATGGTGGCGGGCTCCATTCCCAAGCAGACCCAGACCCTCTCGATGGCCATCTACGACGCGGTGCAGGCCGGGCACGACGACCTCGCGCTGCTGCTGGTGATCGTGACCTCGGTGCTGTCGATCACCGTGCTGGTGCTGTCGAACCGCTTCTTCTCCCTTCGCTGATTCATTCCTCTCTTCAATAATCCCAGGAGATGCCCATGCGCTCATTCCGCCTCTTGTCCGTCGTTCTTGCCCTGGCCCTGCCGCTGGCCGCCGCCGCGCAGCAGATCACCGTGTCCGCGGCCGCGAGCCTGACCGATGCGTTCAAGGAAATCGGCCCCAAGTTCGAGGCCGCCAAGCCCGGCGCCACGGTGCGCTTCAACTTCGCCGCCTCGGGCGTGCTGCTGCAGCAGATCGGGCAGGGCGCGCCGGTCGACGTGTTCGCGAGCGCCGACCAGGACACCATGAACCGCGGCGTCGAGCAGAAGCTCATCGACACCGCCACCCGCAAGGACTTCGTGACCAACAGCCTCGTGCTGATCGAGCCGGCCAAAGACGGCGTGGGCGTCAAGTCGCTGCAGGACCTGACCGGCGCCAGCGTCAAGAAGATCGCCGTCGGCAAGACCGCCACCGTGCCGGTCGGCCGCTACACCAAGCAGGTGCTCGATGGCGCCAACCTCTGGACCGTGCTCGAACCCAAGTTCGTGCAGGCCGACAGCGTGCGCCAGGTGCTCGACTACGTGAGCCGCGGCGAGGTCGAGGCCGGCTTCGTCTACCGCACCGATGCGGCGGTGGCGGGCGACAAGGTCAGGATCGTGCTCTCGCCCTCGGGCAGCAGCCCCGTGACCTACCCGATCGCGGTGGTGGCCGAGAGCAAGCAGAAGACCGTGGCCGCCGACTTCCTCAGCTTCCTCTCGACCGCCGCCGCGCAGGAAGTGCTGACCCGCTACGGATTCGGCAAGCCATGATCGACGTCGATCTGAAGCTCACGGTGCAGGACGGGGCGCGACGCTTCGACCTGGCTGCGCGCTTCCAGACCGACGTTCCCTTCGCCGCGCTCTACGGCCCCTCGGGCGCGGGCAAGTCGCTCACGCTGCAGGCCATCGCGGGCCTGCTGCATCCTTCGTCGGGCCATGTGCGGCTCGACGGCCGCACGCTGTATGACTCGGCCCGGCGCATCGACGTGCCGGCGCCCGAGCGGCGCATCGGCTACCTGTTCCAGAACTACGCGCTGTTCCCGCACCTCACGGTGCGCGAGAACGTGTCCTTCGGCCTCACCTCGTGGCGCCGCCGCCGCTTGCCCGCGAAGGAAGCGGAAACGGTGCAGGCCCTGCTCGAAGGCTTCGGCCTCGCGGCGCTGGCCGACAGCCGGCCGCAGAAGCTCTCCGGCGGCCAGCAGCAGCGCGTGGCGCTCGCGCGTGCGCTGGCTTGCCAGCCGCAGGTGCTGCTGCTCGACGAGCCCTTCGCCGCGCTCAACCCGATGCTGCGCAGCGAACTGCGCAACGAGCTCGCGCAGGTGCGCCGCCAGTGGGGCATTCCGGTGCTGATGATCACCCACGACATCGAGGACGTGCTCGCGCTCGCCGACGTCGCCTTCGTCTACAAGGACGGCCAGGTGGTGCGCGAGATCGACCTGCACACCGCCGAGAGCCGCGACATCGCGCTGCGTGAAGTGGCCGGCGTACCGGTTGTCGAAGAGACACCCTTGCGCAGCAAGCTGCGCGGCCTGCTGATGCAGGACGTGCAGCCCTGACAAGGGCTGCCCGGGGGACTCGCCCCCGGACCGATTCGGCGTTAACGTTGACCTAACGGTTCTGAGCTACCTTCCGCCTCGCACCAACAAAAGGGGGCCGGTGTGCGCACGCTGCTTGTCGAAGACGACGAAATGATCGGGAAAAGCCTTGTCCGTGGCCTGGAGCGGTCGGGCTGGGCCGTGGACTGGGTGCGCGACGGCCTGCTCGCGCAGAGTGCGATGGCCGACGGCGACTACAGCTGCGTGCTGCTCGACCTGGGCCTGCCCAAGGCCGACGGCCTGGAGGTGCTGCGCCGCGCGCGCAGCCTGAAGGACGACACGCCCATCCTCATCCTCACCGCGCGCGACGGGCTCGGCCAGCGGGTCGAGGGGCTGGACCTGGGCGCCGACGACTACCTGCTCAAGCCCTTCGAACTGCCCGAGCTGCTGGCCCGCATGCGCGCGGTGGTGCGGCGGCGCCATGGCGCCTCGAACTCGGTCATCGGCAGCGGCAATGTGCAGCTGGACCTGACCACGCGCGAGATTCTTCACAACGGCACGCGCGAGGTGCTCACCGCCCGCGAATTCGCGCTGATGCACGCCATGCTCGAGCGCCCCGGCGCCATCTTCTCGCGCGAGCAGCTCGAAAGCCGCATCTACGGCTGGGGCGAAGAGGTGATGAGCAACGCGGTCGACGTGATCATCCACAACATGCGCCGCAAGCTCGGCGCCGACACCATCCGCAACGTGCGCGGGCTGGGGTGGCGCGTGGTGGATTCATGAGCGCTGGTACTGGCACCGGCGCTCGCCGTTGGTATTCGCCGGGGTCCCTGCGCAACAAGCTGCTGCTCTGGCTGGTGCTGGTGCATGTGCTCGCCGCCATCGGCGTGGCGTGGTTCACCTACACGAGCTACGACCGGCTCATCGTCACCTTCAAGGACGACCAGATGCAGACGCTGGCCGACTCCTACGCCAGCAACGAGAACGTGCCGGTGCTCAAGCCGGGCGACAGGCAGGGCATCTACCAGCGGGGTGCCTTCATCGTCCAGATCTGGAGCGCGCGGGGCGAGCTGCTGGCCACTTCCTGGCCATCGCTGGCCGTGGGGCGCCAGCCCGGGGAAGGGCTGCATGTGGTGAGGCTAGGCCCCGCGGACGACGAGACATGGCGCGTCTATTCCACCGGCCCCGTGCCCGACGGCGGGCGCTTCAGCGTGCAGGTGATCCAGAACGGCGGCTTCGTGCGGGCGCTGGTGGAGCGGCGCGCGCTGCAGTCGGCCGCGCCCATCGCCCTGCTGCTGCCGCTGTCGCTGGCCGTGCTGTGGCTGGTGGTCTGGACCTCGTCGCGCAAGCTGCGCAGCGTGGCGCTCGACGTGGCGGCCAAGGACGAGCGCAGCCTGTCGGAGCTGTCGGTGTCCCACGTGCCCGACGAGATCGCGCCGCTGGTGGAAGCCTTCAACAGCCTGCTCGGGCGCCTGCGCCAGGCCTTTGCCGCGCAGCGGCGCTTCGTGCAGGACGCGGCGCACGAACTGCGCACGCCCATCGCGGCCCTCGGCCTGCAACTGGACAACATGCGTGCCGAGGTGCCCGGCGAGCGCGCCGCGGAGCACTACACGCAGCTCAAGGGCGGCGTGACACGCGCCCAGCACCTCATCGAGCAGCTGCTGCGCATGTCGCACCAGGAAAGCCATGCGCCGCGCGAGCCGGCGGTGCCGCTGGACGTGGCCTCGGTGCTGCGCGACAGCATCGCCCAGCTGATGGTGATTGCCGACCGGCGCCGCATCGACATCGGCTTCGACGGCCAGACCCACGCGACGGTGAACGCCCCGACTGCGGAGCTGCGCAGCATCTTCGGCAACCTGATCGACAACGCGCTGCGGCATTCGCCCGAAGGCAGCGTCGTCGACGTGCGGCTGCATGCGGTGGACGGGCAGCCGGTGGTCGACGTGGTGGACAACGGGCCCGGCATTCCGCCCGAGGCGCTGGGGCGCGCCTTCGACCGTTTCTACCGCGTACCCGGCACCGCGGCCGAAGGCAGCGGCCTGGGCCTGGCCATCGCGCAGATGGCGGCCGAGCGCAACGGCATGCGCATCGTGCTGGACAACCGCACGGACGCCAGCGGTGCGGTGTGCGGCCTCGTGGCGCGGGTGCACCTGCACGCGCCAGCACGCTCGGCTTAACGCTCAGTTAACTCTCGCATAAAGGACGCATAAAGCAGGATTTCTACAGTGAGCCCAGGCCGAAACAACGGCTGCCTTTCGAGGGTCTTCCTCGGTTCTCAACAGGAGCTCACATGCGAAACATCACCCACCTGCTTGCCGTTCTTGCCACCAGCCTCGCGGCCGCCTCGGCCCATGCCGAAACCTACGAAGGCGTGCACCAGGGCGCGAACCTGCGTGAGCGCGACGCGGTGGCAGCCGAAGCCACTGCGACGGCCCATGCCCCCAACCAGAACGTGACGCGCGGCTCGCGCGGCGCCGATCCCTTCACCTCGACCGCGTCCCGCCAGTCGGTCTACGAAGACGCGGTGCTCACCGCCCATGCGCCCGACCAGAACGTGACCGGCGGCTCGCGCGTGAACAGCGTCGTCGTCTCGACGATGCCGGCGGCGAAGGCGAAGGCGCAGGCGTCCATCGCGCCCGCCACGCGCTTCTGAGCGGAAGCACACGATGGACGTCGTGGACACCCAGGACGGCTGCACGCGCCGCACCGTCCTCATCACCAGCGCGGCCGGCGTGGTGGCGGCGACGCTGCCGCTCGCCGGCGGCGCCGCACCGGCGGCCGACACCGCACCGCTCGCGGAGCTGACGCTGCGCATCAACGGCCAGCCGCATTCGCTGGCCGTCGATCCGAGGGTGACGCTGCTCGACCTGCTGCGCGAGCACCTGCGGCTCACGGGCGCCAAGAAGGGCTGCGACCACGGCCAGTGCGGCGCCTGCACGGTGATGGTGAACGGCCGGCGCATCAACAGCTGCCTCACGCTCGCCGCGATGCACGACGGCGACGCGGTGACGACCATCGAGGGCCTGGGCGATCCGAAGAAGCTGCATCCGATGCAGGCCGCCTTCGTCAAGCACGACGGCTACCAGTGCGGCTACTGCACGCCGGGGCAGATCTGCTCGGCGGTCGGCATGCTCGACGAAATCCGACGCGGCATGCCCAGCCATGTGACGCACGACATCGGCGTGCGCCCGCTGTTCAGCGACGAGGAGCTGCGCGAGCGCATGAGCGGCAACATCTGCCGGTGCGCGGGGTATCCGAACATCATCGCGGCCATCCGCGAGGCTGCGGGAAAAGTGGCAGGAGAAACCGCATGAGAGCCTTCACCTACGAACGCGCGCAGAGCCCTGCCGAAGCCGTCGCGGCCGTGCAGCGCCAGCCCGGCGCGAAGTTCATCGCGGGCGGCACCAACCTGCTCGACCTGATGAAGCTGGACATCGAGCACCCGGTGCACCTGGTGGACGTGAACCGGCTGGGGCTCGACCGCATCGAGGCCACGCCCGAGGGCGGCCTGAAGATCGGCGCGCTGGTGCGCAATAGCGACCTGGCGGCCGATATCCGCGTGCGGCAGGGCTATCCGCTGCTGTCGCGCGCGTTGCTCTCGGGCGCCAGCGCCCAGCTGCGCAACAAGGCCACCACCGCGGGCAACCTGCTGCAGCGCACGCGCTGCTTCTACTTCTACGACACCACCAAGCCCTGCAACAAGCGCACGCCCGGCAGCGGCTGCGCGGCGATGGAGGGCTTCAACCGCATCCACGCGATCCTCGGTGCGAGCGACCAGTGCATTGCGGTGCATTCCTCCGACATGGCGGTGGCGATGCGCGCCTTCGATGCGCGCGTGGAGACCGTCTCGGCCAGCGGCGGCGCGCGGCAGATTCCGATTGCCGACTTCCATCGCCTGCCCGGCGCGACGCCGCACGTGGAAACCGCGCTCGCGCCGGATGAACTCGTCACCGCCGTGGTGCTGCCCGCGCCCCTGGGCGGGCGGCAGCCCTACCGCAAGGTGCGCGACCGTGCGTCGTACGCCTTCGCTCTCGTGTCGGTGGCGGCGGTGGTCGTGCGGGAAGGCCGCACCGTCACGCAGGCTCGGCTGGCTTTCGGCGGCCTCGCGGCCAAACCCTGGCGCAACGAGGAGGCAGAGCGGCGCCTCGTGGGCACCGACGGCGGCCCCGACGCCCGCCGTGCGGTCGCCGACCTGCTGCTCGCCGAAGCACGCGGCCACGGCCACAACGATTTCAAGATCCCCCTGCTGCGGCGCACGCTCGACGTCACGCTGGCGCAGGCGATGACCACCTCCTGAGCGGACAAAGGCAGCACCATGCAATTCACCACAGCCGCCGGACCGAGCCCGCTCGACCGCGAACGCATCCTCGGCAAGCCGGTCGACCGCATCGACGGCCCGCTCAAGGTCTGCGGGCGCGCCCGCTACAGCTACGAGTACCACGAGGAGGTGCCGAACGCGGCCTACGGCTGGATCGTGCTGGCCGGCATCGCCAAGGGCCGCATCACCCGCATCGACACGGCCGAGGCCCGGCGCGCGCCCGGCGTGCTGCTGGTCTACACCTACACCAACGTGCCGCGCATGGTGCCGCGCGGGCGCGCGAACCTGGTGTCGCAGCTCTCGGGGCCGGAGGTGCAGCACCACGGGCAGGCCGTGGCCTTCGTCGTCGCCGAAACGCTGGAGCAGGCGCGCGCCGCCGCGCACCAGGTCCGCATCGACTACGAAAGCACCGCAGGCCGCTTCGACCTGGCCGCCGCGCAGGCCACCGCGGTGAAGCCCGGCGACGACCCGAGCGCCGGCAGCGAGAGCGCCGCCGACACGGCGGTCGGCGATTTCCAGGGCGCCTACGACGCGGCCCCCGTGCAGCTCGACCAGAACTACGCCACGCCCGACCAGCACCCCGCGATGATGGAGCCGCAGGCCACCATCGCGCGCTGGGACGGCGACCAGCTCACGCTCTACACCTCGCACCAGATGGCCAACTGGGCCGCGAGCGACGTGGCGGCGATGGTCGATGTGCCGGTCGAGAAGGTGCGCGTGGTCTCGGCCTTCGTCGGCGGCGGCTTCGGCTCCAAGCTGCGCACGCATGCGGATGCGGTGCTCTCGGCCTTCGCCGCGCGCGAACTCCAGCGGCCGGTGAAGACGGCACTGGCCCGCGAGCAGTTGCTCAACCACACGACGCGGCGCGCCGCGACCCTGCAGCGCGTGCGCCTGGGCGCCACGCCCGACGGCCGGCTCACCGCCATCGGCCACGAGACCTGGACCAGCAACCTGCCCGGCCGCAGCTACTACGAAGGCGCCTCGCGCCAGACGCGGCTCTTGTACGCGGCGCCGAACCGCATGACCGCGCACCGCCTCGCGCCGCTCGACTTGCCCGAGGCCGCTGCGATGCGCGCGCCGGCCACCGCGAGCGGCCAGCTGGCCTTCGAGGTCGCGCTCGACGAACTCGCGGAGAAACTGCGCATGGACCCGGTGCAACTGCGCATCCTCAACGACAGCCCGTGCGACCCCGAGCGCGGGCCCTCGCGGCCTTACTCCGGCCGCAAGCTCATCGAGTGCCTGCGCGAAGGCGCGAGCCGCTTCGGCTGGGCGCGGCGCAGTGCCACGCCGGCCCGGGTGCGCGACGGCCGCTGGCTGGTCGGCATGGGCGTGGCGAGCGCCATCCACCACCACTCGGTGCGCCCGTCGAGCGCCAGGCTGCGGCTGGACGCGCAGGGGCGCCTGACCATCGAGACCTCGATGACCGACATCGGCACCGGCACCTACACCGTGCTCGCGCAGATCGCCGCGGAGATGACCGGCATCCCGATGGACCGCATCGGCGTGCGGCTGGGCGATACCGCCTTTCCGGCCGGCGCGGGCTCGATCGCCTCCATCGGCGCATCGAGTGCGGGCGCCTCGGTCTTCCACGGCTGCGAGGAGCTGTGCGCCACGCTGGTCCGTCGGGCGGGATTCGACGCGAAGACCGCGCGCTTCGAGGCCGGCCGCCTCGTCTCGGGCCGGCAGTCGCGCACCCTGGGCGACCTGGCCGGCGCCGAAGGCCTGGACGTGCTCGGCACGGTGGAGCCCGGCGACCTGCACCGCCGCTATGCGCAGGCCGCGTTCGGTGCGCACTTCTGCGAGGTGGGCGTGGACATCGACACCGGCGAGACCCGCGTGCGCCGCATGCTCGGCGTGTTCGCGGCCGGGCGCATCCTCAACATGAAGATGGCGCGCAGCCAGGCCATCGGCGGCATGGTGTTCGGCGTGGGCGCGGCGCTGACCGAGGAAGCCGTGGTCGACGCGCGCCATGGCTACTTCGTGAACCACGACATGGCCGAATACCTGGTGCCGGTGCATGCCGACATCCCGGCCATCGACGCGATCTACCTGCAGGACACGGACGACCTGGCGAGCCCGATCAAGTCCAAGGGCATCGGCGAGCTGGGCACCTGCGGTTCGGGCGCGGCGGTGGCCAACGCCATCTACAACGCCACCGGGGTGCGGGTGCGCAGCTACCCGATCACGCTCGACAAGCTGCTGCCGGGGCTGCCTTCATTTCCTTTTTGAATCGGCGCATGTCCCGATTCAATTTGACGCTCCTCATGCCCGCGGCGAACACTCGCCCGCATGAGCAGTGAGCAGAAGATCGAGTTTTACAAGGGCCCCGCGGGCGGCTGGGGCGCACTTCGCAGCGTGACGAACGCGCTGCTGCGGCAGGACATTCCCCTCAAGGGCGCGAAGACGCTGCTCTCGGCCAACCAGCCCGACGGTTTCGACTGCCCCGGCTGCGCCTGGCCCGACCGCAACCACGCATCCACCTTCGAGTTCTGCGAGAACGGCGTGAAGGCCGTGGCCGCCGAAGCCACCGCGCGCCGCGCCGGGCCGGAACTGTTCGCGAAGCACACCGTGGCGCAACTGGCCGAGCAGAGCGATTTCTGGCTCGAAGACCAGGGCCGCCTCACGCACCCGATGGCCTACGACGCGGCCAGCGACACATACATTCCCATCGGCTGGGACGACGCCTTCGCACTGATCGCGCGCCATCTGAACGCGCTGCCCGACCCGAACCAGGCCATCTTCTACACCTCGGGCCGCGCGAGCAACGAGGCGGCATTCCTGTACCAGCTCTTCGTGCGCGAGTACGGCACCAACAATTTCCCCGACTGCTCGAACATGTGCCACGAGCCGAGCGGCAGCGGCATGCGCCCGCAGATCGGCGTGGGCAAGGGCACGGTCACGCTCGAAGACTTCGAGAAGGCCGACGCCATCTTCATCTTCGGCCAGAACCCCGGCACCAACCATCCGCGCATGCTCGGCGAACTGCGTGCGGCGTCCAAGCGCGGCGCGCGCATCGTGAGCTTCAACCCGCTGCGCGAGCGTGGCCTCGAGCGTTTCGCCGATCCGCAGGACAAGCTGGAGATGGCGACCCTGGGCTCCACGCCCATCAGCACGCACTACTTCCAGCTGCGCGTGGGCGGCGACTTCGCGGCGGTGAAGGGGATGATGAAGCACGTCATCGAGCGCGAAGACGCGCTTGTCGCGCGCGGCGAACCGTCGGTGCTCGACCACGCCTTCATCGCCACGCACACCACCGGCTTCGAATCGCTCGCGGACGACCTGCGCGCCGAATCGTGGGAGGTGCTGGTGCAGGAATCGGGCCTCACGCAGGAGCAACTGCGCGCCGCGGCCGAGGTGTACCTCGGCGCGAAGAAGGTCATCGCCTGCTGGGGCATGGGCATCACGCAGCACCAGCATTCGGTGGCCACGATCCAGATGATCGTCAACTGGCTCATGCTGTGCGGCCACATGGGCCGCGAGGGCGCGGGCGCCTGCCCGGTGCGCGGCCACAGCAACGTGCAGGGCGACCGCACCATGGGCATCTGGGAGAAGCCGCCGGTGGCGCTGCTCGACCGGCTCCAGCAGGTGTTCGGTTTCGAGCCGCCGCGCCAGAACGGCCTGGACACGGTCGAGGCGATCCAGGCGATGCTCGACGGCAAGGGCCGCGTGTTCTTCGCGCTCGGCGGCAACTTCGCGGCCGCCACGCCCGACACTTACCAGACCTGGAAGGGCCTGCAGCAGTGCGACCTCACGGTGCACGTGACCACCAAGCTCAACCGCAGCCACATCGTGCATGGGCGCGAAGCGCTGATCCTGCCGTGCCTGGGCCGCACCGAGATCGACATGCAGGCCAACGGTCCGCAGGGCGTGACGGTGGAAGATTCGATGAGCATGGTGCACATCTCGATGGGCATCAACCCGCCCGCGTCCGACCAACTGCTGTCGGAGCCGGCCATCGTGGCGCGGCTCGCGGCAGCCACCATCGGCGCGCGCAGCAAGACGCCGTGGCTCTGGCTCATCGAGGACTACGCACGCATCCGCGACAAGATCGAAGCGGTGTTCGACGACTTCAAGGACTTCAACATCCGCGTGGCCAAGCCCGGCGGCTTTCGCCTTCGCAACACCGCGAGTGAGCGCGTGTGGGCCACGCCCTCGGAGAAGGCCGTGTTCTTCACGCACGCCGTGCCGCGCGACACGCCTTCGCACCGGGCGCGCGCACGCCTTCGCGACACGCAGGTCTTCACGCTCTTCACCACACGCTCGCACGACCAGTACAACACCACCATCTACGGCATGGACGACCGCTACCGCGGCGTCTTCGGCCAGCGCCGCGTGGTCTTCATCCACGCCGAGGACATCCGCGCGCTCGGCATGAAGGACGGCGACTGGGTCGATCTGCAGACCGTGTGGAACGACGGCCAGGAGCGCCGCGCCGACCGCTTCAAGCTGGTGGCCTACGACATCCCGCGCGGCAACATCGCGGCCTACTACCCCGAGACCAATCCGCTGGTGCCGCTGTCGGCCGTGGCCGAGAACGCGGGCACGCCGACGTCGAAGTCGATTCCCGTGGTGCTGGTGCCGCACGAACTGCCGATCCAGAAGCTGTCGGAGGACGCGGCGGACGGCATGGTGGCAACTGCATGAGCCGCCGGGCCGCTCCCAAGGCGAATACCGCAGCGCGGAGCGCGGAGGGTTTCGAATGAGCGCATTGCTCGAAGACAGCCTCTCGGTCGCCATCCTGCGCATGCTCGCGCAGGAGCCGGCGGGCGCCGGCGTCTCGCTGCCGCGCCTCGGCAAGCGGCTGGGCCAGGGCGCGAGCGTGCTGATGCGCCGTCTCACGCTGATGGGCGATGCCGCCATCGGCGGCGTGCGCGGCCCCGGCTGGGTGCGCGTGGAGCAGCACGACGACCGCTGGGTCGCGCACCTCGAAGCCCCTGGACGCGCCCAGGTCCAAACACTGCCCCCGGCTGACGAGAACGGCGACTGAGCGGACAATGGCCGGCCTATCCGGAGCCACCATGTCCCAGCCAGACCTCGCCGATTCCGAAGACACCCTGCCATCGCTTTCCCGGCACGCCGTGCGCGTGTTCGGCGAACGCGGCGTGGCCCCTGAAGGCGCGGTGCGCGACGACACGCTGGCGGCCGAGGTGCCGGTCGCGCTGGTCTTCAATGGCGTCTCGCATGCGGTGATGATGGCCACGCCGCTCGACCTCGAAGATTTCGCGCTCGGCTTCGCGCTGAGCGAAGGCATCCTCGACAGCGCCGCCGATTGCCGCGGCATCGAGGTGCAGACCATCGATGCCATTTCGGCCGGCCTCCCCGAAGGCATGCCCGGCATCGAGGTGCAGCTCGACATTTCCACCCGCAGTTTCGAGCGCCTGAAGGGCCGCCGCCGCAGCCTTGCGGGCCGCACGGGCTGTGGCGTGTGCGGCGTCGAGAGTTTCGCGGGGCTCGACATCACCCCTCAACCGGTGCCGCCGCGCGACTGGATCGAACGCATCGACCTCGACACCGTGCTGCGCGCCTTCGCCGCGCTGCCCGCGCGCCAGGTGCTGAATGCCGAAGCCGGCGCCATCCACGCCGCGGGCTGGGCCACGGTGGAGGGCGAACTCACCGACGTGATGGAAGACGTGGGCCGCCACAACGCGCTCGACAAGCTGCTCGGCCGGCTCGCGCGGGCGGGGCGCCTCGAAGAACCGGGCTTCGTGCTGATGTCCAGCCGCGGCAGCCATGAACTCGTGCGCAAGTGCGGGCGCCTCGGCATCGCGGCGATGGCGACGATCTCGGCGCCCACCGCGATGGGCGTGCGGATGGCCGAGTTGAGCGGCCTGCGCTTCTGGGGCCTGTGCCGCGCGCCGCGCGGCGTGCTCTATGCGGACGGGTTGTCGCTGCCTTCGAACGCGCGCACCGCGTCGGCCACCGCCTCGATGCCCTGATCGCTCAGGTCGGTCGTCGCCACGCTGCGGCGGCGCTCCCAGGCCTTGAAGTGAAGCTCCTGCGACTTCTGGTAATGCGGGTCGTAGTGCAGCGCCATCAGCTCGGCGAAGAGCTTCGGCAGGTTGGCCTCATGCGCCCATTGCTGCCAGCGCGCCACCGTTTCCTTGCCCTGCAGTTCCTTGAGCACGCCGAGCTTGTCG
Source organism: Variovorax sp. RKNM96 (assembly GCF_017161115.1). Lineage (GTDB taxonomy): Bacteria > Pseudomonadota > Gammaproteobacteria > Burkholderiales > Burkholderiaceae_C > Variovorax. The sequence goes on along the minus strand of NZ_CP046508.1, from coordinate 5,636,042 downwards.
GCGAGCGCAGCGCGGTCGTCGCCGAGGTAGGCGTAGTCGCGCAGCAGGTAATCGAGCCGCGCCTCGGGCGTGGCCGCCACTTCGATGCAGGGCGCCGCGCGCATCTGCGCCACCAGCGACAGCGGCAGCGAGAGCCGGCCGATGCGGATGCTTTCGCCTTCGACATACAGCGGGCGCTTCAGGTCGATGGCTTCGAGCACGGTCGCGATGCGCGTCTCGAAATGCTTTTGCGAAGGCTGCGGCACGCCCGGCAGCGAACCGAGCAGCGAGCCCTTGTGGCTCGCGAAGTCTTCCAGGTCGAGGGTCTGCTCGCCGCGCTCGGCCAGCGCATGCAGCACGCGCGTCTTGGCGCTGCCCGTGGCGCCGCAGATCACGCGCAGGTCGAGCTGCGGCGTCAGCGCATCGATCTGCGAGATGACGTGGCGGCGAAAGCTCTTGTAGCCGCCGGCGAGCTGCTGCGCGTCCCAGCCCACGAGCCGCAGCCAGGTGACCATTGAGCCGCTGCGCATGCCGCCGCGCCAGCAGTAGACCAGCGGCTTCCATTTTTCGGGCCTGTCGGCCAGCGTCTCGCGCAGATGCCTGGCGATATTGGCCGCGACCATCGCACCGCCGATGCGCCGTGCCTCGAAGGCGCCGGTCTGCACGTAGACCGTGCCGACGATGTGGCGCTCCTCGTCGTCGAGCACCGGGCAGTTGATGGCGCCGGGGATGTGGTCGAGCGCGAACTCGGCCGGCGAGCGGGCGTCGATGATCGTGTCGAAGGCGCGGCGGTCGCCGACCCGCACGGGCTGGCGATGACTCATGGCGGGAACCTCATGCCCCGATTGTCGCCGGAGGCTTCAGGCGTAGGCGGGCCCAAGTCCTTTGCGCAAGCGAGCGCTCGCAAAGTCCACCAGCGTCACCAGCACGAACATCGCGATCAGCACCGTCATCGCCTGCTGCTGCTGGAAGATCGACAGGTGGAAGTAGAGCAGCTGCCCCAGCCCGCCGCCGCCCACGAAGCCGAGCACCGCGGCCATGCGGATGTTCATTTCCCAGCGGTAGAGCGTGTAGGCCACCCACTGCGGCAGCACGATCGGCAGGCTCGCGTAGCTGAAGGCGGCGACCGGGCCGGCACCCGAGAGCGTAAGCGCATGTTCGGGCTCGCGCGGGGCGTTTTCCAGCGCTTCGGCGAAGAGGCGGCCCAGCACGCCGGTGGTGTGCAGCGCCAGCGCCAGCGCGCCCGCGAAGGGCCCGATGCCGGCGGCCAGCACCATGAGCGCGGCCCAGACCAGCTCGGGCACGCTGCGCAGGAAGTTGAGGATGAAGCGCGCGACATGGCGCGGCAGCCATCCCGCACGGCCCGAGGCGGGCAGCGCGAGCACGGCGCCCGCGATGGCGGCCAGCACCGTCCCGAGGGCAGACACCGCCAGCGTCTGCAGCGCACCGTTGCCGACCTTCGCGAGGAAGTCCGGCGACATGTCGGGCGGGAAGAACTCGGCGATGAACTTGCCCATCAGCCGCAGCGATTCGGCCGAGCCCAGCGCGCGATAGTCGATGCCGAGGTAGACGAAGCTCGCGACGACCGCCAGCGCGATCAGCCCCACGGCGAACCAGCAGCGCAGGCACGGAGGCGGACGCGGCGGCAGGCTCATGCGAGCAGCCTCCGCAATGCATTGCTCATCACATCGGCCAGCAGCACGAGCGCGAGGAACACGAGCAGGATGCTGCTCGCCTCGCCGCCGTTGAGCATCTTCATCGACTGGTCCATCAACTGGCCGAGGCCGCCGGCGCCCACGAAGCCCATCACCACCGAGGCGCGCACCGCGCATTCCCAGCGGTAGACGGTGTACGAGGCCAGCTCCTGTGCGGTGTGCGGCAGCAGGCCGTAGCAGAGCGCCGCGAGCCGGCCGCTGCCGCCCTCGAGCAGCGCGCGTGCGGGGCGCGTGTCGGTCGATTCGAGGATCTCGGCGTAGACCTTGCCGAGCATGCCGCCGTAGGTGATGGCCAGCGCCAGCACACCGGCCGCGGGGCCGAGTCCGAGGGCGCGCACGAAGAGCAGCGCCCAGACGATTTCGGGAATGGCGCGCAGCACCATCAGCAGCCAGCGCGCGGCCTGCCGCACGATGCCGGCCTGCACGCGCCCCGGACCCGGGCCGATGCGCGAGATGGAGAGGGCGCGCGTCGTCACGAACGCGAGCGGTGCGCCGATCAGCAGCGCGAGCGCGGTACCGGCCGTGGCCATCGCCAGCGTCTCGAGCGTGGCCCTGGCGAGCAAGGCGAGGAAATCCGGCGAGCCCGCAGGCGGAAAGAAGCCCGCGAGGAATCCGCCGATCACCGCGAGGTTGCCGCTGCCGAACAGCGCCCACGGCTTGAACTCCGAGAGCGCCAGCATCGGCCAGGCGATGACGAGCGCGGCGAGCCAGCCGGCCAGCCGCCGCATTGCCTGCGGATCGCGGTGGACGACGGCGGTGGTGGCGGTGTTCACGGACAGTCCGGGCGCTGGAAGGCCGCTTCAGCGGCAACGGGCTGAGGCGCCCGCTGCACCGCCACGCCGCCTTCGCTCGCATAGAGCGCATCGAGCATCGCGGGCGTGACCTCGGTGGTCGGCAGGTCGAACATCACCTGCCCGTTGCGCATGCCGACCACGCGCGGAAACCAGCGCAGCGCGAGGTCCACCGCATGCAGCGAGGCGACCAGCGTGGCGCCCGTGGCTTCGCTCTGCGCGACGAGCTGGCCGATGGCGGCGTCGGCCAGCGTCGGGTCGAGCGCGGAAACGGGCTCATCGGCCAGCAGCAGCGCCGGCCGCTGGTAGAGCACGCGCGCGATGCCCACGCGCTGCAGTTGCCCGCCCGAGAGACGGTCGCAGCGGTCGAACAGGCGGTCTTCGAGCGAGAGGCGCGACAGCACCTCGTGCGCGCCGGAAATGTCGGAGGGATGGAAAAGCGATCCGAGCGCCCTCAGCACCGACCATTCGCCGAGCCGGCCCGCGAGCACCGCGGTGACCACGCGCAGGCGCGGCGCGATCGGCGGTGCCTGGTGAACGGTGCCGATGCGTGCGCGCAGCTTCTTCAGCGCGCCGGCCGGCAATTGCCACGGCTTCGCGCCCAGTGCCTGCACCTCGCCCTCACCGGGCCGAAGCGCAGCGCCGAGCACGCGCAGCAGCGTCGTCTTGCCCGCGCCCGAAGGTCCGATGACGGCGATGCGCTCGCCATCGCGCGCGGCCAGCGTCACCCCGGCCAGCGCGCGCTGGCCGTTGGGATGCACCACGCCAATGGCATCGAGTGAGAAGCTCACGTTGCGAGACTTCCTTGTGCCGCTCCCTCACCCCAACCCTCTCCCGCAAGCGGGAGAGGGGGCCAACAGCCGGGCCCCGAATTGCTCCCTCTCCCGCTTGCGGGAGAGGGCTGGGGTGAGGGCGACTCCCCCACGCTCGATCTCACTTGATGAGGCCGGCCGACTTGCCCGCCGTCTCGATGCCGTCGTAGTTCGACGACTTGGTGGGAATGAACTTGCTCGCGCGCTGCAGCGCCATGATGTCCTTGTGCGCCGGGTTGGCCGGGTCGAGCTTCAGGAACGCATCGGTCAGCTTCTTCTGCAGCGCCGGGTCCATGCCCGGGCGCACCGTCCAGTTGTAGTCGTAGTAGGTCGGCGTGGTCGCGAGCACGCGCACCTTGGCGGCATTCGGGTTCTTCGACTCGACCAGCTTGTCCCACACCGACGCATTGAGCACGCCCGCTTCGGCGCGCGAGGCGGCCACGAAGGCCACGGTCGCGTCGTGCGCGCCCGAGAACGCGACCGTCTTGAAGTCCTTCTCGGGATTGATGCCGGCCTGCAGCAAAAAGTAGCGCGGCATCAGGCTGCCCGAGGTGGAGGAGGGCGCGCCGAACGCGAAGGTCTTGCCCTTCAGGTCGGCCAGCGTCTTGGCGGTGCTGTCGGTGGGCACGATGAACTTGCTGGTGAACACCTCGTCTTCCGCGCGCTGCACGATCGGCACCGCGCCGCCGTTGGTGCGGATGCGCGCCTGCACGAAGGTGAAGCCGCCGAGCCAGGCCATGTCGATCTTGTTCGTCGCGAGGCCTTCGACCACGGCGGCGTAGTCGGTCACGGGCGTGAACTGCACGTCCATGCCGGTTTCCTTCTTGAGGTAGTCGCCCAGCGGCGTGAACTTGCGCTGCAGTTCGGTGGGTGCCTCGTCGGGGATGGCGGACACGCGCAGCACGCCTTGGGCGAGCGCGCCGAAGCTGGCGAGGGAAACGGTCAGCGCGAGCGCCAGTCGGGAGAGCTTGTTCATGGGATGGTTTTGGGTAATGAAAAAAGGGATGTATTCAAGGGCGTGGGCGCAGCGCGGGCGGGGCTTCGATAATCGCGGCTTGTCTCATTCGACCCGATAGCCGCCATGACCGATGCCGCAACTTCCAAGCTCCTGAACCCGCTGGCGCCGCTGCGGCTCACCAGCTTCTCGCATGGCGGCGGCTGCGGCTGCAAGATCGCGCCCGGCGTGCTGTCGCAGATTCTCAAGAACCACGCGGGGGGAATGATCCCGCCCGAGCTCATGGTGGGCATCGAGACCGCCGACGACGCGGCAGTCTACAGGCTCAACGACGAGCAGGCCCTGATCGCCACCACCGACTTCTTCATGCCCATCGTGGACGATCCCTACGAGTTCGGGCGTATCGCGGCCACCAACGCCATCAGCGATGTGTACGCGATGGGCGGCCGGCCGATCATGGCGCTGGCGCTGGTGGCCATGCCGATCAACCAGCTGCCGGTGGAAGTGATCGCCGAGATCGTGCGCGGCGGGCAGGACGTGTGCCGCGCGGCCGGCATTCCGATCGCGGGCGGCCACACCATCGATTCGGTCGAACCCATCTACGGCCTCGTCGCGATGGGCCTGGTGCATCCGGACCGCGTGCGCCGCAACGCCGATGCAAAGGCCGGCGACGTGCTGGTGCTGGGCAAGCCGCTGGGCGTGGGCGTGCTGTCGGCGGCGCTCAAGAAGGAGCAGTTGTCGGAGGCCGGCTACCGCCAGTTGATCGAGAACACCACCAAGCTCAACACGCCCGGCATCGCGCTCGCGGCGCTCGACGGCGTGCATGCGCTGACCGACGTGACGGGCTTCGGTCTCGCAGGCCACACGCTCGAACTGGCGCGCGGCGCGAAGCTCACCGCCGTCGTCGAATGGTCGAAGGTGCCGTTGCTCGACAACGTGGTCGCGATGGCCGCCGAAGGCTTCGTCACCGGCGCATCGGGCCGAAACTGGGCGGGCTATGGCGCCGAAGTGGAATTGGCCGCGGGCCTGCCGCCCACTGCGCAGAACCTGCTGAGCGATCCGCAGACGTCGGGCGGCCTGCTCGTGAGCTGCGCGCCCGAGGCGGTCGATGCGGTGCTGGAGATCTTCCGCAAGGAAGGGTTTGCGCAAGCGGCTGTCATCGGCCGCGTCGAGGCAGGCAAGCCCTCGCTGCGCGTCACGCCGTAGGTCCCCGCATTTCTCCCTCCCCTCCCGGGGGAGGGCGGGGGTGGGGGCTCGCGGCCCTTGATCAAGCGCTGCTCCATTGGAAGCGCCGCATGCCCCCATCCCAACCTTCCCCCGGAAGGGGAAGGAGCAAGACAAAGACAAAAACGGCGGAAGGGGGAAGGAGTCGAACCTTCCCGGCGACGCATGGCGCCACCCACTGGGTTTGAAGCCCAGCCGCCCCACCAGGGACGATCCCCTCCCATGAGCGCTGTTCACGGGCTCGCCCCGAACAGCGACGTATCGGGCCGCAGCAGGTGCGTGTCTTTCACGCGCCGCGTGTAGCCCACACGATCGAAAAACTCGAGCAACTGGATCGCGCGCTTGCGCCCCAACCCCGTCGCATCGCGAAAACTCGCGGCCTGCAACCCCTCGGGTTGCGCGAGGCAATCGCGCGCCAGCTCGGCCAGCCGTTCGACGGTCGCCAGCGGATAGTACAAGTCCTTCACCACCTGGAAGGTCTCGCCGCGCCGCGCGAGGCTCGCAAGGGTTTGCCGCACCATCGCCTCGCTCGCGCCGCTGTCCTTGGCAAGATCGCGCACCCAGGGCGGATCGAAACCGCCGTCGGCCAGCTTGGGCAGCAGCTTCTGCGCGAGCTTCTGCTCCACCTCGTTGAGCCGCGCCGCGTGGTCGGGCAGGTGCAGCCAGGTGCCGCTGCGCACCAGCGCGCCGCGCGCGACCAGTGCATCGAGCGCATGGCGCCACAGCGCATCGTCGGTGCGCGGGCCGGCCAGGCGCTTGAGCCGGCGCGCGTCGGGGCCGACCTCGTCGGGCGCCGTGCGATGGAATTCCGCGAGGCGTTCGGTGATTTGTTCTTCGAGCGTCGCCAGGTGTTCTTGCGCAATGGCCGTGTGCGCGATACGCACCGCATCGCCGGGCAAGGGCATTGCAGCCTCGTCGGCCAGCGAGAGCGCACGCGCCAGCTGTGCGATGTCTATGCCGAGCGGTGCGTTGTGCAGCAGCGCCGCCACGCGCGGCGCGCGTTCGTCGATGGCCCATGCCGCGAGCGTGCGCAGCCGCTCGGGCGTACGCCGGTAGCGCACCGGCGCGAAAGGATCGAGCACCCGCACGCCCGCCACGGTGCGCGTGGCCGAGGCATCGCGCAGCACGCCGCGGTCGCCGTGCCATGCGCCGACTTTCTCGCGCAGCACCAGCTGGGCCAGCGCCGTTTCTCCGGGCGCGAGTGCGTCGCGATCGAGCAGCGCGACCGAGGCCATCACGTCGCTCGCGCCGAGGTGCGCATGCACCGTCGCGCCCGAGCGCAGCGACTTGGCCTCGTCGGGCCACAGCGTGAGCAGCACATCGATGCGGTCGGCTGCAAGCGCGATGGACGGTGTGCAGACCCAGTCGCCGCGGTGCGCCTCATCCTTGGTCACGCCCGCCAATGCGAGCGCGCAGCGTTGTCCCGCGTGGGCCGATTCCGCCTGCTGGTTCTGCGCATGGATGCCGCGCACCCGCACCGAACGTTCGCCGGGCACGAGCCGCAGCTCGTCGCCGATGCGCACCGTGCCGCTGAAGACCGTGCCGGTCACGACGGTGCCGACGCCCGCGAGCGTGAAGGCGCGATCGACGGCGAGGCGGAAGGCAAGGCCGTCTTCGCGCGTGCGCTCCTCGCGCGCGACGTCGAGCAGCCGCCCGCGCAACGCGTCGATGCCTTCGCCGGTGGTGGCCGACACCGCGAGCATCGGCGCATTCGCCAGCGGCGTGGGCGCGAGCAGCGCTGCGACCTCCGCTCGCACCTCCGCGATCCTCGCGGCGTCGATGCGATCGATCTTGGTGATCGCCACCGTGGCATCGCGCACACCGAGCAGCGCCACCACGGCGAGATGCTCGCGCGTCTGCGGCATCACACCGTCATCGGCGGCCACCACGAGCAGCGCATGGTCGATGCCGGTCGCGCCGGCCAGCATGGTGTGCAGCAGGCGTTCGTGGCCCGGCACGTCGACGAAGCCGAGCGACACGCCATCGGGCGAATGCAGGTACGCATAGCCCAGCTCGATGGAAATGCCGCGCCGCTTTTCTTCGGGCAGCCGGTCGGTGTCGACGCCGGTGAGCGCGCGCACCAGCGTGGTCTTGCCGTGGTCGATATGGCCTGCGGTGCCGATGATCATCTCGTCAGCCTCATCACATGAAGTTCCGCGTGTGCAGCGCGGAGAGCCGCTCCGCCTCGTCGCGGTCGAAGCCCAGCCGCGCGAGGCGTGCACGGCGGCCGGCCGCCATGTCGCGCTGCAGTTGCTGCACGGCGGCATGGCCGCGCGCGATGGCGCCCGGGGACAACTCGCCCGCCGCGAGCAGCACCAGCGCATCGAACACTTCCTCGTTGAGCCCCGCGGTGCTGGCCAGCGCGTCGTAGCGCACCTCGATCGCGTTGCGCAGCTTGGCCTGGTAGTCGGGCTGCACCGAGAGCCGGTACTCCAGGTGCGCCATGCCGAAGGCCACGTGCCGCGCTTCGTCGCGCGCGGTGAGCCGTGCGATCTGCCGCGTCACCGGGTCGGGCGCATTCGCCTGCAGAAAGTTCAGCAGGTTCACGAAGCTGCCCTCGCCCAATACGGCGAGCAGGAAGGTGGCGACCGAAAAATCCGGCGCATCGAACAGCGTACGCAGCGACGCCTGCCCGCCCGCTGTCGAGAGCGCGGGCTCGTGGCCGCGCAGCGTGGCACGCCGAGTGAACACCTCGACGTGCCGCGCCTCGTCGGCGCACTGCAGCGCCAGCAACTGCAGCACTTCGCGGAAGTGCGGGTGGATCTGCCCGAGGTGACGCGCGGGCACCAGCAGCGCGGCGTTCTCGTTCTCGATCAGGTACGTCATCACCTGCACCACGGCGGCCTCGATGGCGGGCGGCAGTTCGAAATCGGCGTCCCACTCGATAGCCGTGGCCGGGTCCCACTGGGCGGCCGCAGCCTGCCGGTAGAGCTCGCCCGCCGTCGTGGCCCAGAGCTCGTGGCGGCGGTGCAAGGCAAAGAAAAAGTTCGGACTGCCTGCCTCGACCGTAGCGCCGCGCGCGGCCAGTCCCCAGCCTGCTTCGGCATCGTCGGCGGGCGCACCGTTGATGTCGCCGAGCGCGGTGCCCGTTGCTTGCGCATCGCGCCACCGGCCTTCGGCATGCGGGCCGCGCGTGATGCGAGCTTGCGGTTTCCCCTCCACGGTGTCGAAACGCAGCGGATGCCCTTGGCTGCGGCACCAGGCTTCGAGGTGCATCTCCCAGTCCGGCGAGCGCCCGCGCACCTGCAGCTCGCCCCCCACCGGCCGTTCGGCCAGCGCGCGACGAATGAGCAGCAGGGCGCCCTGGTCGAGGCCCAGCGACTCAATATCGATAGTCGGGATTGAGGATGGCGCCATCGCGGCTGTAGAAGTTCTCGTCGTCCACCGCGCGCTCGAGCAGCGCGTAGCCGCTGGTGCGGCCCGCGCGCCATTCGCGCAGGCCTTCGAGTTCGAGCAGCGGCCGCACCTGCGGGTCGTCCCAGCGCATCGCCATCAGCAGCGAGACGAAGCGCTCGATCAACTCGGCGGGCGCGCCCGGGCTGGTGGTGAAGTTGCAGTGGTCGTAGGCACCGGTGCGCGCGATGACGCGCGTGCTGCCCGAAGGCAGAGTGCCGTCGAGACCGAAGGCCAGGTGGTTGCCGTCGATGAGGCAGCAGGCATCGACCTCGCCCGCCATCAGCGCGACGGCCGCATCGCGCTCGCCGCCGATGTGGTCGCCATGCTTGCCGCCGAGCACGTCGAAGTAGCGCAGCAAGAAGTCGCGCGGTTTCACGAGGCCTTCGCTGCGCAGGTGATCGAGCGGGATCAGCGTGGCCTGCGGCGAATCGAGCGCGCCCATGCCCACGGTCTTGCCGCGCAGGTCGGCCAGCGTCTGGATCGGGCTGTCGGCACGTACGACGATGGCCGAGCGCAGGTCGCAGTCGGTGTCGCGCATCGCGACGGCATGCACCTGCTGGCCGCGGCTGCGCGCGATGCGGTCGGCGCGCACCCACGCCAGCGGCGAGTTCCACGCGAGATGCAGCGTGCCATCGAACTGCGCCTCGACCTGCTTTTCGTAGTTCGAATACAGCACGTAGTCGAAGGGCAGGCCGTTCTTCACGAAGAAGGCCTTGAAGCCCTCCCAGATGGTGACGACCTTGGGCGCGTAGGCGACCGCGCCCATGATCAATACCGGTTCGGACATGGCAGGAGGCCTTTCAGAACAACGGCAGGCCGGTGATGGCCTTGCCGATAAAGTCGTAGAGCACGTCGGAGGTCGGCGCCATCACGCTCGATGCGCGCGCGTCGCGGAACAGGCGCTCGATGCCGGCCTCCTTGCGGAAGGCCGCGCCACCGCACACGCGCATGGCGATGTCGGTCACTTCGAGCGCGGTTTCCGCGGCGGCCGCCTTCACTTCGAGCACGCGCAGCATGGTGTCGGCGCGGCCTGCGCCGATGGCGGCCACGGTGTCGTCGAGCAGCGTCTGCACCATGTCGGTCTTGATGCGGGCGCGCGCGAGGTAGGCGCGGATGGTGGGCAGGTCGGCCAGCGACGAATCCAGGTGCACATGCCTGGTCTGGCTCACATGGCCGATGGCGCGGCTCAGGGCGCCTTCCATCAGGCCCACGGAGCACGCCGCGCTGAGCACCGAGAACCAGGGCAGCACCACGCCCATCATCGTGTCGAAGCCCTTGCCGTCTTCTCCAAGTCGCGCGTCGGCGCCGATGCGCACGTTCGTCGCGGTGATCGGCGTGGAGGCGTTGCCGCGCAGGCCCAAGCCGTCGAAGCGGCCGGGTTGGGTGAGGCCGTCGGACTTCGCATCGACCAGCCACAGCGTGCTCGCGCCCTCGGCCGCGAGCGGCTTGCTCGACCAGACATAGCTGTCGGCCTCGAAGGCGGAGGTGACCCAGCTCTTGCGCGCATCGAGCACCACGTTCGCGCCGTCCGCGCGGGCGGTGCCGGTGGGCGCCCAGAAGTGGCTGCGCGAATCGGCTTCGGAAAAGGCGAGGGTGACCAGGTGCTTGCCTTCGGCGATGGCCTTGCGCACGGCCTCGGGACCCTGCTGCTCCAGCACGGCGGTGGCGCAGTAGTGCATGCACACCACCATCGCGGTGGAAGGGCAGGTCTGCGCGATGCGCGAGACCACCTGCACGGCTTCCTTCAGCCCCAGGCCCTGGCCGCCGACCGACGTGGCCGAGACCAGCCCGAGCAGGCCCGCCTTGCCCAGCGCCTCGATCGTCTCTCGTGGAAAGCGTGCCTCGCTGTCGGTGCGCAAGGCCAATGGCTGCAGCGTTTCCGTTTCGATACCGGCGAGCACGTCGAGGGGATTCATCGCTTTCTCCTGAGGGTTGAGGTTGAGGGGAAGGAACTACACCAGCCGCTCGCGCAATTCGGCGAGCTGGGCCGTGAAAGGGGCGCTGTCTTCGAGACAGCGCAGGTCGAGAAGGAGGCGGTCTTCCGCGATGCGGCCGATCACCGGCAGCGGCAGGCTGCGCAGGGCGGTGGCGAGCTTGTCGAGTGCCGTGCCCAGCCCCTTCTTCGCGGTACCGGCCGGCGCGAGCGCGAGGCCGGCCGAAGGCAGGCGCTCCACCGGCAGCGAGCCCGAGCCGATCTGGCCCAGCAGCGGCACCACCTCGACGGTGAAGCGCGGCGATACGGCCGCCTGCACGGCAGGCAGCAGCGCTTCGGCCATCTCGCGGATCGCATCGGCGGAGCGTGTGAGCAGGCGCAGCGTCGGCAGGTCTTTCGCCAGCCGCTCGGGCCGCAAGTACAGCGAGAGCGTCGCTTCAAGCGCGGCCAGCGGCAGCTTGCTCATGCGCAGCGCGCGCTTCATCGGGAACTTGCGGATGCGGCCCACCGCCTCCTTGCTGCCGACGATGAGTCCGGCCTGCGGACCGCCCAGCAGCTTGTCGCCCGAGAAGGTGACCACGTCGCAGCCGGCCGCGAGCATCTCCTGCGGCAGCGGCTCGCGCGGCAGGCCGTAGTGCGCGAGGTCGACGAGCGAGCCGCTGCCCAGGTCGGTGGCCAGCGGCACGCCGCGCGCATGCGCGATGCCGGCGAGCGTGGCCTCGTCCACTGCGGCAGTGAAACCCTGCACCGCGTAGTTGCTGGTGTGCACCTTCATCACGAGCGCGGTCTGCGCGTTGATGGCGCGCTCGTAGTCCTGCGGGTGCGTGCGGTTGGTGGTGCCGACCTCGACCATGCGCGCGCCGGCGCTGGCCATCACGTCGGGCATGCGGAAGGCGCCGCCGATCTCGACCAGCTCGCCGCGCGAGACGATCACTTCGCGGTCGCGCGCGAGCGCCGCGATGGTGAGCAGCACCGCGGCCGCGTTGTTGTTGACCACCGTCGCGGCCTCGGCACCGGTGATGGTGCACAGCAGCTCTTCGATCAACGAATCGCGGTCGCCGCGGCTGCCGGTGGCGAGGTCGTACTCGAGGTTGTTGGGCGAGGTCATCACCGCGAGCAGGCGCTGCAATGCCGCATCGGCCAGCAGCGCGCGGCCGAGGTTGGTGTGGATGACGGTGCCGGTGAGGTTCAGCACGGCGCGCATGCGCGGTGCGAGACGGTCTTGCACGCGGACGGCGAGCGCATCGCTCAGCGCTTCCGGTTGCACTTCCGATGTGGCGAGCTTCCCGGTCACGGCACGTGCGCGAAGCCCTTCGAGCAGCGCGCGCGCTTCACCGACGACGAGGGTGCGGCCGTGCTCGGCCAGCAGGGCGCGCGGCGCATCGGCGCGCAGCAGTTGATCGACAGAAGGCAGATCCTGGGGCCTTGCCGTCGAGCCGTGGACCACGGACTCTTCGGGCGCTGCCATCAGCCGCCTCCGCCGTCGTCGGCGATCTCGGGATCGCCGAAGAGAAGCATCAGGTTGTGGCCGCTGCGTTGGTGTCCGGCCTCGGAAACCAGCAGGTCGAGCGTGACGCTCGCGAGGTCGTCGGCGACGGGCTCGACCTCGGGGTCCCGCTCCATCGCGATCTGCTTGAGGTAGTGGCCGCAGCTGTCGCAGCACTCGGCCTTCACCGCGCCTTCGCGCGCGCCGGTGGCGGGCAGCTCGATGCCGGGTTCGGGCGTGAGCGATTCGAAGTGGATGCCCTTGGTGCTTTCGCAGTGCGTGCACTTGATGCGCACGTAGTGCCACTCGGTGCTGCACAGCGAGCAGTGCAGGTAGCGAAAGCCCGCCTCGTCCGCGCCGATGCGCGTGATGCTCACGGTGGGCACGCTGCCGCAGCAGGGGCACTCGTTGCCGGGGTCGGTTCGGCCGTAGATGTTCTCGCCATTGCGCTCGGCCACCTGCAGCACGAGCTGTGTCCAGTAGGCCTGCAGGCCTGATGCGATCAATGGCGCCGCGGCCAGGTCGAGCCCGAACATGATGCGGCGCGAGAGCAGGTCGGCCTGCTGGTCGAGCCAGGCGTCGTCGGCGGCCACCACGCGGTCGAGCGTGTCGCGCGCCGGGCCTTCGGGCAGGCGCGCGCGAAAGAGGCCGAGCAGGCGCCGCAGCTGCGTGCGCCACACCGCATCGCGCGTCCAGCAGAACGCGGGCATCGGCGGCTTGAGCACCTTCGCGGCGGCTTCGAGCGCTTCGGATTCGGGGAGCGCGACGGCCGGATAGTCCTGCAGCACCTGGTGCTGCGCCTGCGCAAGGTCGGCGATGAAGATCAGGTACTCGCGCATCGGATGCGAGGCCGCGAGCTGGCGCAGCCGCAGCTGCCGGTCGGAGAACACCGCGGCGCGCACCGGCAGGCGCAGGAACGGCATCTGCCGCCCGGCCTGCATCGCGATCTGTTCGGGATCGAGAACGCGCGTGGTGCGGATCGGCGGTGGCGTACCGGTGGGGCTCGTCATCGGCGCAGTATCACTCACCGCGCGTCATTTTGCGATGCCACAACGGATGGTTGAGCTTGGCCCATCCTTCGGTGACGGTGCCGCGCGTCATCGCGCGCAGCGTGCCCTTGACCCAGATCGCGGCGTAGATGTGCGTGATGACCGAGAGGATCAGCACCACCGCCGAGACCGCATGCACGACCACCGCGATGCGCCGCAAGAGGATCGGGAAGAAGCCGACGAACCACGGGCTCCAGAACATGAAGCCCGTCACCAGCAGCAGCAACAGGCTGATGCCGAAGGCCCAGAACACCAGCTTCTGCCCGGCGTTGTACTTGCCCACCGGCGGCATGCTCGACTTGTCGCCCTTGAGCATCTTGGGCGCGTTCCTGACCCACTCGCGGTCGCTGCGGTCCAGGATGTTTTCGCGCCACATCGTGAAGAAGAGGAACACGAAGCCCAGCACCATCAAGAGGCCCATGAAGGGGTGCAGGATGCGCGTCCACTGGCCGCCGCCGAACAGCGTGCTCAGGAAGAACAGGCTCGGATGGAAGAAGGCCAGGCCCGAGAGCGCGGCCGCGAAGAACATGATCGCGACGAACCAGTGGTTCATGCGGGTGGCGTCGCGGTAGCGGCGAAGGTAGTAGCGGGTCATCGCGTTCTCCTCATGCACGGGGTGCGTCGCGGACGGGATCGGCGGCGGTCGATGCTGGCGGCGCTTCGATCACCACCACGTCGTCGGGCTTGCCATCCGCGTCGGCATCGGGGTGCTCGTCCTTCGGCTCGATCGGCCCGGTCTTCATGTAGTGGAAGAAGCTGCCGACCACCGCGCCGATCATCGCGACCATCGCGAGCGGCTTGGCCACGCCCTTCCACAGCGACACCAGCGGGCTGATGTGCGGGTCTTTCGGAAGACCGGCGTACAGGCCCGGGCGGTCGGCGTGCTGCAGCACGTACATGACGTGCGTGCCGCCCACGCCGGCCGGGTCATACACGCCGGCGTTCGCGAAGCCACGGTCCTTCAGGTCGACGATGCGTTCCGAGGCGTACTCGTGCATGTCTTCCTTGGTGCCGAAGTGCAGCGCGCCGGTGGGGCAGGCCTTCACGCAGGCCGGCTCCAGGCCCACGCCCACGCGGTCGGAGCACAGCGAGCACTTGTAGGCCTTGTTGTCGGCCTTGCTGATGCGCGGCACGTCGAACGGGCAGCCCGTCACGCAGTTGCCGCAGCCCACGCAGTGCTCGCTGATGAAGTCGACGATGCCGTTGCTGTACTTGATGATTGCGCCCGGCGCCGGGCAGGCCTTCAGGCACCCGGGGTCGTCGCAGTGCATGCAGCCGTCCTTGCGGATCAGCCATTCGAGCTTGCCGGCCTCGGGTTCGACCTCGGAGAACTTCATCACCGTCCACGAAGCCGGCGTGAGGTCGTTCGGGTTGTCGTAGGTGCCGTGCGTGGTGCCGACCTCGTCGCGCAGGTCGTTCCACTGCATGCACGCGACCTGGCAGGCCTTGCAGCCGATGCAGGTCGACACGTCGATCAGCTTGGCCACCTCCTGCACCTGCGGGCGATGGCGGATGTCGGGCGACGGTGTCGTCGTGGCCGAGCGGGCGGCGATGTCGAGGGTCTGGAGGGATGACATCGCTTATGCCTTCTCGATATTCACGGTGAACGACTTGTACTCGGGCGTCTGCGTGTTCGCATCGCCCACGAAGGGCGTGAGCGTGTTCACCAGATACCCCGGCTTCGCGATGCCCACGAACCCCCAGTGGTTCGGCAGCCCCACCGTGTGCACCGTGCGCCCATCGACCTGCAGCCCCACGATCCGCTTGGTCACCAGCGCCACCGCCTTGATGAAGCCGCGCTTGCTCGACACCTTCACCATGTCGCCGTTGGCGATGCCCTTGTCCTTCGCGAGCTCCTCGCCGATCTCGACGAACTGCTGCGGCTGGATGATGGCCGAGGTGCGCACGTTCTTCGTCCAGTAGTGGAAGTGCTCGGTGAGCCGGTAGCTGGTCGCCACGTACGGAAAGTCCTTCGGCACGCCCAGGCGCTCGAGGTCGCCCTTGAAGATGCGCGCCGCGGGGTTGGCGCGCGCCTTCGGGTTGTTCGGGTGCATCAGGTTGTTGACCAGCGGCGACTCGAAGGGCTCGTAGTGCTCGGGCAGCGGACCTTCGGCCATGCCGGTGGGCGCGAAGAGCCGCGCCACGCCTTCGGCCGTCATGATGAAGGGACGCACCGCCTCGGCTTCCATCGGGTTCGCATCGGGCCGGATGTCGGGCACGTCGGCGCCGGCCCAGGCCTTGCCGTTCCATGCGACGAGGCTGCGCCGGGCGATCCACGCCTTCCCGGTGGCCGGGTCGGTCGAGGCGCCGTTGTAGAGGATGCGCCGGTTCGCCGGCCACGCCCACGCCCAGTTCTGCACCATGCCGATGCCGAACGGATCGGCGTTGTCGCGCCGCGCCATCTGGTTGCCGGCCTGCGTCCATGCGCCGCTGTAGATCCAGCAGCCCGATGCGGTCGAGCCGTCGTCGCGCAGGAGGCCGAAGCCCGAGAGCTGTTCGCCGGCCTTCGCGAGCGGCGGCTTGGTCGGGTCCTTCGGATCGAGCAGGTCGGTGAGGGCGCGCCCGTTGTATTCCATCGCCAGCTCTTGCGCCGAGGGCGAGTGCGGAATCTTGTAGGGCCAGGTCAGCTTGACGATCGGATCGGGGAAGGCGCCGCCGTCCTTGATGTAGGCCTGGCGGATGCGGTTGTAGATGCCCGCGATGATCTCGATGTCGCCCTTGGCTTCGCCCGGCGGCTCGGCGCCCTTCCAGTGCCACTGCAGCCAGCGGCTGGAGTTGGTGAGCGAGCCGTCTTCCTCCGCGAAGCAGGTCGATGGCAGGCGGAACACCGTGGTCTGGATGTCGGTGGTCTTGACGTCGTTGAACTCGCCGAAGTTGCGCCAGAACTCGCTGGTCTCGGTCTGCAGCGGGTCGATGGTGACGAGGAACTTGAGCTTGGAGAGCCCGTCGATGATCTTCTTCTTGTCCGGGAACGAGCCCACCGGGTTGAAGCCCTGGCAGATGTAGCCGTTGAGCTTGCCCTGGTTCATGAGCTCGAAGGCCTGCAGGATGTCGTAGAGCTTGTCGATCTTCGGCAGGTAGTGGAAGGCCCACTCGTTCTCGGCCGTGGCCGCATCGCCCCACCACGACTTCTGCATGCTGACGAAGAACTTGGGGTAGTTCTGCCAGTAGCTCATCTGGTTGGGACGCAGCGCCTTCAGCGCGCGGGTCTTGTAGTAGTCGGGCAGGTTCTGCTCGCTGTCCCGCGCGAGCGACATGTAGCCGGGCAGCGAGTTCGACAGCAGCCCCAGGTCCGTGAGGCCCTGGATGTTGCTGTGGCCGCGCAGCGCGTTCATGCCGCCGCCGGGCACGCCGATGTTGCCCAAGAGGAGCTGCACGATGGCGCCGGTGCGGATCATCTGCGAGCCCTGGCTGTGCTGGGTCCAGCCGAGCGCATACATGATGGTCATGGTGCGCGTGGGCGTGCTGGTGCTCGCGATGTACTCGCAGACCTTCAGGAATTTGTCCTGCGGCGTGCCGGTGATGCGGCTCACCAGCTCGGGCGTGTAGCGCGAGTAATGCCGCTTCATCACCTGCAGCACGCACTGCGGGTCCTGCATGGTCATGTCGACCTTGGCCATGCCGGCTTCGTCGAGCGCGTAGCCCCACGACTTGGGGTCGTAGTTGCGCTTCTCGGCGTTGTAGCCGCTGAACAGGCCGTCCTCGAACTTGTAGTCAGGCCCGACGATGAACGGCGCGTTGGTGTAGTTGCGCACGTACTCCGTCTGGATCTTGTCGTTGCTCAAGAGGAAGTTGATGACCCCCGCGAGGAACGCGATGTCCGAGCCCGCGCGCACCGGTGCGTAGTAGTCGGCCATGGCGGCCGAGCGCGTGAAGCGCGGGTCGACCACGACAAGGCGCGCCTTGTTCTGCTTCTTGGCCTCGATGACCCACTTGAAGCCGCACGGATGCGCCTCCGCGGCATTGCCGCCCATGATCAGCACGACATCCGCGTTCTGGATGTCCTGCCAGTGGTTGGTCATCGCACCGCGTCCGAACGTCGGGGCCAGACTGGCCACCGTAGGTCCGTGTCAAACGCGTGCCTGGTTGTCGAACACCAGCATTCCGGTCGAGCGGAATGCCTTGTGCGTGATGTACCCGGTTTCGTTGGACGAGGCCGAGGCGCAGAGCATGCCCGAGCTGGTCCAGCGGTTGACGGTCTTGCCGTCGGCGTTGGTGGTCTGGAAGTTGGCGTCGCGGTCGGCCTTGAGCAGCTTGGCGATGCGGTCCAGCGCCTCGTTCCAGCCGATGCGCTTCCACTCGGTGCTGCCGGCCTCGCGCACTTCGGGGTACTTCAGCCGCATGGGGCTGTGCACGAAGTCCAGCAGGCCCGCGCCCTTGGGGCACAGCGTGCCGCGGTTCACGGGGTGGTCGGCATCGCCCTCGATGTGGAGGATGTCGGACACCACGTTCTTGGCCTTGTCGCCCAGGCTGTACATGATGAGCCCGCAGCCCACCGAGCAGTACGGGCAGGTGTTGCGCGTCTCGGTGGTGCGTGCGAGCTTGAAGTTGCGCGCCTCGGCGAGCGCCGCGGTCGGCGAGAAGCCGAGCGCGACGATGCTCGAGCCGATCAGGCCCGCGCTGCTGACGCGGAAGAATTGCCGGCGGCTTATGTCCATGACATCACCTCCTGCACAGCTGAAGTGGGTTGTTTCATCGTGGTCTTCTTCTGTTTTGCGTGGGAAAGAGAACGAGGCCGGTGCCTCTTTTATTTGGGTGCCGTGCCGTCGCCACCGCTCGGCGCAGGCGTGCCGCCCGTCGAGGCGCCCCCCTGGCCGCTCATGCCGCCCACGGCTGCGCCGCCTTCGGACGGGCCTTTGTGGGCGGAGGTGGGATCGATCTTGTCGCCGGAGTCGGCGGGCTTGATGCCGCTGGGGCTGGCACCGGACGAAGAGGCAGCGCCTGCTGCCGACGTCGTCGGCTTGGGATCGCAGGCACTCAACAGCAAACCAAGGGCCAGGCAAAGGCCGACGGTTTGCAAGCGCTGACATCGTGACATCGACACTCCTTGTGGGGGAAGGCGGCCCGGCTGTTTTTATGGCTTCCGTTGTTGCCGACGGGCTCGCCCCGACGCGGTAACTGGATGCTTTTTTCGCATCATGCGACAGCATGCCGCCGCGATCAAGGGCTCGGAGGGCGCAATAACCCTTGAATCCGCCTGTGGCCTTAGGCGTCGGCTATCGTTCGCGCCATGACCGACTCCCTTCGCCTTGGCTGGCGCACCCTCTGGCGCGACCTGCGCGCCGGCGAGCTGCGCCTCTTGATCGTCGCCGTGCTGCTGGCTGTGGCCGCACTCACGGCGGTCGGCTTCTTCGCCGACCGGCTGCAGGGCGGGCTCAAGCGCGATGCGCGGCAACTGCTGGGCGGCGATGCGGTGATCGTGAGCGACAACCCGACGCCCGACGCCTTCGTGGCCCAGGCTAAATCGCTGGGCCTGGAAGGCACCAGCACCTACGGCTTTCCCACCATGGCGCGGGCCGACGATGTGCAGGGCGGCGCCAGCAAGCTCGTGGCATTGAAGGCGGTGACGGCGGGCTATCCGTTGCGCGGCAGCCTGCAGACATCGACCACTTTCACCGGGCCGGGCGCGATCACCCGCGACATTCCGCCGGCCGGCGAGGTGTGGGTCGATGCCTCGCTGCTTGATTCGCTGGGTCTCAAGATCGGCGACCCGCTGCTCCTGGGCGACACCAGCCTGCGCGTGGGCCGCATCATCACGCTGGAGCCCGACCGCGGCGCCGGCTTCATGAGCTTCTCGCCGCGCGTGATGCTCAACCAGGCCGACGTGGCGCGTACCGGGCTCGTGCAGCCGGCCAGCCGCGTGGGCTATCGCTACGCGGTGGCGGGCAACGATGCGGCGGTGAAGCGCTTCACCGACTGGGCCGAGGCCAGCATCAAGAAGGGCGAGCTGCGCGGCGTGCGGCTCGACTCCTTCGAAGGCGGCCGGCCCGAGATGCGCCAGACGCTCGACCGCGCCGAGAAATTCCTGAGCCTCGTCGCGCTGCTCGCGGCGCTGCTGTCGGCCGTGGCCGTGGCGCTGGCCGCGCGCGGCTTCGCGGCCAGCCACCTGGACGACTGCGCGATGCTGCGCGTGCTCGGCCAGAGCCAGCGCACCATCGCGATGGCCTATGCCTTCGAGTTCGCGGTGATCGGCGTCGTGGCGAGCGGCATCGGCGTGGCCATCGGCTTCGCGGTGCACTACGTGTTCGTGCTGCTGCTGGCGGGGTTGGTCGAGACCGCATTGCCCGCCGCCACGCTGTGGCCGGTGGCCTTCGGCCTCGGCATGGGGCTCACGCTGCTGTTCGCCTTCGGCCTGCCGCCGGTGCTGCAGCTCGCACGCGTGCCGCCGCTGCGCGTGATCCGGCGCGACGTGGGTGGGCTCAAGCCCGCATCGCTCGCGGTGCTGGGCATCGGCGTGGCGGGCTTCGCCGCGCTGCTGATGGCGGCGAGCAGCGACATCAAGCTCGGGCTGATCGCGGTCGGCGGTTTCGCGGGCGCGGTGGCTGTTTTTGCATTGCTCAGCTGGCTCGCGGTGAAGGTGCTGCGCCGCAGCGTCAACGAAACGACCGCGCCGCGCTGGTTGGTGCTGGCCACGCGGCAGATCTCGGCGCGGCCCGCCTATGCGGTGGTGCAGGTCAGCGCGCTCGCGGTCGGCCTGCTGGCACTGGTGCTGCTCGTGCTGCTGCGCACCGACCTCGTCGCGAGCTGGCGCAAGGCCACGCCGCCCGATGCGCCGAACCGCTTCGTCATCAACGTGATGCCCGACCAGAGCGAAGCGTTCCAGAAGTCGCTGCGCGATGCCGGCGTGGGCAAGTTCGACTGGTACCCGATGATTCGCGGTCGCCTCATCGCGGTCAACGACAAGCCGGTGACGCCCGACGACTACGCCGAAGACCGCGCCAAGCGCCTGGTGGACCGCGAGTTCAACCTCAGCAACGCCATGGAAGCGCCCGCGCACAACAGCATCACCGCGGGCGCCTGGAAGCCCGGCGCGGCGGGCGAGGTGAGCGTCGAAGAAGGCCTGGCCGATACGTTGGGCCTGAAGCTCGGCGACACGCTGCGCTTCGACATCGGCGGCATGCAGAACGATGCGCGCATCACCTCGCTGCGCAAGGTCGACTGGGGCTCGCTGCACGCCAACTTCTTCGTGATGTACACGGTGGCCTCGCTGCCCGACGTGCCGGTCACCTACATGGGTGCCTTCCGCGCACCCGAGACGCGCGGCTTCGACAACACGCTGGTGCGCACCTACCCGAACGTGACCAACGTGGACATGAGCGCGACCATCAACCAGGTGCAGCGCGTGCTCGACCAGGTGATCCGCGCGGTCGAGTTCCTGTTCGGCTTCACGCTCGCCGCGGGGCTGGTGGTGCTGTTCGCGGCGGTCACGGCCACGCGCGAGGAGCGGGCGCGGGAGTTCGCGGTGATGCGTGCCGTGGGCGCACGCGCGAGCCTCTTGCGGCAGGTGCAGCGCGCCGAGCTGATCGGCGTGGGTCTGCTCGCGGGCTTTCTCGCGAGCATCGTGGCCTCGGTGATCGGCTGGGGCCTCGCGCGCTATGTGTTCGAGTTCACCTGGACCGCATCGCCGCTCGTGCCCGTCGCGGGTGCGCTGGCCGGCGCGGTGCTGGCATTGGCGGCGGGGTGGTGGGGTTTGCGCGACGTGCTGCGCCGGCCGGTGGTCGATACGCTGAGGCGCGCGGCGGAGTAAACCTGAACCGCGATCGTGCTGAAGGCAAGACTGGCATCAACAGGAGCTGACATGGCGATCACGACCGAGACGCGACCCGCGGTGCTGGACCTGATCGGCAATACGCCGCTGGTCCAGGTCACCCGGCTGGACACGGGCCTGTGCACCCTGTTCCTCAAGCTCGAGTCGCAGAACCCCGGCGGCTCCATCAAGGACCGCGTCGGCCTCGCGATGATCGAAGCGGCCGAGCGCGATGGGCGCCTTGGCCCCGGCGGCACGGTGGTCGAGGCGACCGCCGGCAACACCGGGCTGGGCCTGGCACTGGTGGCGCGCGCCAAGGGCTATCGCGTGGTGCTGGTGGTGCCCGACAAGATGTCGACCGAGAAGGTGCTGCACCTGAAGGCGCTCGGCGCCGAAGTCCACATCACGCGTTCCGACGTGGGCAAGGGCCATCCGGCGTACTACCAGGACTTCGCGGCAAGGCTCGCGAAGGAGATCCCGGGCGCCTTCTTCGCGGACCAGTTCAACAACCCCGACAACCCGCTCGCGCACGCATCGAGCACCGGCCCCGAGATCTGGCAGCAGTGCGGCCACGATCTCGATGCCATCGTGGCCGGCGTCGGCTCCGGCGGCACCATCACCGGACTCACGCGCTACTTCCGCACGGTGCAGCCCGACCTCTTTTTCGTGCTGGCCGATCCCGCGGGCTCGGTGGTCGCGGAGTACACGCGCAGTGGTGCCATCGGCGAGGCGGGTTCATGGGCCGTCGAGGGCATCGGCGAAGACTTCATTCCGGCCATCGCGGACCTCTCGGGCGTGAAGAAGGCCTATTCGATCAGCGACGAGGAGAGCTTCGGCGCCGCGCGCGAACTGCTGCGTGCCGAGGCCATCCTGGGCGGCTCTTCCACCGGCACGCTGCTGGCCGCGGCGCTGCGCTTCTGCCGCGAGCAGACAAAGCCGCTGCGCGTGCTGAGCTTCGTCTGCGACACCGGCACGCGCTACCTCTCGAAGGTCTACAACGACCAGTGGATGCTCGACCAGGGGCTGCTCGCGCGCGAGCGCTTCGGCGATCTGCGCGACGTGGTCTCGCGCCGCTTCGAAGACGGCAGCGTGATCAGCGTCGGCCCCGGGGACACGCTGCTCACGGCCTTCCAGCGCATGCGCCTGGCCGACGTGTCGCAACTGCCGGTGCTCGATGAAGACGGGCGGCTGGTCGGCGTGATCGACGAGTCCGACCTGCTCCTGGGCGTGCATGCCGATGCCGACCGCTTTCGCTCGGAGGTGCGCAGCGCCATGACCGACGTGCCCGAGACGCTGCCGGCCGACGCCAGCCTGGGCGAGCTCGAAGCCGTGCTCGACCGCGGCCTGGTGGCGATGATTGCCGACGAGGCCGGCTTCCATGGCCTCATCACCCGTGTCGACCTTCTGAATCACTTGCGCAGGAAACTGAAATGAGCCAAGACACTTCCGACACCCGCCAGCAGGGCTTTGCCACCCGCGTGATCCACGCCGGCCAGTCGCCCGACCCGACGACGGGCGCGATCATGCCGCCCATCTACGCGACCTCGACCTACGTGCAGCAGAGCCCCGGCGTGCACAAGGGCCTGGACTACGGCCGCTCGCACAATCCGACGCGCTGGGCGCTGGAGCGCTGCGTGGCCGATCTCGAAAACGGCTCCGGGGCTTTCGCCTTCGCCTCCGGACTGGCCGCGATCTCGACCACTCTCGAACTGCTGGATGCCAACTCGCACATCGTCTCAGGCGACGACGTCTATGGCGGCACCTTCCGCCTGTTCGAACGCGTGCGCGCACGCAGTGCCGGCCACCGCTTCAGCTTCGTCGACCTGACCGATCCGGCCCAACTGCTCGCCGCACTGCAGCCCGACACGCGCATGGTGTGGGTCGAGACGCCGACCAATCCGCTGCTGCGCCTGGCCGACCTGCGGGCCATTGCCGACATCTGCCGCGAGCGCGGCATTCTCTGCGTGGCCGACAACACCTTTGCGAGCCCCTGGGTCCAGCGTCCGCTGGACCTCGGCTTCGACGTGGTCGTGCACTCGACCACCAAATACCTCAACGGGCATTCGGACGTGATCGGCGGCATCGCCATCGTCGGCCGCGAAGCGCGGCACGAGCCGTTGCGCGAGCGCCTGGGTTTCCTGCAGAACTCGGTGGGTGCGATCGCCAGCCCCTTCGACAGCTTCCTCACGCTGCGCGGGGTGAAGACCCTGGCGCTGCGCATGGAGCGGCATTGCAGCAGCGCACTGGCGCTCGCGCAGTGGCTCGAAAGCCAGCCCCAGGTCGCGCGCGTGCACTACCCGGGCCTGGCCTCGCATCCGCAGCATGAGCTGGCCAAGCGCCAGATGCACGGCTTCGGCGGCATGATCTCGATCGACCTGCGCACCGACCTCGCCGGCGCGCGGCGTTTTCTCGAAGCGGTGCAGATATTCGCACTGGCCGAGAGCCTCGGCGGCGTCGAGAGCCTGATCGAGCATCCGGCCATCATGACCCACGCCACCATTCCGGCCGAGACCCGCGCCCGGCTCGGCATTGGCGACGGGCTTGTCAGGTTGTCCGTGGGTGTCGAAGACCTGGAAGACCTGCGCGCTGATCTGCAGCAGGCGCTGCAGAAGATCTGAGAAGCTGAGGCGGCGGGGCGCAGCCGGGTAATTTTTCTTTTCGCGGGAAGAGGAGGGCCGGGAATGCAATACATTCCCCGACCCTGCATTCATTCATTCGAAGAGAACTCCCTTACATGCGCTTGGCGTCATTCCAGATCACCAACTTTCGCTCGATCAACGACAGCGGCCCCATCGACTCCACGCAGATCACTGCGATCCTCGGCCGAAACGACAGCGGCAAATCGAACCTGCTGCGTGCGCTGCACAGCCTGAACCCGGCCGAAGGCCTCATCGAACTCAGTCCGATCAAGGACTTTCCGCGGCATCGCCGCCTTGAAGAGTGCCAAGGCGACACGCCCGTCGTCGCGACGCGCTGGGCGCTCGACGACGGCGAACGCGCCGAACTGAAGGCCATCCTTCCGCGTGCATCCGATGTGCGCCACGTCACCGCCGGCCGGGGCTATGCCGCGACACGCTGGACCGGTTTCGAAGGCCTCGGCGAACTCTCGCTCGACGTGTCGGACATCAAGGGCAAGGTCCGCAAGATCGTGCCTGCCGTCAAGGCCGCGGCCGAGAAGGTCGCCGAAGGCGCTCGCGCCACGCTGGAGCAGGAGGCCGATGCCTTCGACGCCGCGATGATCCCGAGCCCCGACTACATCAAATGGTCGGAAGGCGCGGTGAGGGCGCTGCAGGCCCTGCGCCGGGCGATGGCCGCCGAGGATGCCGAACTCAGCGACAAGCAGGAGCAGATGCTGGTCGAGCTCGAGGACATGGCCCGCGCGATCGCGAACGACACGCCCGCGCTCGCGAAAGCGAAGCAATGGGTGCTCGAAAAATTGCCGCGCTTCGTCTACGTGGACGAATACCCCGCGCTGCCCGGCCGACAGAACATCGCCGACTACCTCGTGCGCAAGGGTTGGGGCCAGGCGACGCCCGAGCAGCGCAGCTTCGAGAAGCTCTGCAAGGTCGCGGGGCTCGACCCGCAGCAACTGCAGGACCTGCTCGAGAAGAACGACCAGGCCACGCGCAACCAGCTCGTGAACCGCGCGGGCTCGGTCGTCACGTCGGAGATCCGCCGCGTGTGGAAGGACCGCGAGCTCAAGGTCCGCTTCAACCTCGACGGGCCGTACATGGACACGCTGGTGTCCGACCCGAACGGCGCCTACGAGGTCGAAGTGAACCTCGACGAGCGCAGCCGCGGCTTCCAGTGGTTCTTCTCGTTCTACATCACCTTCTTCGCGGACACCCGGGGCGCGGGCGATGCCATCCTGCTGCTGGACGAACCCGGCCTGCACCTGCACGCGCATTCGCAGGCCGACCTGCTCGCGCACTTCGAGCACGACTTCGGCAACCAGATCGTCTACACGACGCATTCACCGTTCATGGTGCCGACGCATCGGCTGGATGCGGTGCGCACGGCCAGCATGAGCGAAGTGGCCGGCACGACGGTGAGCAACAAGGCGGAGGGGGATGCGCGGACGCTTTATCCGTTGCAGGCGGCGATTGCGTTGAGCCGGATGGGGAGCGAGCCTGTGAAGGCGCAGCCCAAGGAGGCCGTGCCGCGTGCCGAGACGCCGACCCGCGAGGTCAGCGAGCTGGAGGCAGCGCTTCCTTGAACATGTGCTCCCCCGCAAAGTCCACGAACGCCCGCACCTTCGGCGACAACTGCCGGCTCGATGACCACAGCGCCGAGAACTGCCCCTGGCGACTCAGGTGCGTCTCGAGCACGCGCTGCAGCTCGCCGCGGCAGAGCGAATCGCGCGCAAGGAAGTCGGGCATGTAGGCCACGCCGAGGCCGGCCACGGCCGCGCCGAGCATGGCTTCCATGTTGTTGCAGAGAAGCCCGGGCGGCAGTTGCGTGGGCAGGCCCGGCAGGTCCCAGTCTTCGATCTTTCCGCCGGTCACGAACTTGTAGCGCAGGCAACTGTGTTGGGCGAGGTCGGCCGGCACCTGCGGCACGCCGTGTTCGGCCAGGTAGGCGGGCGAGGCGACGAGCACGAAGTTGAACGGGCCGAGCCGGCGCGCCACGAGCTGCGAGTCGCCGAGCTCGCCGCTGCGGATCGCCACGTCCACGCCCTCGGCGATCACGTCGACCAGGCGGTCGTTGAAGTCGAGGTCGAGTTCGATCTCGGGAAAGCGCGCCTTGAAGGCCGGCAGGATCGGCAGCAAGAAGCGGTAGCCGATGGTCGGCAGGCTCACGCGGAGGCGCCCGCGCGGGGCGGCGACCGCGTCCTGCATCATGGCCCGTGCATCGTCGAGCTCGTCGAGGATGCGGCGGCAGCGCTCGTGGAACATCGCGCCTTCCTCGGTCAGCCGCACATGCCGGGTGGTGCGGTTGAAGAGCCTGAGGCCCAGCTGCTGTTCGAGCCGTGCGACGTTCTTGCCCACGGCCGAGGCCGAGATGCCCAGCAAGCGACCCGCCTTGGCAAAGCTCAACAGGTCGGCCGCCCGCACGAAGGATTCGAGTCCGCTGAAGCTGTCCATGGATTGGCAACCTTGGGTTGGGAGTGTGAGGATCAATGGCGCCATTTTCATTCCATTGATTCCTTTCTATCTTCTGTGCCTCCTTCTTCCCTTCTGCGTGAAAGCCTTCGATGTCCTCGTCTTCCGACCACAAGAACTGGCTGCTGGCCGCCGTTTGCCTCGCGGCGCTGGGCATGCCGCTGAGCTTCACCGGCCCGGCGGTGGTGCTGCCCGCGATCCGCGATGCGCTGGGCGGCAGCCCGGTGCAGTTGAACTGGGTGACCAACGCCTTCATGCTGAGCTTCGGCGCAACGCTGATGGCGGCGGGCGCGCTGGCCGACGCCTATGGGCGCAAGCGCGTCTTCCTGATGGGGCTCGCGGTGGTCGCGCTCAGCAGTTCGCTGCTGACGCTCGCGCCCGGCATCGTCGCCTTCGATCTCGCGCGCGCCCTGCAGGGGCTGGGTTCGGCGGCCGCGTTCGCGGCGGGCACGGCGGCGCTGGCGCAGGTGTTCGACGGCGCGGCGCGCACGCGGGCGTTCAGCTTCATCGGCACCTCCTTCGGCGTGGGGTTGTCGTGCGGCTCGATCCTCTCGGGCTGGCTTGCCGAAAGCTTCGGCTGGCAGTCGGTGATGTTGAGCCCGGGGGCGATCAGCCTTGTCGCGCTGTGCCTCGCCTCGCTGAGCATGCGCGAGTCGAGCAATCCGCATGCGATGGGGCTCGATGTGCCGGGCACGGTCACCTTCACTGCCGCGCTGACGCTGCTCACGCTCGGCGTGCTGCAGGCGCCCGACAGCGGGTGGGGCAGCCCGTGGGTGATCGGCGCGCTGGCCGGCGCGGCACTGATGGGCGCGGCCTTCGTCGCCATCGAGCGGCGCGTGGCGCATCCGATGCTCGACCTGACGCTGTTCCGCTTTCCGCGCTTTGTCGGCGTGCAACTGCTGGCTGCAGCGCCGGCCTATGGCTTTGTCGTACTGCTGGTGCTGCTGCCGATCCGCTTCATCGGGCTGGAAGGGCGCAGCGCGATGGAGGCGGGCGTGTTCATGTTCGCGCTCTCGGGGCCGATCCTCGTGGTGCCGACGCTCGCGGCGTCGCTTGCGCACCGGTTCTCGGCGGGCGTGATCTCGGCGGTGGGGCTGCTGGTGTGCGCGGTGGGGTTGCTCTGGCTCAGCTACTGCGCGCCGGGCACGCCGCTGCACGTGATCGTGTGGCCGCTGCTCTTGATCGGCGCGGGCATCGGCCTGCCCTGGGGGCTGATGGACGGGCTCGCGGTGAGCGTGGTGCCGCGCGAGCGGGCGGGCATGGCGTCGGGCATCTTCAACACGGTGCGGGTGGCGGGGGAGGGCATTGCGCTCGCGCTGGTCGGGGCGGGACTGACGGCGCTGGTCGCGCTGCAACTGGCGCGGCTACCGGCGCATCCCGGTGCGACATCGCAAGCGGCGCAGCGGGTGACAACGGGCGACCTGTCGCAGGCGCTCGCCCTGCTGCCGGGCGTGGACCGCGCGGCGCTGCTGCACGCCTACGGCGCGGCGTTCGGCACGCTGCTGTGCGTGCTGGCCGGCGTGACCGTGCTGACGGCGCTGGTGGTGTTCGTGTTCCTGCGTGGCGAAACGCACGCCGAAGCGGGCGCGGTGGCATTGGAGTCCTCAGCCTGTTGAACGCGCGTCTTGCTCCTTCCCCTCCCGGGGGAAGGCTGGGATGGGGGCACGCAGCCTTTGCAACCTCGCTGGTGCGTGATGCGCCGCGTGCCCCCACGCCAGCCCTCCCCCAGCGGGGGAGGGAGCCAATCCGGAGTCAGGGCTCCGCCGCCTCGAAGATGTCGCGCATCCACTGCGTGAACACGCGCACTCGCGACGACAGCTGGCGGTTCTGCGAATAGAGCACCGACACCGGCATCGGCGGCGGCGCGAAATCGGCCATCAGCACCTTCAGCCGGCCGTCCGCCAACTCGGCCGCCACGCGGTAGCGCGGCACCTGCACCAGCCCGAGCCCGGCGACCGACGAGCCCGTGTAGAGATCGGTGCCGGTCACCGAGACGGTCGCCGGCAGGTCCACGGTCGTCACCCGGCCATCGACCGTGAATTCGAGCGGCACCACCTTGCCCGTGCCGCTGGAGATGTAGTTGACCGCGCGGTGCGAGGCCAGCGCTTCCATGTTCTCCGGCTCGCCGTACTTCGCGAGGTACTCGGGGCTCGCGACCGTCACCTGCGGCAGCAGCGCGACGCGCCGCCCGACCATCGATGAATCCTGCAGCGTGCCTGCGCGCAGCACGCAATCGATGCCTTCGCGCACGAGGTCGACCAGCCGGTCGTCCTCGCCGATGTGCAGTTGCAGCTCGGGGTAGCGCGCAAGAAAACCGGGCAGCGCTGGCACCACGAAGTGCCGCGCGAGCGTGCCCTGCAGGTTCACGCGCAGCAGGCCCTTGGGCGCCTCGTTGCGGAACGATCCCTCGGCCTCTTCCATGTCGGCCAGCAGGCGCACGCAGCGGCGGTAGTAGGCCTCGCCGTCCTGCGTGAGCCGCACGGTGCGCGTGGTGCGCTCCAAGAGGCGCGTGCCGATGCGCTCTTCCATGCGCTTGATGAGCGTGGTGACCGTGGCGCGCGGGATCTGCAGGTCTTCGGAGGCCTGGGTGAAGCTCTGGCGCTCGGCGATGCGCACGAAGGCCTGCATTTCCTGGAAGCGGTCCATGGGGGTGCGCTTGCTGGCTATTGTTTGAGTAAATGGAATTGTATTGGCGATTAAGAGGTGATTATCTTTTGGTTGGAACGATCGATCATTCGTCTCACCAACCCACCACTGCAAAGGAATCGCACCATGACCACCACCCGCAACACCCAAGTCGCCATCGTCACCGGCGCATCGCGCGGCATCGGCGCCGCCGTCGCGCAGCGCCTCTCCAAGGACGGCTTCGCCGTCGCCGTCAACTACGCCTCGGGCTCGGCGCAGGCCGACGCGCTGGTCGCCGAACTCACGGCCGCCGGCGGCAAGGCCATCGCGGTCAAGGCCGACGTGGCCAGCGCCGACGAAGTGCGCGCCATGTTCGACACCGTCGAAGCGCAACTGGGCAAGGTCGACGTGCTGGTCAACAACGCCGGCGTGCTCAAGACGGTGCCGCTGGCCGACCACACCGACGCGCTCTACGACCAGACCTTCGACATCAACGTGCGCGGCACCTTCAACACGCTGCGCGAAGCCGCCACGCGGCTGAACGCGGGCGGGCGCATCGTCAATTTCTCAAGCACCACGCTCGCGCTGAACATGCCCGGCTACGCCATCTACAACGCCACCAAGGCGGCGGTCGAGGCCTTCACGCATGTGTTCGCCAAGGAACTGCGCGGTCGCAATGTCACGGTGAACGCCGTCGCGCCGGGCCCGATCGCCACTTCGCTGTTCCTCGACGGCAAGACCGAAGAACAGATCCAGGCCTTCGCCAAGATGCCGCCGCTGCAGCGCCTGGGCCAGCCCGAGGACATCGCCTCGGTGGTGTCGTTCCTGGCCGGCCCGGATGCGGGCTGGGTCAATGGCCAGATCCTGCGCGCCAATGGCGGCGTGGCCTGATTTTTCCGAAGCCCTCAAGGAGAAATCACCATGACCCAGCTTTCCACGCCCACGGCCGCCAAGGCCCCGCGCTTCTTCAGCCTCGCCTATTCGGCCTTCACGGTGGCCGCCGCCGTGGTCGCAGCCGCCGCCTCGGCGCTGGCCCTGGTGCTCGAACTGCCGGTCTGGGCGATGTTCGTGGGCTGGGTGGCGTTCTATACCCGCGGCGCCACCGCGCGCGATGGCGTGTTCAACCTCGTCTGCGTGAGCCTGGGCGTGCTCATCGGCAAGGGTGCGGCAGTGGCCATCGGCGCGCTGGCGCCGGTGATCGGCGCGGCGGCGCTGCCGCTCGCCGTGCTGGTGGTGGCGCTCGTCGTGGTGTCGCTGCGCGGTGTGCCGCGCTTCAACAACCTGCTGTGCTACTTCCTCGGCCTGATCGCGTTCTTCGCGATTCACCAGCCGCCTTCGCTCTCGCTGTTCGGCACGCTGGCCGGTGCAGTGGCCCTCGGTTCGTTCGCTGCGTGGGCGGCACATGCGCTGCAACGCCGCGTGCATTGAATTTCTTTCCCCTTCCGTTCCCTTCTGTCCTCACACATTCAATCAATCCAGGAGTTTCATCATGCAATCCATCGTTCTCGTCACAGGCGCCGGCACCGGCATCGGCAAGCTCACCGCCCAGTCGCTGGCCGAAGCCGGCCATGTGGTCTACGCGTCGATGCGCGACATCGCGGGCCGCAACAGTGGCCGCGCCGCCGAAATGCGCAGCTACGCCGCGGCCAAGGGCCTTCAGCTGCACCCGCTCGAACTCGACGTGCTCTCGCAGGAATCGGCCGATGCGGCCGCCGCCACCATCGTCCGCGAGCAGGGCCACATCGACGTGGTGATGCAGAACGCCGGCCATCTCGTGGTCGGGCCGACCGAGGCCTTCACGCCCGAGGAAATCATCAAGGTGTTCGACACCAACGTGCTCGGCGCCCAGCGCGTGAACCGCGCGGTGCTGCCGTACCTTCGGAAGCAAGAGTCCGGCCTCATGCTGTGGATCAGCAGCAGCACCACCAAGGGCGGCTTCCCGCCGTTCATGGGCCCGTACGGCGCGGCCAAGGCGGCGATGGATTCGCTGGCTGTCACGCTGGCCTACGAGATCGCGCGCTTCGGCATCGAGACCTCGATCATGGTGCCCGGCGCGTTCACCAAGGGCACCGACCACTTCCCGAGCGCCGGCAAGCCGGCCGACGCCGCCACCATGGCCGCCTACGGCCGCTACGACGGCGTGATGGACCGGATCGGCCAGAGCCTCTCGGCGCTGATGCCCGACGATGCCGATCCGCAGGCCGTGGCCGACGAGATCGTGCGCATCGTGGGCCTGCCGGCTGGCCAGCGCCCGATGCGCTCGGTGATCGACTTCGTGGGCGACGGCGCCAAGGAAGTGTTCGAGGTGTCGGAGCGCATGCGCATCGACTTCGCGCACCGCATCGGCATGGGCGATCTGCTCGAAGCGAAGATCAAGCGCTGAAGCGTCACGAAGAACCGGTAGGTCTTCCTGTCCAATAGCGGCATGGAACACCTACCGAACGACGTGACCGAGCGGCTGACCGAACTCGAGATCAAGTCCAGCTATGCCGACGACCTGCTGGAACAGCTGAACATGACAATCTATCGGCAACAGCAGCAGATCGACAGCCTGATCCAGCAGGTGGCGCACCTGCGGCAGCAGAGCCAGAACGCAGGACAGGACGGAGCCGCCCGCAACCTGCGCGACGAGCTACCGCCGCACTATTGAAAGAGAAAGCTCAGCCGTGCGAGTGCCAGAGCACGGCGAAGAAATGGCAGGTGCTGCCGGCCAGCACGAACAGGTGCCATACCGAATGGGCGAAGCGCACCTTGTTGTCGAACAGGAAGACGACGGCACCCGCGGTATAGAAGAGCCCGCCGGCCACGAGCCAGCCCAGCCCCGCCGGTGACATGCGCTCATAGAGCGGCACCGCCGCCATCAGCGCCATCCACCCCATCGCCACATAGAGCCCGGTCGACCACAGCGGATGCTGCAGCCGGTTGAACAGCTTGGCGCCCACGCCCAGCGCCGCCGCCGCGCAGATCGCGCCGAACAGCGTCCAACCCCACGGACCGCGCAGCACGCCGAACAGGAAGGGCATGTAGCTGCCCGCGATGAAGAGATAGATGGCCGCGTGATCCAGCCGGTTGAACCAGGCCTTGGCGCGGCCGATCGGCAGTGCGTGGTACAGCGTGGAGATCAGGTACAGCACGATGGCTGTGCCCGCGAAGAGCGAGACGCCGACCACGCTCGCGGCCTGGCCCTTCTGTGCGGCGCTATAGATCAGGATGGGCAGCGAGGCAATCGCCAGCAGCAGGCCGAGGCCGTGGCTCAGGGCGTTGAAGAGCTCTTCCATCCCGGTCTGGTCGCGCGCCGCAGAGGGCGGCTTCTTCGAATCGACGGGAAGGGGCTGCAGCTGCATGGATGGGCTATTCGTCATCAGGAACAGGACCTCGAGATTCGGTTTTGGTTCCGCAATCCACGCGAAACCGGCAGATCATGTTACTTGACCTGCTGTTTGCCGAGTTTGCGTGCCAATGTGCGCCGATGCATGCCGAGCCGGCGCGCGGTCTCGGAGATGTTGAAGCCGGTCTCGGCCAGCATCTCGTGGATGCGCTCCCATTCGAGCGTCTTGATCGAGGTCGAGCGGTTGGTCAGCTCCACCTCCGTGGTGCCGGCGGCGCGGCCGAAGGCGGCCTCGATGTCGTCGGTGTTCGAGGGCTTGGCCAGGTAGTGGCAGGCGCCCAGCTTGATGGCCTCCACCGCTGTGGCGATGCTGGCGAAGCCCGTGAGCACCACGATCAGCATCTTCGGGTTGTGCTGGTGCAGCATCTGCACGCAGGCCAGGCCCGAGGCCTCGCCGTTGAGCTTCAGGTCGACCACCGCATAGCCGGGCGACTGGTCGGGCGAGCGGGTTTCCAACAGCGCCTGGACCTCGTCGGCATTGCTCGCGTGCATCACCGCATAGCCGCGGCGCTCGAAGGAGCGGCTGAGCGTGCGCGCGAAGGCATCGTCGTCCTCGACGATCAGCAACTGGCGTTCGGCTTCGGCGGTTTCCGTCATGGTTTTCCGTTGGCAATGGGCTCGACCGGCGCGGCATCTTCTTCGTCGTCGGCTTCCTCTTCTTCCAGCACGATGGCCGCGAGCGGCAGCGTGACGGTCACGATCGCGCCGCCCTCGGGCCGGTTGCGCGCCGCGACGCGGCCGCCCAGGGTGCGCGCCACGTTGGCGACGAGGAACAGCCCGAGCCCGCCGCCCGGCCGGCCCTTGCTCGACTGGTAGGGCTTGCCGAATTCCTTGAGGATCGCCGGGAGGAACCCCGGGCCCGCGTCGGTGACGGTGATCGTGAGGTTGTCGGCATCGTGCGCCGCTTCCAGGCGCAGCCAGTGCGGCGATGCCTCCAGCGCGTTGTCGAGCACGTTGCAGATCATCTGCTTGAGCGCCGAGTCGGAGACCATGGGGAGGTCTTGTCCGAACCGGTTGTCGTAGTCGAACTCTTCCACCGGGCGCGTGGTGCGCCACTCTTGCACGAGGTCGTCGAGGAAGGTGCTCACCGTGGTTTCTTCGGACGACTCGCCGCGCGCCTCGCCGGCCGACAGGAGGATGCCGCTCACGATGCTCTTGCAGCGCTGGATCTGCAGTTCCATCTCGGCCACCTCGGTCAGCAGTTCGGGGTCGGAGCTGAAGTGCGGCAGCCGGCGCCAGTCGCCCAGGATCACCGCCAGCGTGGCGAGCGGCGTGCCCAGCTCGTGCGCCGCACCCGAGGCGAGCAGGCCCATGCGCACGATGTGTTCTTCCTCGGACGCGCGCTGGCGCAGGTCGGCCAGCCGCGCATCGCGTGCGCGCAGGTTGCCGCTGATGCGGGTGATGAAGATCACCAGCAGCGCCGCATTGAGCGCGAAGCACACCAGCATGCCCTGGATGTAGGGGCTCCAGAGGCCCCGGTGGTGGTCCAGCGGCAGCGCGAGCGGGCGCGAGAAGAGCGCCAGCCCGGCGAAGCACAGGCTGGTGATGACTACGATGGTCCAGGTCGACCAGGCCTTCAGCAGCACCGCGCCCAGGATCACCTGCAGCAGGTAGAGAAAGACGAAGGGGTTGGTGGCACCGCCGCTCAGGTAGAGCTGCGCCGTGAGCGTGGCCACGTCGACCAGCAGCGCCAGGAACAGCTCGCCGTTGGTCACCCGGCGATGGGTGCGCGAGCGCAGCAGGCTCACCATGTTGAAGAGCGCCAGGCAGGTGAGCACCTGCAGCATGTTGTCCAGCGGCAGCCGGATGCCGAAGCCGTAGTGCACCACCAGGATGGTGGCCACCTGCCCGACCACCGCGAACCAGCGCAGCTGGATCAGCTGCTGCATGTTCTTGTGGCCGGTGGCGTTGTCCAGGCTCGCCACGCCGGCGCGGGGGGCGTGCAGCTCGCCCGCGACTGCGGCCACGGCTTCAGTCGCGGCGCGCATCGGGGCGGGGGTGGGTGTCGGCATGGGCCGCATTTTCACCGCTGCCGCCGGAGGCCCTTCGGGCGCGCCTCTGCCCGTCGCGCCAGACGAACCAGGCGCCGCCCAGCACCATCAGCGCGAGGCCGTACCAGGTGAGGGCGTAGACCAGGTGGCTGTTGGGAAAGGCAATGACCGTGAGGCCGCGCACGGGATAGTCGGCCGTCTCGGGCGAGAGCGACGGATCGGCCTCGGCATCGACGAAATAGGGCGCTGCGTTGTCGAGTCCGCGTGCGGCCGCGATGGCCTGCACGTCGCGCGAGAACCAGCGGTCGGCGGCGGGGTCGTTCTTGCGGAGGAACCCGCCCTTGGGCTCGGTGATGCGCAGGAGGCCGGCGACGGCGACCTCGCCCTTCGCCTCGGTGGCCGCGCGGCTCGTTCGCTCGCGTGCCTCTGGCGGTACGAAGCCGCGATTGATCAGCACCACGGTGCCATCGGCCGAACGCAGCGGCGTCAGCACCCAGAAGCCGGCGCCGAGCCGGGTGCTGGCCTGGGTCAGGGTTTCCTTGTCGTGCAGGAAGGTGCCGGTGACGCGCACATGGCGGTATTCGTCGTCGGCTGCGTTGACCTGTGGCCAGGCGGCACGCGCGGGGGGCTCGGCGGCCGGGGCATGCACGCGCTGGTCGACGCGGGCGATGAGATCGAGCTTCCAGGCCCTGCGCTCGACCTGCCAGGTGCCGAGCGCGAAGAAGCCGGCAAAGGCCAGCACCGCGCAGACCGCCAGTGCCACCCGGGCAGCCGCGGAGCGCGGGCGGCCGGCCGGTGTGTTGTTGTGGCTGAGGTGGTCTGGCGCGGGGAGCGTCAAGGCATGTTCTTCATGTCGTGCACCGACATCGGCATCATGTTGGTGTTCATGTGGTACATGACCCAGAGCGATCCGGCCAGCGTGATGACGACGAGCACGATCGTGAAGATCAGCGCCAGCATGTTCCACCCGCTCTCGGACTTGGCGTCCATGTGCAGGAAATAGATCATGTGGACCACGATCTGCACCGCGGCAAAGCCCAGGATGATGAGCGAGGTGGTGTTCGCGCTCGGGAACACCTTGCCCATGACGAGCCAGAAGGGAATCGCGGTCAGGACCACGGCCAGCACGAAGCCGGTCATGTAGCCCTTGAAGGTGCTGTGGCTCACGGGGCCATCGTCGTGATGGTCGTCGTGCCCATCGTGTGCGCCATGGCCGTGCGCGGCGGTGTCGGTGTGGGCGCTCATGCCATCGATCCCATCAAATACACGAAAGTGAAGACGCCGATCCAGACGACGTCCAGGAAGTGCCAGAACATCGACAGGCACATCAGGCGGCGGCGGTTCGCGGCGGTGAAGCCGTGCTTGGGCAACTGGATCATCAGCACGATGAGCCAGATGATGCCGAAGCTCACGTGCAGGCCGTGGGTGCCCACCAGTGCGAAGAACGACGACAGGAACGCGCTGCGCTGCGGACCCGCGCCTTCGTGCAGCAGGTGCGCGAATTCATAGAGTTCGAGGCCGATGAAGCCCGCGCCCAACAGGCCCGTGATGGCCAGCCACACGAGCACGCCGCCCATGCGCTTCTTCTGCATCTCGAGCATCGCGAAGCCGTAGGTGATCGACGACAGCAGCAGCAGCGAGGTGTTGATCGCCACCAGCGGCAGGTCGAACAGGTCGGCGCCCGAAGGGCCGGCCGCGTAGTTGCGGCCCAGCACGCCGTACACCGCGAAGAGGCACGCGAAGATGAGGCAGTCGCTCATCAGGTAGAGCCAGAAACCCAGCAGCGTGCCGTTCTCCGGGTGGTGGTCGTTGCCGACGTGGAACAGCTCGAACACGGGCGGCTTGCCCGTCTGGTCGCTGTGCGCATGCACGCCCGCGGGCGTCTGGAGAGCGGTGGTGTCAGACATGGGCGGCTCCCAGCAGGCGGGTGCGTTCGCCTTCGGTGCGGACCACATCCTCAGCGGGGATGTAGTAGTCGCGCTTGTAGTTGAAGGTATGGATGATCACGGCGGCCAGCATGGAAACGAAGCCGATGCCCGCCACGAGCCACATCTGCCAGATCAGCGCGAAGCCGCACACCGCAGCCAGGGCCGCGATGATGAAGCCGGCGCTGGTGTTCTTGGGCATGTGGATCGGGGTGAAGCCTTCCAGCGGACGCTCGTAGCCGCGGCGCTTCATGTCGGTCCAGGCATCGTTGTCGTGGATGCGCGGGGTGAACGCGAAGTTGTAGGCCGGCGGCGGCGAGGAGGTCGACCATTCGAGCGTGCGGCCGTTCCACGGGTCGCCCGTGGTGTCGCGCAGCGAATCGCGGCGGATGTAGCTCACCACCAGCTGGATGATGAAGGACGCGATGCCCAGCGCGATCAGCACCGCGCCGAAGGCGGCGATCTGGAACCAGATCTGCAGCGACATGTCCTGGAAGTGGCTCATGCGGCGGGTGACGCCCATCAGGCCCAGGATGTACAGCGGCATGAAGGCGAACCAGAAGCCGATGATCCAGAACCAGAACGAGCACTTGCCCCAGAACGGATCGAGCTTGTAGCCGAAGGCCTTCGGGTACCAGTAGGTGATGCCCGCCAGCATGCCGAACAGCACGCCGCCGATGATCACGTTGTGGAAGTGGGCGATCAGGAACAGGCTGTTGTGCAGCACGAAGTCGGCCGGGGGAACGGCCAGCAGCACGCCGGTCATGCCGCCGATCACGAAGGTGATCATGAAGCCGATGGTCCACATCATCGGCAGCTCGTAGCGGATGCGGCCGCGGTACATGGTGAAGAGCCAGTTGAAGATCTTCGCGCCCGTCGGAATCGAGATGATCATCGTCGTGATGCCGAAGAACGAATTCACGCTGGCACCCGAGCCCATGGTGAAGAAGTGGTGCAGCCACACGAGGTACGAGAGGATCGTGATCACGACCGTGGCGTACACCATCGAGGCGTAGCCGAAGAGGCGCTTGCCCGAGAAGGTGGAGACCACTTCCGAGAAGATGCCGAAGGCCGGCAGGATCAGGATGTACACCTCGGGGTGGCCCCAGATCCAGATCAGGTTCACGTACATCATGGCGTTGCCACCCAGGTCGTTCGTGAAGAAGTTGGTGCCGACGTAGCGGTCGAGCGACAAGAGGGCCAGCACGGCGGTCAGCACCGGGAAGGCAGCCACGATCAGCACGTTGGTGCAGAGGGCGGTCCAGGTGAAGACGGGCATCTTCATCATCGTCATGCCGGGCGCGCGCATCTTCACGATGGTGGCCAGCAAGTTGACGCCAGAGAGCAAGGTACCTACCCCCGCTATCTGCAACGACCATATGTAGTAGTCGACCCCCACGTCCGGACTGAACAGGATGCCCGACAGCGGCGGATACGCCAGCCAGCCGGTCTTGGCGAACTCGCCGACGAACAGCGACGCCATCACGAGGCCCGCGCCGAAGGTGGTCATCCAGAAGCTGAAGTTGTTCAGGAACGGGAAGGCCACGTCGCGCGCGCCGATCTGCAGCGGCACCACGAAGTTCATGAGGCCCGTGACCAGCGGCATCGCCACGAAGAAGATCATGATCACGCCGTGGGCAGTGAAGACCTGGTCGTAGTGGTGCGGCGGCAAAAAGCCTGCGTTGTCGCCGAAGGCGAAGGCCTGCTGGGCCCGCATCATGATGGCGTCGGAGAAGCCGCGAAGCAGCATCACCAACCCAAGGATGATGTACATGATGCCGATCTTCTTGTGGTCGATGCTGGTGATCCAGTCGCGCCACAGAACGCCCCACACCTTGAAGTAGGTGATCGCGCCCAGGAGAGCGATGCCGCCGAGCACGACGGCGATGAAGGTCACGAGCAGGATGGGCTCGTGAAAGGGAATCGCCTCCCAGGTGAGGCGGCCGAAGACGAGCTTCGTCAGGTCAAGGTTCGCAAGCATCGTCATTCTTCGGTGGTGCACATCGCCGTGACGTATTGACGCTTGGGCGAGTTGAGGGTGTCGGGTTGCCAGCTCTGCATGGTGGCGACGTTGTAGGCGCCGGGCTTGCCCAGGCCGCCGTCGGCGTCGATGGCCATCATCTGGCTCATGCACATCTTGTTGCGGTCGACGCAGCGGTTGAGGATGGCGTTGTACAGGTCGGCGTCGACGGTGGCGTAGTGGCGCACGGGCTCGCGTTCGCTCGGCACTTCGAGCTTCATGTAGCCCTCGCGGGTGAGCTCGCCTTCCTTGGAGGTCTTGGCCTTCTCGACCCACTTGTCGAAGTCGTCCTTGTTCAGGCCGT
This sequence comes from Variovorax sp. RKNM96, assembly GCF_017161115.1. Taxonomy (GTDB): domain Bacteria; phylum Pseudomonadota; class Gammaproteobacteria; order Burkholderiales; family Burkholderiaceae_C; genus Variovorax. Next base: position 5,597,600 of record NZ_CP046508.1, on the reverse strand, counting down.
GGAACTTGAAGCGCATGCCCGAGAAGCCCGCGCCGCTGTAGTTGGCCGAGAAGCCTTCGAATTCGCCCGGCTTGTTGATCACCGCGTGCAGCTTGGTCTCCATGCCCGGCATGGCGTAGATCTGGCCGGCCAGCGCAGGGATGAAGAAGGAGTTCATCACCGAGGAGGCGGTGATCTTGAAGCTGATCGGCACGTCCACCGGCGCGGCCAGTTCATTCACCGTGGCGATGCCCTGCTCGGGGTAGATGAAGAGCCACTTCCAGTCGAGCGCCACCACTTCGACCACCAGCGGCTTGGTCTCGGGCGAGATCTGGCGCTTGGCGTCCAGGCGGCTCAAGGGACGGTACGGGTCGAGCGTGTGGGTGCTGATCCAGGTGATCGCGCCGAGCGCGATGATGATCAGCAGCGGCGCGGCCCAGATCGCGAGTTCGAGCTGGGTGGAGTGGTCCCAGTCGGGGCTGTAGGTGGCCTCCTTGTTCGACTGGCGGTAGCGCCAGGCGAAGAAGATGGTCAGTGCGATCACCGGGATGATGATGATCAGCATCAGCACCGTGGAGACGACGATGAGTCGGCCCTGCTGGTTGGCGATGTCGCCGGAGGGGTTCATGAGCACCGTGTTGCATCCCGCCAGCAAGGCGAGGGGAAGCAAGACGAGCCATCGGCGAAGGGAGTGGAGGGTGGGCATGCCGAAGAGAAAGAAAGAGGTGCGTGGGCTGCGCAAAGACTCCACAATCTACGACCAAAGGTTCCCGCCGCCTATTGGACGTTTTGTCCTATGGCGGGAATCCCCGTTCGGTGAGACGCTTGGAGCCTCTGTTCAATGGTCTACCTTTGTCACTGCCGGTGACACCCGAATTACAAAACGCAATGACGACGACGTCCAGCATCAGTCCGCAAGGCGCACAGCCTGTGCCGAACACGTCCGGAAACGGCGCCAGCCAGGGCAATGCCGATCACTCGCACATCGCCCCGGGCGAGATCGCGGTCGGCGTGATCATCGGCCGCGCTTCCGAGTATTTCGACTTCTTCGTCTACGGCATCGCCTCGGTGCTGGTGTTTCCGTACGTATTCTTCCCGTTCGAGCAGCGCCTGGAGGGAATCCTCTACGCGTTCGTGGTCTTCTCGTTCGCCTTCATTGCACGACCGTTCGGAACTGTCATCTCGATGGCGATCCAGCGACGATTCGGGCGCGAAACCAAGCTGACCATCGCGCTGTTCCTGCTGGGCACGTCCACGGCCGGCATCGCGTTCCTCCCGGGTTACGAGAGCATCGGGTTCACGGCGATCGTGCTGCTGTCGGTGTTCCGCTTCTGCCAGGGCCTGGCGCTCGGCGGCTCGTGGGACGGCCTGCCGTCGCTCTTGGCGCTGAACGCGCCGCCGAACCGCCGCGGCTGGTACGCCATGCTGGGCCAGCTGGGCGCGCCCATCGGCTTCTTCATTGCCAGCGCGCTGTTCGCCTACCTCTACGCGAGCCTGTCGATCAAGGAATTCCTCGACTGGGGCTGGCGCTACACCTTCTACGTGGCCTTCGCAATCAACGTGGTGGCACTGTTTGCGCGCCTTCGCCTGGTGGCCACCGAAGAGTATTCGCGCCTGCTCGAAGAGCGCGAACTGCAGCCCACCAGCGTGGTCGAGCTGACCCGCTCGCAGGGGGCCAACCTGCTGATCGGCGCGTTCGCAGCCCTGGCCAGCTATGCACTGTTCCACCTGATCACCGTGTTCCCGCTCTCGTGGATCACGCTGTACTCCGACCAGTCGATCACCGAGTTCCTGGTGGTGCAGATGATCGGCGCGGTGTTCTGCGCCGGCGGCATCGTGGCCTCGGGCGTGATCGCCGACCGCGTGGGACGCCGTTTCACTTTGGGCGGCCTGGCCGCGCTGATCGCGGTGTTCAGCGGTTTCGCCCCCACGCTGCTCGACGGCGGCCGCCTCGGGCAGGACGTGTTCATCCTGCTGGGCTTCGTGCTGCTGGGTCTCTCGTACGGCCAGGCCGCAGGTGCCGTGACCTCGAACTTCGAACCCAAGTACCGCTACACCGGCGCGGCGCTCACGGCCGACCTGGCCTGGCTGATCGGCGCCGCGTTCGCTCCGCTGGTGGCGCTCGGGTTGTCGGCGCACTTCGGGCTGGCGTACGTCAGCGTCTACCTGCTCTCGGGCGCGGCCGGCACGCTGGCAGCACTGGGGTTGAACCGGGCGCTGGTGCGCGACTGAGCGGCGGACTGCCGACGTTCTCGACAAGGGGCCTTCGGGCCCCTTTTTCTTTTCTGATGGCATCGCGCGCTGGCTTAGGATCGCTCCATGTTTGCCGCCGCCATCTTCGACATGGACGGGCTTCTCATCGATTCGGAGCGGCCCATCATGGCCGCCTGGATCGAGGCGGCCCGCACGCTCGACATCGAGCTTTCGCACACGCAGTACCTGCAGGTCGTCGGCCTCGCCACAGTCGAGTCCGAGGTGATCCTCGGCGCGCTGCTCGGCGGGCCCGAGGCCTACCGGCATGCGATCGCGCATGTGCGCAAGCGGCTGCAGCTGGAGCGCTCCGATGGCACGCCGCTCTTTCCCATCAAGCCCGGCGCGGCCGAGTTCCTGACCGCATTGCGCCAGCGCGGCACGCGTTGCGCGGTGGCTTCGTCGTCAACCAGTGGGCAGATCCAGGCCTGCCTCGGCAGCCTCGACGTGCTCCATCACTTCGATGCTTTCGCGGGCGGTGACGAGGTGGCACGCGCCAAGCCCGATCCGGCGCTCTACCTGCTCGCGGCCTCGCGCCTGGGCGTGGATCCGTCGCAATGCATCGCCTTCGAGGACAGCGAGAACGGCGCCAAGGCCGCGCTGGCGGCGGGACTGCGGGTCGTGATCGTGCCGGACCTCAAGCACCCGCCCGCGTCGATCATCGAGCAAGCCTTTCACGTGCTCGACTCGCTGCACGATGCGACGGCGCACCTGCCGCGCTGGTTCCCCGGCGAACTGGTGCGGCCATGACCATCAAGATCGGCACCCTGTGTCATGTCGTCGACAGCTGCCTCGCATCGCCGATGACCGAGCGCGCGGTCGGCCGCATCGTGGAGGTGGTCTCCGCACCCTATGAAGCGCCCGGCGAGCGCTATCTGCCCGGCACCTACTACGACGTGCTGTTCGAGGGCTGGACCTTCTACTGCCGCAGCGACAAGCTCGTGCCCATCTCCGATCCCGATGCCGACGTGGGCAGTTGGGAAGACGAGTTCATCGACGTTCCAGCGAACTCGGCTCAGAGCACTTCGTCGCGCAACTGCGGGAACACCTTCGAGACTTTGGCGAGCAGGTAGTCGCCGTAGCGGCCGCTGAAGGCGTGCACGTTGGCGCGGTCCCAGCGTTCGGCGCTGTCGTCGAGCGCTTGCGCACCCGCAAGGCCTTCGATGCGCTGCACGCGCGCCTCGAAATTCGGATCGAAGAACAGCGGAAACGACAACCGGTCGCGCCCCGAGGTGTTGCGCTTCACGCGGTGCGGCGTCGATTTGTAGAGCCCGCCGGTCATGCGGTCGAGCATGTCGCCGATGTTGCAGACGAAGGAGCCTGCAATCGGCGGCGCGTCGATCCAGCCGCCCGGCGTGTGCACCGCAAGGCCGCCGACGTTGTCCTGGTGGAGGATGGTGAGCAGGCCGTAGTCGGTGTGCTCGCCGACGCCCCATTGCACGTCGAGCCCTTCGGGCACGGGCTGCGAGGGGTAGTTGAAGAGGCGAAACAGGATGAGCGGGTCCGCGGTGTAGCGCTCGGCGAAATACGTGACCGGCAGGCCGAGGCTCAGCGCGATGCCCTCCATCAGCCGATGGCCGAGCTGCGTCACCGCAGCCATGTAGTCGAGGATGGTTTCGCGGAACCCCGGCACATCGGGGAAGAGGTTCGGCCCATGCACCGGCGTCTTCGCCAACACCAACGGATGCGCGGCGGGCAATTCGGTGCCGAGGTACAGGCCTTCCTTCCAGTCGGGCCGGCCCGAAGTCAGCTCGCCGCCGAGCGGGAAGAAGCCGCGCCATGCGCGCCCGCCGAGGGCCATGCGCCACTGCATCTTGGTTTCTTCGGGCAGGTCGAAGAATCGGTGGCTCAGGTCTTCGAGCCGCTGCACCAGCGCGGCATCGACGCCGTGGCCCGTGACGTAGAAGAAGCCGTGCGCGCGGCAGGCGGCGCCGATCTGCGCGGCCACCGCATCGCGACCAGCCGTGCCGGCCACGAGCGGCGCAACGTCGATCAGGGGAAGGGATGTGTAGCTCATGCGTCTCTCGAGAAAGGCGAGCGGATGTCGGACAGGAACTGCTGCGCACGCGGATGCTGCGGCCGGTTGAAGAAGTCGTCGGGCGTCGCACGCTCGAGCACCTTGCCCTCGTCCATGAAGATCACGCGGTCGGCCACCTCGCGCGCGAAGCCCATCTCGTGCGTGACGCAGACCATGGTCATGCCGTCGCGCGTGAGGTCGCGCATCACCAGCAGCACCTCGCCGACCATCTCGGGATCGAGCGCGCTGGTGGGTTCATCGAACAGCATCAGCGGCGGCTGCATCGCAAGGGCGCGTGCAATCGCCACGCGCTGCTGCTGGCCGCCCGAGAGTTCGCTGGGCCACGCATTGGCCTTGTTCGCGAGGCCCACGCGGTGCAGCAGCGCCATCGCGCGCTCCTCGGCGTCCTTGCGCGTAAGGCCGCGCAATTGCATGGGTGCCATCGTGCAGTTCTGCAGCACCGTGAGATGCGGGAAAAGGTTGAACTGCTGGAACACGAAGCCGATGCGCGAGCGGAACGCGTTCACGTCGGTGCCGGGGGCGTGGATGTCCTGGCCCTCGAAGAGGATGCGGCCCGACTGGATCGGCTCCAGCCGGTTGAAGGTGCGGATCAGCGTCGACTTGCCCGAGCCCGAGGGCCCGCACACCACGACGACCTCGCCCTTGTGGATGGTCTCGTTGATGTCGACCAGGGCCTGGTAGCTGCCGTACCACTTGTTGACGTTCTGCAGTTCGATCATGCGGACACCTTGGGGGCCGAAGCGGAAGTGGAGGCGATGGTGGACATGCCGCGGCGCGCGAGCCGGCGCTCCAGCCAGTAGGCGAAGCGCGACAGGCCGAAGCAAAGAATGAAGTACGTGCCGCCCAATATCAGGTAGATCTGTGCCGGCTTGGTGAACACCTGCGTGTTGATCTGCGTCGCGATGAACGACACCTCCGCCAGGCCGATGATGTAGCCGAGTGAGGTCTCCTTGATGGTCGAGACGAACTGGTTCACCAGCGAGGGCAGCATGCTGCGCAGCGCCTGCGGCAGCACCACGAGGCGCATCGCGCGGAAGTAGCTCAGGCCCAGCGCACGGGCCGTTTCCATCTGCCCGCGCGGCAGGCCCTGGATGCCGGCGCGCACGATCTCGGCGAGGTAGGCGGCATCGAAGATCACGAGCGCGATCAGCATGGTGGTGAACTGGTCGGTCTTCACGCCCGTCACGCTGGGCAGGAAGAAGTAGGCCCAGAAGATCACCATCAGCAGCGGCAGGCCGCGCACCACGAACACGAAGCCCGTGACGGGCCAGCGCAGCCAGCGCCATGGGCTCACGCGCGCCAGGCCCAGCACGATGCCCAGCGGCAGCGCGAGCACCAGCCCGCACGAGGCCAGCAGCAGCGTGAGCACCAGCCCGCCGAGCGGACCGTTCGGGTACTGCCCGATGAGGAAGTAGACCCAGTAGTCGTTGATGATCTGAAGCATCGCGTCGCCGTCCTCAGATCGTCCGCACCGGGAAGCGGTGGTGGTACCAGGTCGCCAGGCCCGTGATGGCCAGCGACACGCTCAGGTATGCCGCGCTCGCGAAAGCGAACGACTCGAAGCTGCGGAAGGTCGCGCTCTCGACCTGACCGGCCTGGTACATGAGCTCGGCCACGCCGATCACCGTGGCGATCGAGGTGTTCTTCCAGAGGCTCAGCGTTTGCGAGATGAGCGGCGGCACCGTGATGCGCAGCGCCTGCGGCAGCACCACGCGGCGCATGGTGTCCAGGAAGCCGAAGCCCAATGCGCGGCCGGCCTCGAACTGCACGGTGGGAATCGCGCGGATGCCGCTGCGGATGTCTTCCGCCATGAAGGCGGCCGTGTAGAGCGCGAGCGCGACGATGGCGCTGTAGGCCTCGATGTGCCCCGCATAGAGCCACTGCTTGATGCCGTCGGGCAGCAACTCGGGCGCGCCGAAATACCAGAAGAGCATGTGCGCAAGCAGCGGGATGTTGCGAATCGATTCCACGTACGCGAAGCCCAGCCAGCGCAGCGGCGCGAGCGGCGACAGGCGCAGGAGCGCCACCACCAGCGCGATGGGCAGCGCGAGCACGAGCGAGGCGGCCAACAGCTGCAGCGAGAGCAGGAGGCCCGCGACGAGCATGTCGTGGTACTTGCCGGTCAGCAGCAAGGAATAGTCGAACAGGGGCATGGGGGGCGACAGTATCACCGTCGCGAGGGATTGACTCCCTCCCCTTCCGGGGGGGGGTCGGGGTGGGGGCTCGACGGCGATCGATGCGCCGCGGCTTGTTCAAAGGCCGCTGGCCCCCATCCCGGCCTTCCCCCGGAAGGGGAAGGAGAAATGCAAAGGCAGGCTCAGTCGATCTTGTCCGATTCGAACTTGAAGTCGCGCGTCTGGAAGCCCGATGCGGTGTCCGGGCCGTACCACTTCACGAAGATCTTCTGCGCTTCGCCCGACTTCTCGAGTTCGCGCAGCGTGTCGTCCACCACGGCCTTCAGGCCGCTCTCGCCCTTCTTGATGCCGATGGCCAGCGCCTCGGTGCTCAGGTTCTGCTTGAGCACCACGTACTGCGCCTTCGCCGGGCCGAGCTTGGCGTAGCTGCGCAGCAGCGCGGCCTCGTCGTCGACGTAGCCGACGCCCTTGCCTTGCTGCAGCGCCTGGAAGGCCTGCTGGCTCGTGTCGAAGGTCACGACCTCGGCGGTGGGCACGGCCTTGCGGATGTTCGGCTCCTGCGTGCCGCCGCGGATGGTCAGCACCTTCTTGCCGCCCAGCTGCGGGATGTCGGTGATGCCGCTGTCCTTCTTCACGATGGCCTTCTGGCCGGTCACGAAGGTGGTGAGCGAGAAGTCGATCTGCGCCTCGCGCTCCTTGTTGTGCGTGAGGCCGGCGGCCACCAGGTCCACGTGGCCCTGCTGCAGTTCGGGAATGCGCGCGGCCACCGCGATCTGCTTGAGCACCGGCTTCACGCCGATCTTCTTGGCGATGGCGTTCACCAGGTCGACTTCGTAGCCGACGATCTGGCGCGTCTTCGGGTCGACGAAGGTGGCGGGCTCGTCGGTGCCGAGCACGCCGACCACGAGCTCGCCCTTCTTCTTGATGTCGGCGAGCTGGTCCGCGTGGGCGACGGTGCCCAAGAGGAAGGTGGAGGCGGCGAGGGCCGCGGCGAGCAGGGTGTGGCGCATGGTTGTTCTCTCTCCGGTTGGAAATCAGGGCCGAACCATATCAATAAAACCTCAGATTATTAAATCGTCAATCGACATATGCATATGGCGCGTATGGGATGCCTTCGCGACGGGCTGGGTTAAATTCGCGGGCTTCCCCCGGCATCACATCAGCGAGGTCTTCATGATCATCAAACCGCGCGTGCGCGGCTTCATCTGCGTCACGACCCATCCCACGGGCTGCGAAGCCAATGTCAGGCAGCAGATCGAGCACGTCCTGGCCCAAGGCCGGATCGCGGGAGGACCGAAGAAGGTGCTCGTCATCGGCGCATCGACCGGCTACGGCCTGGCCGCGCGCATCACTGCGGCCTTCGGCAGCGGCGCCGACACGCTCGGCGTGTTCTTCGAGCGGCCCGGCAGCGAGACCAAGCCTGCCTCGCCCGGCTGGTACAACACCGCGGCCTTTCATCGCGCGGCAGCGGAAGAAGGCCTCTATGCGAAGAGCATCAACGGCGACGGCTTCTCCGACGACGTGAAGCAGAAGACCATCGACGCGATCCGCGCAGACATGGGCCAGGTCGACCTCGTCGTCTACAGCCTGGCTGCGCCGCGACGCACGCATCCGAAGACCGGCCAGGTCTTCAACTCGACGCTCAAGCCCATCGGCAAGGCCGTCACGCTGCGCGGCCTCGACACCGACAACGAGGTCGTCAAGGAAACCGTGCTGGAGCCCGCCACGCAGGAGGAGATCGACAACACCGTTGCCGTGATGGGCGGCGAGGACTGGCAGATGTGGATCGATGCGCTGCAAGACGCGGGCGTGCTGGCCGATGGCGCGAAGACCACTGCCTTCACCTACCTGGGCGAGCAGATCACGCACGACATCTACTGGAACGGCTCCATCGGCGCCGCCAAGAAGGACCTCGACCAGAAGGTGCTCGGCATTCGCGCCGGCCTGGCCGCGAAGGGCGGCGATGCGCGCGTCTCGGTGCTCAAGGCGGTCGTGACGCAGGCGAGCTCGGCCATTCCGATGATGCCGCTGTACCTGTCGCTCCTCTTCAAGGTGATGAAGGAGAAGGGCACGCACGAGGGCTGCATCGAGCAGGTCCATGGCCTCTTTGCCGAGAGCCTCTACGGCCCCACGCCGCACCTGGACGACGAAGGGCGCCTGCGCGCGGACTACAAGGAACTGGCCCCCGACGTGCAGGCGCGGGTGGTGGAACTCTGGCCCCAGGTCACGAGCGAGAACATCCACGAACTCACCGATTTCGCGGGCTACAAGACCGAGTTCCTGCGCCTCTTCGGCTTTGCGGTCGAAGGCGTGGACTACGAGGCGGACGTGAATCCCGATGTGGGCATTCCGAACCTCGTGCAGGCCTAGAAACGCCCAGAGGGATACTCCCGCCCATGCAGATTCAAGAAAAGCCGCCCGCCGGCACGCCCTTCGAGTGGATCGGCGGCGAACCGAAGGTGGAGGCGCTGGTCGAGCGCTTCTACGACCTGATGGACCTCGAGCCCGCCTACGCGCAACTGCGCGCCGTGCACGGCACCAGCCTCGACAACGCGCGCCAGCGCCTCTTCTGGTTCTTGTGCGGCTGGCTCGGCGGCCCGCAGCACTACACCGATCGCTTCGGCCATCCGATGCTGCGTGCGCGCCACCTGCCGCAGAGCATCGGCGGCCACAGCATCGGCATCAAGGAGCGCGACCAGTGGCTCGCCTGCATGGACCAGGCGATGGGCGAGACCGGCGTGCCTGACGACTTGCGCGCAAGGCTGCGCACCTCGTTCTTCCAGACTGCCGACTGGATGCGAAACCGTGGCGAATAGCGGCGAATAAAAACAGACACCGACTCCGAAAGAATTTCCCTCATGAATCCCATCGTCATCATCGGCGGCGGCCACGCCGCGGCCCAGCTCTGCGCCGGCCTCGCCGAAGCCGGGCAGGGCGCGCGCGTGCACCTGGTCTGCGAAGAGGCCTGCGAGCCGTACCACCGGCCGCCGCTGTCCAAGGCATTTCTCAAGAGCGCCGAAGAAACCACGCAGCCGCACAAGGCCGCCGACTGGTACCGCGAAGCGGGCATCACGCTGCACCTGGGCGATGCGGCCGTGGCCATCGACCGCGAGGCGCACACCGTCACGCTGCGCTCGGGCGCCGTGCTGCCGTGGGAGCGGCTGGTGCTCGCGACCGGCACGCGCGCACGCCAGATGCCCGATCTGAAGCAGGGGCTCGAGAACGTCGCGAGCCTGCGTGCCGCCGACGAGGCGCATCGCCTGCGCGAGCGGCTTACAGGTGCGCAGCACGTCACGGTGCTCGGTGGCGGCTTCATCGGCCTCGAAGTGGCGGCCACCGCCAAGGCGCTCGGCAAGAGCGTGCAGGTGATCGAGAGTGCGCCGCGCCTCCTGGGCCGCGCCGTGTCGCCTGAGCTGTCGGCGCATGTGCTCGCGACGCATCGCGCCGCGGGCATCGACATCGTGCTCGGCGCTCAGACCGGTGCGTTCGAGGTCGAGGGCGATCGGTTGGTATCGGTCCAGGTCAACGGCGTGAAGCAACCGGTCGACCTGCTGCTGCTCGGCATCGGCGCCGTGCCCGAGACCGCACTCGCGCAAGCCGCGGGCATCGAGTGCGCCGACGGCATCGTGGTCGACGGCCACATGCAGACCAGCGCGGCCGACGTGCTCGCCGTGGGCGACTGCACGCGCTTCCCCGATCGCCGCGCGGGCCGCGCACTGCGGCTCGAATCGGTGCAGAACGCGAATGACCAGGCGCGCACCGCGGTCGCCACGCTGACCGGTGCCGCGCGCACGCACGATGCGGTTGCGTGGTTCTGGTCCGACCAGGGCGGCATGCGGCTGCAGATGGTGGGCCTGATGCCGGCCGAAGGCACGCCGGGTTTGACGAGCGTGCGCCGCCCCGGTCCCAAGCCGGGAGCTTTCTCGCTGTTCCACTATGTCGACGGGCAATTGGTGTGCGTCGAATCGGTCAACGCGCCGGTCGATCACATGATGAGCCGCAAGCTCCTCGAAGCGGGTCGCAGCCCCGACGCGGTGGCGATTGCGGATGCGGCGATTCCGCTGAAGAACCACTTGGCATAGCGTATGACCCCCTCCCCCGCTGGGGGAGGGTTGGGGTGGGGGCACGACGGCCTTGCTTCAGACACGGCGCTTGTTCGAAGGCCTGCCCCCATCCCAACCTTCCCCCAGAGGGGGAAGGAGAAAGATTCAGCGCCGCACCGGCGCCAGCAGCACGACAAGCGCCCCGGCCCCACCTTCGGCCGGCTTCGCCTGCACGAACGCGATCACCTCGTTCTTCTGGATCAGCCAGCGCTGCGTCTTGGTCTTGAGCACCGGCTGCTTGCCGGGCGAGCCGAGGCCCTTGCCATGCACCACGCGCACGCAGCGCAGGCCCTGCTTGTGCGATGCGCGGATGAAGCCGCCGAGCGCCTCGCGCGCCTCGTCGCTGCGCAGGCCGTGCAGGTCGACCTGCGCCTGGATCGACCAGTCGCCCTTGCGCAACCGCGCCGTCACGTCGGTGCCGATGCCGGGGCGGCGGAAGCTCATGGCGTCGTCCACGTCCAGCAGCGTGGTCACGTCGAACTCGTCGGAGAGCGATTCGCGCAGCACGCGCTGCTCGTCGAGCTGGTGCTGCACCGGAATCGGCGCGGGCGGCTCTGGCGCGAGCGGCACCGCGGCCTTGCGGCGCAGCGGCTCGGTGGCGCCGATGGCGCGGGCGAACAGGTCTTTCTCGGCCGCGCGCTTGCGTTCGGCGGCGGCCTTCGCAGCCGCCTCGGCCGCTTCGCGCTCGCGCGTTTCGGCCAGCGCGCGCTGCACCTGCTTGAGGTCGGCGAGGTTCTTCAGCGTTTTCGAGGGTGGGGGGCGCGAGGCCATCAGAGCAATCCTTTTTCGGCCATCGAGAAGCTCTGGCCCGGGCTCACGATGACATGGTCGATCACGCGCACGTCCACCAGCGAGAGCGCGGCCCTGAGCGTTTGCGTGAGCGATTCGTCGGCGCGCGAGGGTTCGATGCTGCCGCTCGGGTGGTTGTGCGCCAGCACCACGGCCGCGGCTTGGTGGTGCAGGGCGCGCATGACGATTTCGCGCGGGTAGACGCTCGCCTGCGTGAGCGTTCCGCGGAACAGTTCTTCCAGCACGATCAGCCGGTGCTGCACATCGAGGAACAGCACCGCGAACACTTCGTGCGGCCGCGAGCCGATGTGCAGCTGCACGTACTGCTTGACCGCCTCGGGCGAGTCGAACACCGTGCGCTCCTTGAGCTGCTCGGCCATGGCGCGGCGGGCCAGTTCGAGCACCGCGATGAGCTCGGCGCGCTTGGCATCGCCGCCCATGCCCTTGACGATCTTCAGGTCCTCGGGGCCGGTGTGCAGCAGCCCCGAGAGGCCGCCGAAGCGATCGAGCAGTTCCTGCGCCATCTGCAGCACGTTCTTCCCGGACACGCCGGTGCGCAGCAGCAGCGCGAGCAGCTCGGCGTCGGCCAGCGCGGCGGCGCCCCGCGCGATGAGTTTTTCGCGCGGGCGGGCGGTGGCGGGGAGATCCTTGAAAGCCATCGAAACCTTGGGAAACCTTGAATGGAGCGGGTGGAAGGCCCCGTCCTTAAAATGCAGTCCAGTTTATCGGGACACCCACCTTGTCTTTGCCTACCTCCGTTGCCCCCATGTCCCAAATGTCCCACGTCGTGACTTCCGGCTCCTTCCTGACCCTGCACTACCGGCTGGCCGGCCCGGCGGGCGACATCATCAACACCTTCGCTGACAAGCCGGCGACCCTGTCGCTGGGCACCGGCGAACTTTCGCCTGCCATGGAGCAGCGCCTGCTGGGCCTGGAAGAGGGCACGCATGCCACCTTCGAGCTGCCCGCCGGCGAGGCCTTCGGCGACCGGAACCCCGAGATGCAGCAATGGGTGGCCAAGAAGCTGCTCGCGCAGATGGGCGACCCCGACGAGAAATACGCGGTCGGCGACGTGGTGCAGTTCCCCACGCCTGATGGCACGGGCAGCTACGCAGGCGCGGTGATCGAATCGAGCGAGACCGCGGTGCGCTTCGACTTCAACCATCCGCTCGCCGGCCAGCCTGTCACTTTCGAAGTGAAGCTGATCGGAGTGCTATGAATCCCAACATCGAGGAAGTCCTCCTCGCCGAGCCGCGCGGCTTCTGTGCGGGCGTGGACCGCGCCATTGAGATCGTCGAGCGCGCCATCGCCAAGTTCGGCGCGCCGATCTATGTGCGCCACGAGATCGTGCACAACACCTACGTGGTGAACGAGCTCAAGGCCAAGGGCGCGATCTTCATCGAGGAGCTGTCCGACGTGCCGCCCGGCGCCACGCTGGTGTTCAGCGCGCACGGCGTGAGCAAGGCGGTGGAGCAGGAGGCGCGCGACCGCGGCTTCGAGATCTTCGATGCCACCTGCCCGCTGGTGACCAAGGTGCACGTCGAGGTGGCCAAGCTCGCGAAGGAAGGCTACGAATTCATCATGATCGGCCACAAGGGGCACCCCGAGGTCGAGGGCACGATGGGTCAGCTCTCCAGCGGCATCCACCTCGTGGAAGATGTGGCGGACGTGGCGAAGGTCTCGCCCGGGCAGACCGACAAGCTCGCAGTCGTCACGCAGACCACGCTCAGCGTGGACGATGCCGCCGAGATCGCCGCCGCGGTGCGCGCGCGCTTTCCGAACGTGCGCGAGCCCAAGCAGCAGGACATCTGCTACGCGACGCAGAACCGCCAGGACGCGGTGAAGATCATGAGCCCGCAGGTCGACCTCGTGATCGTGGTCGGCAGCCCCACCAGCTCCAACAGCAACCGGCTGCGCGAACTCGCGCAGCGCCTGGGCACCGAGAGCTACATGGTCGATTCGGCCGACGAACTCAAGCCCGAATGGTTCGAGGGCAAGGGCCGCGTCGGCCTTACCGCAGGCGCCTCGGCGCCCGAGGTGCTGGTGCGCGAGGTGATCGATCGCGTGCGGGCCTTCGGTGCGGTGTCGGTCCGCAAGATGGACGGCATCGAGGAAACCATCAAGTTTCCACTCCCCAAGGGCCTCAAGCTCGACGACATTCCGCCTCCGGGACATATCTCTTGAACAAGCAAACGACTGACTGGCGCTCCGACATCGAGAGCGCTTCCCGCAGGCTGCGCGAACGCGCGGCCGGCTTCCTGCGCGAGACGCCACTCTGGAAGCTGCCCGCATCCGCCTTCGGCCTGGCAGTGCCCGGCGTGGAGGTGTGGCTCAAGCTGGAGCACCTGCAGGTGAGCGGCAGCTTCAAGGCCCGCGGCATGATGAACCGGCTGCTGGCCAACGACATTCCCGAAAGCGGCGTGGTCGTGGCCTCGGGCGGCAATGCCGGCATCGCGACCGCAGCCGCCGCGAAGGCGCTGGGCGTGCGCTGCCAGGTGTTCCTGCCCGGCGTGTCGCCCGAAGCCAAGCGCGCGCGCCTGCGTGCGTTGGGCGCTGAAGTGGTCGTGGTCGGCGAGCTGTACCCCGATGCGCTGGCCGCCTGCCTCACGCGGCAGAAGGAAACCGGCGCCTTGCTGACCCATGCCTACGACCAGCCCGAAGTGGTGGCCGGCGCGGGCACGCTGGGCCACGAGATCGAAGTGCAGGGCGGCCTGCCCGATTCGGTGCTCGTGAGCGTGGGCGGCGGCGGCCTGATCGGCGGCCTCGCCGGCTGGTTCGAGAAGCGCGCCCGCGTGGTGGCGCTCGAGCCCGAAAAGGCACCGACGCTGTTCCGCGCGCGCGAGGCTGGCGAACCGGTCGATGTCGAAGTGGGCGGCATCGCGGCCGACTCGCTCGGCGCACGCCGCATCGGCGCGATCTCGTGGGAGATCACGCAGCAGCAGGTGCAGGACGCGCTGCTGCTGTCCGATGAATCCATCCGCGCCGCGCAGCAGTGGCTGTGGAAGGAACTGAAGCTTGCCGTGGAGCCGGCCGCCGCGCTGCCGCTGGCGGCGCTGCAGACCGGCGCTTACGCGCCGCGCGAGGGCGAGAAGGTGTGCCTGATCGTCTGCGGGGCGAACGTGGATCCGGCGACCGTCGCCTGAGATTGCGGGCGGAGTGGGGCGGCGCGACACCGCGCCCCACCTAAAATCGGCGGATGCTCGACATCACCCTGCTCCGAAAAGACCTGGCCTCCGCTGTGGCCGGCCTCGAAAAACGCAAGAAGAACCAGCCCTACCTCGACGTGTCGGCGTTCAGCGCGCTCGAAGCCGAGCGCAAGACCGTCCAGACCCGCACCGAGGAAATCCAGGCGCGCCGCAATGCGCTGAACAAGCAGATCGGCCCGCTCAAGGCCAAGGGCGAATCGACCGACGCGCTGATGGCCGAGGTCAACGCGCTCAAGGCCGAGCAGGAATCGCAGTCCAAGCGCCTCGAAGAAATCCAGCCCGAGCTGCAGGCCCTGCTGCTCGCGGTGCCCAACCTGCCGCACGCCAGCGTGCCGGTCGGCGAGGACGAGACCGGTAATGTCGAAATGCGCCGCTGGAGCCCGCAGGGCGGCGCCGGCGGCAACGCCACGCCGTTGGCCTTCGCGGCAAAGGACCATGTAGATCTCGGCGCGCCGCTGGGCCTCGATTTCGAGATGGGCGCCAAGCTCGCCGGCTCGCGCTTCAGCGTCATGAAGGGCCCGATCGCCCGGCTGCACCGCGCGCTCGCACAGTTCATGCTCGACACCCAGACCGAGAAGCACGGCTATGCCGAGTGCTACGTGCCCTACATCGTCAACGCCGCCACGTTGAGCGGCACCGGCCAGCTGCCCAAGTTCGAAGGCGACCTCTTCGCCGCGAAGAAGGGCGGCCAGGACGGCGAGCCCGCGCCCGACCATTCGGCGCTCTACCTGATCCCGACCAGCGAAGTGCCGCTGACCAACTTCGTGCGCGACGAGGTGGTGGCCGAGTCGCAATTGCCGATCAAGCTCACGGCCCACACGCCGTGCTTCCGTTCGGAAGCCGGCAGCGCTGGGCGCGACACGCGCGGCATGATCCGCCAGCACCAGTTCGACAAGGTCGAGATGGTGCAGATCGTCCATCCCGAGACGAGCTACGACGCGCTCGAGCAGATGACTGGCCATGCCGAGGCCGTGCTGCAGGCGCTGGAGCTGCCGTACCGCGTGGTGCTGCTGTGTACCGGCGACATGGGCTTTGGCTCGACCAAGACCTACGACCTCGAAGTCTGGCTGCCGGCGCAGAACACCTACCGCGAGATCAGCTCGGTCTCGAACTGCGAGGCCTTCCAGGCGCGCCGGTTGCAGGCACGTTTCAAGAATGCGCAGGGCAAGAACGAGCTCGTGCACACACTGAACGGCTCCGGCCTGGCGGTGGGGCGCGCGCTCGTGGCGGTGCTCGAAAACCACCAGAACGAAGACGGCTCGATCAACGTGCCGGCCGCGCTGCGGCCTTACATCGGCGGACTGGAAGTGTTGCGCGGTTGAGCGTGCGAGCTTCAAAAGCCCCGTTTTTATCCGCTATAATCGTAGGCTCGACAGCACCGGAGAGGTGGCAGAGTGGTCGAATGTACCTGACTCGAAATCAGGCGTACTAGCGATAGTACCGAGGGTTCGAATCCCTCCCTCTCCTCCAGCGAATTCAAGGGTTAGTAGTCAGCGGGCTACTAGCCCTTTTTCGTTTGGGCCTTCGTCGGGTATGGGGATTGCCCATCGATCAATGGGTGTACATCTTCGCTGAACTACTCCGTTCACCGCCTAGCGGCCGATATCTTGGTAAGGCTGGGGCTTCAGCGCATGGCGCAGATACGCGTCGTTCGGCGCCGCGACCTTCCTCGGGCGAAGGCGCGAACCAACGTGTCGGTTCTGCCGATGGTCGCGTCAAAGGGGCGCTGCAATTCAAAGGCAGAAACTGAAAGCTCCCAATAATCTCCCGCAGCACTAGTTGTTAATTGAAACACTTTGTGAAATCAATCATTTCGCCTTGATAGCGGGTAAAAGATCCATTTAAATGAATGTTGTCCAAATTTTCCGAGTTAGTGATAGCTCAAGTATTATGGCGAGATTGAAAATGAAAAATCATTTGGTGATTTTCATGCTAATGGCTGTTGGTGCGAGCAGCCCATTGCATGCTCAGTCATCAAAAAAATCTTTTATCGTAACGCAAACCATGAGTTACAAAGGCGGAGTAGATGTTTCTGAATTTGGGGTTTTGCGAAGCCCGATTATCTACGAAGCATCACTACTTCCTTCAAAGGTATCTGATCAAATGGTTGAAGGGGGTGAGTTGAAAGATTTGATAGACGGAGTGAAGATTGGGCCAGTACCGTTGGTTATTGACATAGAGAGATGGCCCCTTTACACAAACACCGAAAATGAGCGATCGAAGAATCGGGAGAAATTGATAAAGGTCTTGGATAGCATCCGCGCTGTTCGCCCTGGAATTAAGCTTGGATACTACAGCTTGGTGCCGGCTAGGGTATATTTTCCTCTTATAGACCAGACTAAAGGGGTGCAGAAGCAGATGTGGAAAAAGTCAAACGACCAAGCGTTGGATGATTTTGTTTCGCACGTGGATGCAATATTCCCATCTCTGTATACGCTCTACGATGATCAGGATGGATGGGAAAAATATGCAGAGCAAACTTTGCAAGATGCAAGAAGATTTGGCAAGCCCGTCTACTGCTATTTGTGGCCGCAATATCATTCTTCCAATCAGCAACTTCGTGGGGAGTATCTCTCCGCGAAGTATTGGGGGTTGGAGCTAGAGACTTGTTATAAGTATGCCGATGGTGTCGTGATCTGGAATCACGAGCCTGAAAAAAAGTGGGATCCTAATGTTGAATGGTGGCAGCAGACTTTGAAGTTTCTAAAGTCACATTCAATCAAAAATTAGCCAATATTCTTCGGCTCGTCCTACTCTAGCGGGAGGCCTACCGCTACCTGTAGGTTTGCCGCATCACGACTGTTTGATGGTTGGCCGTCGGGGAATTCCGCTGGCCATTGCTTGCCTTGGAGTAGGGAGGCATCATTGTGTTGTTCGCGGGCATGTGCGATCTGAATAAAGCGTGCCACAAACACGTTGCGGTTCACCTGCATATATTCAAAGGACCGCGATCACAAGCCGGCTATCGCGCGAGATGGTCACAAATTTAGCGAATAAACCTGTCGTGGTTGCGCTCACCCTCCTTCGGAGGCGGTTCAATGCCAGTGAGTCCAATCAAACTTGGGCATTACCATGTTGAATATTGGCATCCACGACGTTGCTGAGAGCTTCCCCAGTTGCTCGAGTAGGAGCGCATGCGCCGACTTTCTATTTGATGCGCGACTAGATCAAAACTGGAGGCCATCGAATGCAGCGAAATGTTCCATGGCCTTGGATGCCGTCGCAACATCTCATGCGATCTGCTTAAAAGTGTCTAGGGAAGCCGGGATCGGCATTCTTCGCAAAACGAGTCTGCGCATCTTTTTTAGCCTTTGCCATATCGATCTCCCGTTCGGAATGGAGTTGATGCTTGCCGCAGTTATCGCAGCGGTAGAGGCGCAGCCACGACAAGAGTCGCATCCATGTGCTGCGGCGCGTGCGCCTAAGATGCTCGATGCCGCATGGGCAGGCAGAAAACAGGTTGTGCATGAAGAGGGTGGTCTGGATGTCATGAGGCCCCCTTGCCAAGCTCTATGGCTTATCGGCAGATGTATTGCGATGCAGCATTCTTCCAGTGATGCATGACTGCAGCACTACCATGTTCGCGGTATTTGTAAACTTTGTTGCTACAAATAGACTCTTGCTGAGCCGTCGAGATCACGAGATGCGCTCTGATTTCCAGAGCGCTCCGCACGCTGGATGAGCGCCTTGGAGCAAAGTCAACTGTTCAAAATCATTGCTTGCGTCGGTGTGGTCGGCGTGCTGCCGCACCGAGCCCGAAGTTGTCGGAATACCCGTCAAGGGCGCCGCTTCACCTGCGGCACGACGCGCCGAACTGCGCCCACTTCGCTGGGATTGGCCGGTTTTTCGAGGTGTTCTAGCGTGGAAGCGGCTTGATGTCTCCAGCGCCAAGCGGCTCCAATAATCGCTGCGGACTCATGGATCGAGGGCGAATTCGGACGCACCTTTACTCACACCGATCGTCTCGAAAACGATCAGTGACAGGTTGCGCTGGTACGATAAGGGAGAAAGTTTGCAACGATGAACTTGGGTGACCCAATCTCTTCGGAGACGGCCAAGGGACTCTGATGGCGACTTTGGCGCCGTCACTGCCTTTTCACCAGCTCACTCAATTGTGAGTTCCAGTGTGAAGAGTAAACGATTTTTTACAAAAAATTCGTCGATACCCACTGCGCCTGAAAAATTGTGTGGAGAAACTGCGCACGGCCTCTTGCGTGCGCTGCTGGTAAATATGACTTCTGGGGGAACAGATTGAGAAGAAATTCGAACGTCTTGGCATGGGCGTCGGCACTGGCGGGTGCGCTGGTGCTTCAAGGTTGCGCGATCGTGCCGGGCATGGGTTCCGTGGACGCTTACGACGGACGCGAGGAGTTGCCATCCGAGTTCCGCTACCTGCCCGACGCGGCACCTGAAGGCGCGATCACCCCCATTTCTCTCGCGCTCGTGCGCACGCTGGCCCAGACCTCGCCCAAGGGCGTGCCGCCGGAAGTGCAGGCGTTGTTCGGCAAGAGCGAGCGCTACACCATCGGGCCGGGCGACGTGGTGGGTGTGATCGTTTACGACCATCCTGAGCTGCTGCCCAACGCGGGCGCGGTCATCTCGCAGTCCGCGGACCCTACCGGCGTACAGGTGGCCCCTGGTTTCATCGTCGATTCCGAAGGTGAGATCGCTTTCCCGTACATCAGCCGTGTGCGTGTCGCCGGCTTGAGCGAAGGCGGTGCCTCCGACCTGATTCGCGAGCTGTTGAAGCCGCATGTCGAGAGCCCGCAGGTGACGGTGCGCATCCAGTCCTTCAGAAGCCGCCGCGCCTATGTCGAGGGTGAAGTGCGCACCCCCGGGTCTCAGATCATCACCGACGTGCCGATGACGCTGAACGAGGCCATCAACCGGGCCGGCGGCATCACGGCCAACGGCAACCTGTCTGCCCTGACACTCATCCGCGATGGAAAGTCGATCCCGATCGACATGACCCGTTTGCGCGAGGCCGGCTACGACGGCAACAGCATTCCATTGAAGAGCGGCGACACCGTTCGCGTGGCGCACCGCGAAGACTCCAAGATCTTCCTCATGGGCGAGGTCGTGGCGCCGCTGGCCCTGAACATGCGCAGCAACGGCCGCCTGAGCCTGAGCGAGGCGCTGGGCGAGGCCGGCGGTCCGCAGAATGCAACCGCCAACGCGGGACAGATCTACGTCATCCGCCAGGGGGCCACGGGGGCGCCCGCCGTTTTCAATCTCGATGCCAAGAATCCGGCTGCCATGGCGATCGCGAGCCAGTTCCGGCTGCAGCCGCAGGATGTGGTCTATATCGACCCCGTGCCGCTGGTCAAGTGGAACCGCGTCGTCAGCCTGATCCTGCCGTCGGCCACGGTGGTCAACAACGCCAGCGAGGTGTACGTCAGGCATCGTTAGTCAGCCAGGGGGAGAAGTCCACCACCGCCTCGACGGCGGGGCATGGACTCACTTGAATCGAAAGACAGCAACCGCGAGCGCGGTATGACGGCAGGGCTTCTCCAGGAACCTAGCCGTCAATTTTTTTGTTCCAGCCATCCATCATGCAAGCAGCCATTCATTCAAATCAACCGATCGCGATCATTGGCCTCGGCTACGTGGGCCTCCCTCTGGCCGTGGAGTTCGGCAAGAAGCGCCAGGTGGTCGGCTTCGACATCAATGCCAAGCGCATTGCCGAGCTGCAAAACGGGCAGGACCACACGCTCGAGACCACGCCCGAAGAACTGAAGGCCGCCATGCAACTGGCCTTTACATCGCACCTCGACGACCTGCGCGAGTGCGCCGTCTTCATCGTGACCGTGCCCACGCCCATCGACAACGCCAACCGGCCCGACCTGACGCCGCTGATCAAGGCCAGCGAAACCGTCGGCAAGGTGATGAAAGCCGGCGCGATCGTGATCTTCGAGTCGACGGTGTACCCGGGCGCGACGGAAGAGGTCTGCGTGCCCGTGCTGGAAAAGTTCAGTGGCAAAAAATTCAACGTCGACTTCTTCTGCGGGTACAGCCCGGAGCGGATCAATCCGGGGGACAAGGTCAACACGCTCACCAAGATCAAGAAGATCACCAGCGGCAGTACCCCCGAGGTGGCCGACCTGGTGGATGCGCTCTACAACGAGATCATCACCGCCGGCACGCACAAGGCCACCAGCCTCAAGGTGGCCGAAGCCGCCAAGGTGATCGAGAACACGCAGCGCGACCTGAACATCGCACTGGTCAATGAGCTCTCGGTGATCTTCGAGCGCCTTGGCATCGACACCCTCGACGTGCTCGAGGCCGCGGGCAGCAAGTGGAATTTCCTGCCCTTCCGTCCGGGTCTCGTGGGCGGGCACTGCATCGGCGTTGACCCGTACTACCTGACGCACAAGGCCGAACAGGTCGGCTACCACCCGCAGGTGATATTGGCCGGGCGCCGCATCAACGACAACATGGCGCGCTACGTGGCCCGCAACACCATCAAGTTGATGTTGAAGAACGGCATGGACGTGCCGCGCTGCCGCATCGGCGTGCTGGGCATCACCTTCAAGGAGAACTGCCCGGACATCCGCAACAGCAAGATCGTGGACATGGTGCGCGAGTTCGAGGCGTGGGGTGCTTCCGTGGAGGTTGTGGACCCGTGGGCGGAAGCCGAAGAAGTGGGGCGCGAGTACGGCCTTCAACTCGGCAAGGTCGATGCAGACCACCCGGTCGATGCGCTTGTCGTTGCCGTGGGCCACAACGAATACCGCCGCGCGACCGTAGCTGAGCTGCGCAGTTTGTGCCGAGGCGAGCAGCCCGTGCTGGTCGACGTCAAGAGCCTCTTCAACGCACAGGAAGCCCGCGATAGCGGCTTCTCCGTGTTCCGCCTGTAAGCCATTCCCCGTTTCTTTCTCGACATGAAAAACTTTGCTCTCATCGGCGCTGCCGGCTACATCGCTCCGCGCCACATGCGTGCCATCAAGGACACGGACAACCACCTTTCGGTGGCCTACGACATCAACGATTCGGTCGGCATCATCGACAGCATCTCGCCGCAGAGCGAGTTCTTCACCGAGTTCGAACGCTTCTACGAGCACGCGCAGCAGCTCAAGCGCAACCCTGCGACGGCGCTCGACTATGTAGCGATCTGCAGTCCCAACTACCTGCATCACCCGCACATCGCTGCAGGCCTGCGCCTGGGTTGCGACGTGATCTGCGAGAAGCCCCTGGTGCCAACGCCGGACCTCGTCGACGAACTGGAGCGCGTTGAAAAGGAAACCGGCAAGCGCGTCTTCAACATCCTGCAACTGCGCCATCACGACGCCATCCTGAAGCTGCGCGACAAGGTTGCCGCCGCGCCCGTAGACACCAAGTTCGACGTGGAGTTGACCTACATCACTTCGCGCGGCAAGTGGTACATGGAAAGCTGGAAGGGCGACAACCGCAAGTCGTTCGGCGTGGCGACCAACATCGGTGTGCACTTCTACGACATGCTGCACTTCATCTTCGGCAAGCTGCAGCGCAACGTGGTGCACTACAGCGGCACGGCCAAGGCGGCGGGCTATCTCGAATACGAACGCGCACGCGTGCGCTGGTTCCTGTCCATCGACGCCAACGATCTGCCGGCCGAGGTGAAGGGAAAGAAGACCACCTTCCGCAACATCGACATCAGCGGCGAGAAACTCGAGTTCTCCGAAGGCTTCACCGACCTGCACACGGTCAGCTACAAGGAAATCCTGGCCGGCCGCGGCTATGGCCTCGAGGATGCGCGTCATTGCATCGAGACCGTGAATGTGATTCGCAGCGCTACGCCCGTCCAGGGCGAACAGGGCGAAGTGCATCCGTTCGTCCGGCATCTCGCCTGACGCCCCGCGAGTTCGGCATGGCATACAAGGCCCACCCCACCGCGATCGTCGACGAGGGCGCCCGCATCGGCGATGGCACCCGCATCTGGCATTGGGTGCACGTCAGCGCGCAGGCATCCATTGGCGAGGGCTGCTCGCTTGGCCAGAACGTCTACGTCGGCAATGACGTGACCATCGGGCACAACGTCAAGATCCAGAACAACGTCAGCGTCTACGACGCGGTCACTTTGGAAGACGACGTGTTTTGCGGGCCGAGCATGGTCTTCACCAACGTCTACAACCCACGTTCGGCTGTCACACGCAAGGACGAATATCGCCGCACCCTGGTGAAGCGGGGTGCGACGTTGGGCGCCAATTGCACGATCGTCTGCGGCAACACCGTGGGCGAATATGCCTTCGTCGGCGCCGGCGCCGTGATCAACAAGAACGTGCCGGCCTATGCGCTCATGGTCGGTGTGCCCGCCAGGCAGATCGGCTGGATGAGCGAATTCGGCGAGCAACTCGCGTTGCCGCTGCAAGGCGCAGCAGAAGCCATTTGCGCGCACACCGGTGCGCGCTATGTACTCGACGGCAATGCCGTGACCAAGTTGGATGCCAAGAAGCCATGATCGAATTCATCGACCTCAAGACTCAGCAAGCCCGTATCAAGGACCAGATCGACGCGGCGATTCAGCGCGTGCTGGCACATGGTCAATACATCCTCGGGCCTGAAGTGGCCGAGTTGGAAGAGAAGCTTGCTGCCTATACGGGTGCCAAGCATTGCATCACCGTGGCGAACGGTACCGATGCTTTGCAGATCGCCCAGATGGCGCTTGGCATCGGGCCGGGCGATGAGGTCATCACCCCGGGCTTTACCTACATCGCCACCGCCGAAACCGTGGCGCTTCTGGGCGCCAAACCGGTGTACGTCGACATCGATGCGCGCACCTACAACCTGGACCCGGCGCTGCTGGAGGCTGCGATCACGCCGCGGACCAAGGCCATTGTTCCGGTGAGCCTGTATGGACAGTGTGCGGACTTCGACGCGATCAATGCCATTGCCGCGAAACACGGAATTCCGGTGATTGAGGATGCAGCGCAGAGTTTTGGTGCTACTTACAAGGGGCGTAAAAGCTGCAACCTCAGCACCATCGCGTGCGCGAGTTTCTTCCCGAGCAAGCCGCTGGGCTGCTATGGCGACGGTGGGGCGATATTCACCAACGATGACGAATTGGCGAAGGTGATGCGGCAGATTGCCCGCCATGGGCAGGATCGGCGGTATCACCATATTCGTGTGGGGGTGAATAGCCGGCTGGATACGTTGCAGGCTGCAGTGCTGCTGGCAAAGCTGGCGATATTCGATGACGAAATCGCTAATCGTCAGCGTGTGGCTGCGGAGTATGGACTTGTACTCCGCAAGGCCGATGTTGTTGCGCTACCGTACATCGAGACGCAAAACCGAAGCGCTTGGGCACAGTACACCGTGCGAGTGCAGGATCGCGAAACGCTGCAGGCGCGCTTGAATTCGGCTGGTGTGCCGACCGCAGTGCACTATCCTCTTCCGCTAAATCTGCAGCCAGCGGTGGCGGACGCTACGGCAGATTTATCTGTTGGGGACACAGTAGCACGGGAAGTTCTTAGCCTGCCGATGCACGCGTATCTGACTTTGGCTGATCAAGTCGCTGTCGCTGCGGCGCTAACGGCCTCTAACTGAAATGCTTTTCCGACGCGCTGCGAAAACTCTGCGCTCGAAATGGGAGTCTTTAAATCGAGAGGGCTTCGCCCGCTCGATTGGCCTGCTCGTCGGAGGTACCGCTTTTGCTCAGGCTCTTACCGTTTTGGCATTGCCATTCGTAACCCGACTCTATACACCCTCTGACTTCAGTGTACTTGCCGTTTTTGCTTCAATTCTTTCACTAATTTCCGTTGCCGCATGTCTGAGGTTGGAGCTCGCAATTCCAATGCCTGAGTATGACGATGACGCCGCAAACTTATTCGCCGTGGCGCTGTGCGCAAGCGCCGTAGTAGCGTTGCTATCGGGATTTGTCGTCTACCTGTGGCCCACCCAAATTATCAATTTAGTCGGACAGCCGGACCTGCTTCCCTACCTTTGGCTGCTGCCTTTTGGTATCTGGTTGACAAGTTCGTACTCTGCGACGCAATTTTGGACTACGCGAAAAAAACGGTTTGGACTCATCGCAAAAACCCGGATGAGTCAGGCTATTGGAGCGACAGGTACACAGATCGGACTTGGATTCGCCGGCTTTACTCCTATGGGATTGCTCTTGGGGCAAGTCATAAACAGTGGCGCTGGCCTATTTGGACTCGGACGGAACGCAATTCGTGAGGACGGTGCTGCGCTAAAAAGCATAAATTTGCGGGGCATGCGTCAAATGTTTCGGCTATACGATCGCTTCCCAAAATTTTCGACTTTTGAATCGTTTGCGAACACCGCCAGTAGCCAGCTCCCAGTAATATTAATCGCAGCACTATCTGTAGGACCGGAAGCAGGTTATCTAATATTGGCAATGCGAGCCATGGCCGTTCCCCTTGGTCTAATTGGTGGTGCCGTTTCTCAAGTCTATCTTTCGCGTGCGCCTGATGAATTTCGAGAAGGGCGATTGACGCAATTCACAGTAAAAATAATAAATGGATTATTCAAAAGCGGCTTTGGTCCATTGTTATTCATTGGTGCCGTTTCGCCTATGATTTTTCCGCTCATATTCGGAGAAAAATGGCGGCGCGCGGGTGAACTCGTCGCATGGATGACGCCGTGGTTTCTAATGCAATTTTTGACGTCGCCTGTCTCGATGGCGTTTCACGTTACTGGAAATCAACGGTTGGCGTTACTGATTCAGCTAGTGGGGCTAGTGTTGCGCGTCGGAGTTGTTTGCCTGTCGGCTTGGATTGCGCCGTCGTACATTGTTGAATCTTTCGCGCTATCAGGGGCCGTTTTTTATTTGTTGTATTTTGGGGCAATGACGTGGATATTGAAAATGCCCACTCGAGGACTAATAGAAATATTTCGGTCAAATGGCTTGATTATCTTGCTATGGTGCGGCGCAGGTCTTGTTTCGCAGGTATTGCGCATGTATTTGTGAGTCGATAAGTCAAGGCAAAATTGCAAATATTTTTTTAAAAAAGCAATCTTTCTCATTTGATATTTGGAAGTGATGCGCAAAGATTAATTGAGAACATGCAAGTGATTAATGCATTAACGCGCGATAAATAAAGCCCATGTCGTTCCAGTTGAAAAATATCACCGAATGAAGGGGTTGAGATGACCATTTCGATTCATTCTCGTTCGTTGGCAAAATTGTCGGTTGCCTTGTTTGGATTGAAAATAATTACTTTTGTGGCCTGGTTCTTTTATAATTGGCCCAGTATTTCAATTTCGAACTATCTTAGCTATCCATTGGCATTGGCAGGTTTTGCATATGTGGTTTTTAGATTTTCAAAGAGAAAATCTTCCTGGGAATTAAGTTCTGGTTTGTTTCTCGCATTGATTCTGTTGGGCTCAATCTCCATTTCGGTGGTGCTTCAACAACTATTGGCTACCGATTCATTGATGATCGATGGCTTAACCCCTGCATCAGTGTCGCTGAATTATTTGCTGGTAGGCCTCACATGGTTTTGCTTGGGTGCCGCAATGCAGGGTTTGGGCGACCAGGATTTCGGAAAAAAATTTTTTCTTATCCCCGCACTTGTTTTTTTCGTGTGCGTCGCTTCAAATTTAAATGACGGGCTGATTTTAAATTACAAATCGATTTCCGACGAAAAACCAAGCGATTTGGAAATATCGCATTTGACAATTGGCTCGTATGCCGTGGTAGCACTCTTGCTGCCCGTCGCGCTTTCGACTCGACCATACAAATTCCTGGCATTTGCAGGTGGCGCATTATTATTTTTTTGTTTGGGCGGACGAGCTAATCTATTCGTATTCATTTTGACCTGCTGCGTTTTTTATGCGTCCAGGCTGGGATTGATTAAATCTACAGTGCTTTTGGGCGGGTCTTTTGCCGTACTGATTCTGGCGTTATTTCTTTTGAAAATCGATCTGAATGATGCTCAGGTTCAAAAGATGATTTTTTACGATGGGTTTTCTGAAGACCAATCGGAGGCTGCGCGCGATCTATTTTTTTGGGGAGCGTTAGATGGTTTGCCGCGGCAGGCGCTTTACGGTGACCCGGGCTATTTGATTGAGAAATTTTATTCGCTAGGTGCTTACTCGCACAACTTGCTGAGTGCATGGCAGTTTTTTGGTGTAGTCCCATTTATTTTATTTGCCGCGTCGATGTTTTTTATTTCCAAAAAAATATTCGCCTACAGATTTCAGTTGCGGACGTCTCTCGATGAGTTTGGAATTCTTTTATTTGTGTTTTGTTTGATATCCATGGTATTTGTTAAATCTATTAATTTTTTTCCATTTTGGATGTCGCTTGGGTTTTGGTTTTTCAGGTTGGACGGGCTCAATTTTCGGGAATTCAATAAAGGTTTTGTTGATCATGTCGAAAATCCGAAGCGTTGAGTATTTTTCGCTTTTTGAAGCAGGGAAGTATCCTGGAATTTTCAGAAAGATAGATGACACTGTCCGAACATTAAATAATTCCGGCTGTGAGGCGAAAAATAGAAATTTCCCAGCGACCTCTCGTGGTTTTCGTGAGCTAGCGCGCGAGTTGCTGAAATCAAAAGCTGATGTGATAGTGATTCGAAATTTCTTTCAATTGCCTCTTCTGTTATTTGTTTTTCTGTATCTTCGGCTGATGGGTAAATATCTCGTAATAGATATACCCACGCCACTTACCGTGGTTCTTCGAGAGTTTGAACTCCGCGAAAACATGTCGTGGATGGCTATAAGCGCAAGAAAAATTATTGTCTCCATTTTTTACCCCCTCTCGTTGTTGCCATTTAATAGAATTATTCAATACGCGGGCGAATCTGGTTATTTTTCGTTTGGCGTGAAAAACAAAATAAAATTGCTATCAAACGGAATAGAGGTTGCGAGATACAAGATAAAGCGCAAGGATATTCTCCTTGAAAGCAAATGCTTGACTCTTTTGGCGGTTGCAAAAGTCTCCTCTTGGCATGGCCTAGATCGCGTATTGGTTGGCATCTCAAATTATGTTGTGGAAAATTCACGCGACGTCGCAGTGAAATTTTATATTGCCGGTGACGGTGATGCTATTAAAGAATTGAAGAGTGCATCGGAGCGCCTGGGAATAGCGGAGAAGGTTTTTTTTCTGGGATTCAAATCGCATGATGATTTGGATTCCTTCTTTGATATTGCAGACATAGGGATCTCCACTCTCGGGTTGTACCGAAAGGGAATGCAATCTGCTTCCAGCCTGAAGACTCGAGAGTATGTCGCCCGGGGAATGCCGTTAGTGGTTTCGGGCGATGATATCGACTTGGAGCCGATTCCAAATTTTGCTTTTCACGTCAGCAATGACGATAGGCCTGTCGATATTCATGAACTCATTCG
Organism: Variovorax sp. RKNM96; assembly: GCF_017161115.1. Lineage (GTDB taxonomy): Bacteria > Pseudomonadota > Gammaproteobacteria > Burkholderiales > Burkholderiaceae_C > Variovorax. Next base: position 5,569,810 of record NZ_CP046508.1, on the reverse strand, counting down.
CTGGTACGAGAAGCTTGGCGCACAAAATGTCAACAAAGAAGGGATACGCAATTTTGCGTTTGAACACATGGACCTTAAAACCAAAGTCAAGTGGTTTTTGCCTTCCTGATATTTTGAACGCATGACTCAAATTGTTGGTCTGAAATGAAAAAGATATCCTTTGTCTCCGTTAATTATAAAAACCATCTTGTCACGTTGGACTTTTGCCGCTCTTTGGAATCGCAGGACGGGGTGGGCGAGCATTTTGAGTTGGAATGCATTTTGGTTGATAACTCGGAGTCTGCGGAGCAGCTTGAGGCGCTGAATGATTTTAACTTTCCGACCATTGAGATAAAAATTATCGGAGCCGATGGGAATTTAGGATATTTCGGGGGGTTAAATTTGGGTTTGAGCGAGGCAAGCTCAGATTTTGTTGTTATCTGCAATAATGATTTGAAATTTCAAAGGGACTTTTGCATTGGCTTGCTATCTTCAAAATATGAAGAGCCTATTTTGGCAATTGCTCCCGATGTAATAACTATTGATGGTTATCATCAAAATCCGCACGTTCTATCTCCAATTGGTTGGCTGAGGCGGTTTCAATTTGACCTGTACTACACAAATTACTTTGTTGCCAAGCTAATGGTTCGCATATTGGCCGTATTCCGACCCACAAGGAGAGTTTTGCCGATTTTGGAAGAGGGGTGCGAGATTCATATGGGAATTGGCGCCTGTTACATTCTTCTTCCTGCATTCCTGAAAAAATTCAGTAATTTAGACTACCCGCAATTTTTATATGGCGAAGAAGCTTACTTCTCGAAGCAAATACATGATGCGGGAGGCGTGCTCTGGTACGAGCCCAAGCTTCGAGTTGTCCATGCAGAGAGTGTTTCGACAGCAAAAATTCCGAGAAGGCAAATATATGAATATGCGAAAGCAGGGTATCCCGATTACAGGAGCATGCTATGACTAAGAGAAACATATCAGGCGTTTTGCTTATAACGGGAGGGACTGGATCTTTTGGCAATGCCGTCCTCAAAGGTTTTCTCCATACCGAGATCGCTGAAATTCGCATCTTCAGCCGCGACGAGAAAAAGCAGGATGACATGCGCAAGCGCTACAACCATCCCAAGCTCAAGTTCTATATCGGCGATGTACGGGACTCGCGCAGTGTGAGTGCAGCCATGCGCGGTGTGGACTACGTCTTCCATGCGGCGGCACTCAAGCAAGTACCGTCCTGCGAATTCCACCCAATGCAGGCAGTCCGCACCAACGTCCTCGGCACCGAAAACGTCCTGGAAGCCGCAATTGCTGCAGGCGTGAAACGCGTCGTGTGCCTCAGCACTGACAAGGCCGTCTATCCCATCAACGCCATGGGCATCAGCAAGGCAATGATGGAAAAGGTGATGGTTGCCGCTAGCCGGAACCTGGAAACTACGAACACCGTCATCTGCGGCACCCGCTACGGCAACGTCATGGCATCCCGCGGCTCGGTCATCCCGCTCTTCGTCGAGCAGGTGCTGGCGGGCAAGCCCATCACCGTGACCGACCCCTCCATGACCCGTTTCATGATGACGCTGGAAGATGCTGTCGAGTTGGTGCTCCATGCCTTCGAGCACGGCAACAACGGCGACATCTTTGTGCAAAAGGCCCCAGCGGCCACGGTGCAGGTGCTGACGCAGGCGATCCTGGAATTGATGCAGAAGCCCGATCACGAAGTGCGCGAAATCGGCACGCGCCATGGCGAGAAGCTCTATGAAGCGCTGCTGAGCCGGGAGGAAATGGCCTGTGCCGAAGACCAGGGCGATTACTACCGCGTGCCGCCCGACGGCCGCGACCTGAACTACGCCAAGTACGTGGAGCAGGGCGAGAAGCGCATCACTCAAAGCTCGCACGGCGAAGACTACAACTCGCACAACACCACCCGCCTCGATGTGGAAGGCATGAAGAAGCTGCTGCTCAAGCTCGACTTCATGCAGCGCATCGCACGGGGTGAATCCGCCGTGGCAGAGGGATAAGACGATGAAGGTGTTGATTACCGGCGCTGGCGGTTTCGTGGGCAAGAACCTGCAGCTGCACCTGGCCGAACGCAAGGACGTGCAGGTGGTCTGCTTCACCCGCGACCACAGCGTGGAGCAACTGCCGGCGCTGCTGGAGGGCGTGGACTTCGTCTTCCACCTCGCAGGCGTCAATCGCCCGCAAGACCCGCAGGAATTCGCCACCGGCAACGCGGAGCTCACGCAGAGCCTCTGCTGCGCCGTCGGCGACATCGCGAAAGCAACTGGCAAGAAGGTGCCGATCGTCTACACGTCGTCCACGCAGGCGGGCCGCGACAACCCGTATGGCAATAGCAAGCGCGGCGCGGAAGAAGCACTGCAAGCCGCAGCCGCCAGCCTCGGCATTCCGGTGCACGTCTTCCGTTTGCCCAACGTGTTCGGCAAGTGGTGCCGGCCCAACTACAACTCGGCCGTAGCCACCTTCTGCCACAACATCGCGCGAGACTTGCCGATCCAGGTCAACGACCCGGCCGCGCCGGTCACGCTGGTGTATGTCGACGATGTCATCGAGCGTTTCGTCCAGCTCATGGATGGCGCCGACGCCACCGTGGACGCCGACGGTTTTGCGACGGTCACGCCGCAATACACCACCACGGTGGGCGAACTGGCCCGTCGGATCCAGTCGTTCAAGGACAGCCGCAACACCCTCATGACCGACTGCGTGGGAACGGGCCTGGTGCGCGCGCTCTATTCGACTTACGTGAGCTACCTGCCGCCCGAGTCGTTTGCCTACACCGTGCCGCAGCACGGCGACGCGCGCGGTGTGTTCGTCGAAATGCTCAAGACGCCGGACGCCGGCCAGTTTTCGTTTTTCACCGCGCACGCGGGCATCACGCGGGGCGGCCACTACCACCACAGCAAGACCGAGAAGTTCCTGGTCATCAAGGGGCAGGCGCGCTTCAAGTTCCGGCACATGCACACCGGCGAAACCCACGAGTTGGTGACCGCGGGCGACAAGTCTGAAATCGTCGAGACCGTACCCGGCTGGACGCACGACATCACCAATATCGGCACCGAGGAAATGGTCGTGATGCTCTGGGCCAACGAGGTGTTCGATCGCGCGCGGCCAGACACCTTTGCGTGTCCGCTGTAGCCCCAGGACTTTGGATATTCAATGAAAAAACTCAAAGTCATGACCGTGGTCGGCACCCGACCCGAAATCATTCGTCTGTCGCGCGTGCTGGCCCGGCTCGACGAGCATTGCGACCACGTGCTGGTGCATACCGGCCAGAACTACGACTACGAACTCAACCAGGTCTTCTTCGACGACCTGGGCGTGCGCAAGCCCGATCACTTTCTGAACAGTGCAGCCAACGCCACGGGCGCGGCGCACACCATCGGCAACCTCATCATCGCGGTGGACCAGGTGCTGGGCGAAGTGCAGCCCGAGGCCATGCTGGTGCTGGGCGATACCAACAGCTGCCTCTCGGTGATTCCGGCCAAGCGCCGCAAGATTCCGATCTTTCACATGGAGGCGGGCAACCGTTGCTTCGACCAACGCGTGCCCGAGGAGACCAACCGACGCATCGTGGACCACACGGCGGATGTCAACCTGACCTACAGCACCATTGCGCGCGACTACCTCTTGCGCGAAGGGCTGCCGCCCGACCTGGTCATCAAGACGGGCAGCCCGATGTTCGAGGTGTTGACGCACTACCGCCCGCGCATCGAGGCGTCTGACGTGCTGCAGCGCCTGGGCTTGGAGGCCGAGCAGTACTTCGTGGTCAGTGCGCATCGCGAAGAGAACATCGAGTCGCCGCAGTCTTTTGGCAAGCTGGTGGCGGTGCTCAATGCCGTCGCCGAAGACCACGACATGCCGGTCATCGTCTCGACGCACCCGCGCACGCAAAAACGCATCGACGCGACGGGCGCTCGCTTTCATCCGCAGGTGCGCTTGCTGAAGCCGCTGGGCTTTCACGACTACGTGAAGCTGCAGCTCTCGGCGCGCGCCACGTTGTCCGACAGCGGCACGATCAACGAGGAGTCGTCGATCCTGAATTTTCCGGCGCTCAATCTGCGCGAGGCGCATGAGCGGCCTGAGGGGATGGAAGAGGCGGCCGTGATGATGGTGGGGCTCGAGGTGGAGCGTGTGCGCCAGGGGCTGGCCATTCTGGAGAGTCAGCCGCGAGGCGATGCGCGCGGCCTGCGCCAGGTGGCCGACTACAGCATGCCCAATGTGTCGGACAAGGTGCTGCGGATCGTTCACAGCTACACCGACTACGTGAACCGCGTGGTCTGGAAGAAGTACTGACGTCACTATGCGATTGCTCGTCGTCTCTCAGTACTTCTGGCCGGAAAACTTCAGGATCAATGATCTTGTCGCCGAATTCGTGCGGCGTGGCCACCAGGTCACGGTGCTGACTGGCGTGCCCAACTACCCCGACGGCAAAGTGTTCCCCGCGTACCGCGATGACCCCGAGATGTTTGCGCGCTACGAAGGCGCAGAGATTGTCCGCGTGCCCATGTCTGCACGTGGAAAGGGAGGCATCCGGTTGATGCTGAACTTTGCGACCTTCGCGATCAGTGCCTCCGTGCTTGGGCCGTGGAAGCTGCGAGGGCGCGACTTTGACGCGGTTCTCGCCTATGAGCCATCGCCCATCACGGTCGGCGTGCCCGCAGTTGCATTGCGTGTGGTAAAGCGGGCACCGCTGGCTTTCTGGGTTCTTGACCTCTGGCCCGAGACGCTGGAAGCCATCGGCGTGGTTCGCTCGCCTTTCATCCTGCGTTCGGTGGGGCGGCTTGTGTCGTTCATCTACAAGCGCTGTGACCTCATCCTGGCGCAGTCGAAAAGCTTTGTGCCCCAAATCAAGAAGTACGCGGGCAATAGCGCCCGAGTCGAATACTTCCCCAGTTGGGCCGAGATGCTGTTCGATGTAGATCAGGCGGTTGCTGCGCCTGAGGTACAGGTCCAACCGGAGAGCTTCAATGTGATGTTCGCTGGAAACATCGGCGATGCTCAAGATTTCCCGGCGATCCTTGCGGCGGCAGAGATGCTCAAGGAACACAGGAACATCCGTTGGTTGATCGTCGGTGACGGCCGAATGGCGCAATGGGTGGCCGATGAAATCCAACGTCGCGGATTGCAAGAGTGCGTCCATATGCTCGGACGGCACCCGGTGGAGCGAATGCCCGCTTTCTTCAAACATGCCGATGCATTGCTGGTCAGCTTGAAGAACGAGCCGATCTTCTCGATGACCATTCCTGGCAAGCTCCAGTCGTATCTGGCCGCAGGCGTTCCCGTAGTGGCCATGCTGAATGGCGAGGGTGCCGACGTGGTGAGAAATGCCGCGGCCGGTTTGACTTGCAACGCGGGGGATCACAAGGGGCTCGCCAATGCGGTTCTGGACCTCTCGAAAAAATCAGCTGAAGAACGCAAGGCAATGGGCGCGAATGGCCTTACGTTGAGTGCCAGCGAATTCGAGCGCGGCGCGCTGATCAATCGACTGGAAGGATGGCTTCAATCGCTGTCCTTTCCCGCCTCGGTCACAAAAAAACAAAGCGAGGCAAGATGATCTTGGTAACAGGAGCGACGGGCTTTGTGGGCACTGCGCTGATTGCGCGGCTGCTCGCTGATGGCCTGCCTGTACGCGCGGCGATTCGTCGTGAATCCGCGCTCGAGAATTTCAAGGTTGAAACCGCAATGGTCGGTGACCTCAGTGCGGAAACTGACTGGCAAGAAGCTGTCGCCAATGTTGACGCGGTGATCCATACCGCTGCCCGCGTCCATGTGATGTCGGATGGTGCGAGCGATCCATTGATGGAATATCGGCGCACGAATCTTCACGGAACGTTGCGGCTGGCGCGGCAAGCCGCAGAGGCAGGGGTGCGGCGCTTTGTCTTCGTAAGCTCCATCAAAGCCAACGGAGAAGCAACGCTGATTGGCAACGCCTTTTCAGCGGATGGGCCGACAGCTCCGGTCGATCCGTATGGCGTTTCCAAACTGGAGGCGGAGCAGGCCTTGCATGAACTGGCAACGCAAACCGGAATGGAAGTGGTGATCGTTCGCCCGCCTCTCGTATACGGACCGGGCGTCAAGGCGAACTTCCGTACGATGATGAGCATCGTCGCGCGCCGAATTCCGTTGCCGCTCGGGGGCATCACCGCCAATCGCAGAAGCATGGTGTCGCTGGACAACCTGGTGGATCTGTTGGTTGCTTGCGCGCACCACCCCGCGGCGGGCAATCAGACTTTTTTGGTTTCGGACGATGAAGATCTTTCCACCGCACAGCTGCTGAAACGCCTGGGGCAAGCCATGGGGAAGCCCGCTCGGCTGCTCCCTGTTCCGGCGAGCTGGCTGGAGCGAGGCGCTTCGATGTTGGGTCGAGCCAATGTCGCACAACGACTCTGTGGCTCGTTGCAGGTGGACATCTCCAAGACCAAGCGGGTGTTGGGATGGACGCCACCGATCACGGTTGACGAGGGCTTGAAGAAGGCCGCAGAAGGGTATTTGCGTGAAGCGTCTTTTTGACTTGGTTCTGGCGCTGTTCGTAGCCGCAGTGTTGTTGGTGCCGGTTGCAATCATTGCACTGGCTGTGCGCCTTACTTCGCCTGGACCGGCTCTCTACTGGTCCGACCGGGTGGGCCGCAACAATCGGATCTTCAAGATGCCGAAGTTCCGCAGTATGAGGATCGGGACGCCGGCAGTGGCCACGCATCTGCTTTCAGACCCCAAGGCGTACCTGACACCCATCGGTCCATTTCTGCGCAAGAGCAGCCTGGATGAATTGCCTCAGCTGTGGAGCATCCTGATGGGGGATATGAGCTTTGTGGGGCCGCGTCCGGCACTTTTCAATCAAACAGATTTGATCGAGTTGCGGACAGGGCGCGGCGTGCATCTATTGGTGCCGGGGCTCACCGGCTGGGCTCAGGTCAACGGGCGCGACGAACTGCCGATTCCGGTCAAGGTTCAGTTCGATGTGGAATACCTTCAGCGCCGTTCCTTGGGGTTCGACATTCGCATTCTCTGGCTCACCTTCGTCAAAGTGCTCAGGCGCGATGGCGTGACGCATTGAATGCAGGTATGACGATGGCAACAAAGCGCTTGCTGATCATTGGCACGGGCGGCCACGGCCGCAGCGTTGCGGAAGCGGTATTGCTCCGAGGGGACTATGTATTGGCGGGCTTCCTTGACGATGCGGCCGTACCCGCGCAGCGCTTGTGGGACTGGCCGGTGTGGGGAGCGACTGCCATGTTGAGTGCATGCAGGGACCGAATCGACGCGGTGTTCGTGGCCATCGGCAACAACGTGTTGCGCGAAGCATTGCATCAGCGCGTGCAGGCGCAGGGATTGCCTTTGGCAACGGTGATTCACCCCGCCGCCGTTGTATCGACCAGGGCTTCGGTAGGTCAGGGCAGTGCGATCATGGCCGGCGCGGTCGTGGGCACGGGAGCGCAACTGGGCGAAGGCGTGATCGTGAATTGCGGTGCGGTGATCGATCATGACTGCATCGTGGAGCCGTTCGGTCATTTGGGGGTGAAAGCAGGCATGGCCGGTGGCAGCGTTTTGGGGCGCCGTGCCTGGATGCCGGTGGGTGCCGCAATCGCTCTTGGAGCCAAGGTGGCTGAAGACCGTGTACTGCAACCGGGTGAGGTGGTGCGTGCCTGACAACATCGCTCACGGGAAAAAGATGCTGGGGCCGCAAATCGGCCGGGTGTCGCGCATTGCATTTGGGATATGCGTCGTGGCGGTCCTCGTTTTGTCGCTTGCCCCGGCTACTGCGCCGATTCCTTCCACTGGTTGGGACAAGACCAATCATCTGCTGGCTTTTGCAACGCTTGCCTTTTTGGGACATCGCGCTTATCCGGGACGCACCGCCGCCGTTCTTTGGGGACTCCTGGCGTATGGCGGACTCATCGAGGTACTGCAGGCGTTCACCCCTGACCGGTCCGCCGAGTGTGCAGACCTGCTTGCTGACGGCGCCGGAGTTCTGTTCGGCGAGATGCTGGCCCGGCGCATGTGGCAATGGCTGGGCAGACGGTCTCAGGGGTGATCGCCGCGAGTGTCAGTAACAACCGTGTGACAGCCAACAACTAAAATATCGTTAAGAAAAGGGAGTTCTAACTGTGATTAATTGTCCTTTGCGGCTGACAAGCGCCGTTTTCTGGAACGAGCGCCCCGCACGATGAAATCCGTACTGGTTGTATGCATCGGGAACATCTGTCGCAGCCCGATGGGGGAAGCCTTGATTGCCGCCGCTTTGCCGAACGTAAAGGTGACATCGGCTGGCGTGGGTGCACTTGTGGGCAACCCTGCGGACGCATTGGCGCGTGAACTCATGGCCAAGCGCGGGCTCGACATCGAGTCTCATCGTGCGCGGCAGCTGACCAATCCGATGTGCCAGGAAGCCGATCTGATCCTGGTCATGGACGAAGAGCAACGGCTGCACGTCAATCAGAAGTACCCACTTACACGCGGCAAGCTGTTCCGTCTCGGTGAGGTCGCGCGCGTGGACATTCCCGATCCCTACCGCTTGGGCCGGCCGGCCTTCGAGCGAGCCCTGCAACTCATCGACGACGGCGCCAGTGCATGGGTCGAGCGCATCAAGAAACTCTCATGACTTCCTTCGCTTCCCCTTCGGCATCTCCAGTCTCCAATGCAGTACTTCCGCGCGAAGACGACGACGTAATCAACCTGTCCGAGTACTTGGACATTCTGATCGACCGCAAATGGCTGGTGGCGGGTATCACTGCCGTCGCCATTGCATTGGGTGTTGCTTACGCGCTTCTGTCTACGCCTGTCTATCAGTCCAACCTGTTGATTCAGGTCGAAGACTCGGCGCCTGACGCGAAGAACTTCCTCGGTGATACCGCCAACCTGTTCGATGTGAAGACGCCCGCAACCGGCGAAATTCAGATTCTTCGGTCACGCATGATCATGGGTGGGGCGGTCGAGGCAACTCGCCTGTACATCGACGCACAACCGCGACGCATCCCGCTGATTGGCGAATGGCTCGCGCGGCGTGCCAAGGATTTGTCCGAGCCCGGCTTCCTGGGCTTGGGCGGCTACGTGTCGGGCACCGAGGCGATCGACATCGCAAAATTCGATATTCCTGCGGCACTTGAGGATCAGCAGCCATTCATGATCACCGCGCAGGCGGGTGGCCAGTACACGCTCGCCCATCCCGATCTGCCAGGTCCGCTGACAGGCACCGTCGGTAAGCTGCTGAGCCAGAAAATGTCGGAAGGCACCATCACACTCATGGTGTCGAAACTCGAAGGAAAACCTGGTGCGGAGTTCGTCGTCTCGCGTGCGTCTTTGCTCACCACTACGGAGGACTTGCAAAGACGCGTACAGCTTGGTGAGCAAGGCAAACAATCGAACGTGATCAGCGTGACGCTCGAGGACAGCGATCGCGATCGCTTGCGGCGAATCCTCAATGAAATCGGCGCTCAGTATGTGCACCAGAACATCGAGCGTAAGGCGGCTGAAGCGGAGAAGACTCTCGAATTCCTTGACCAACAATTGCCTGAATTCAAGAAGCAACTCGAAGTCTCGGAAGATGCTTATGCGGGCTTCCGCAACAAGAACGGAACTATTGCCTTCGACGAGGAAGCAAAGGCCATCTTGGGTCAGGCAGTGGAACTGAAAAAGCGATTGCTCGAGTCAGAACAGCTGCGACGTGAACTGCGCTCTCGTTTCACTGCAACGAATCCGAAGGTTGGTGTGATCGACGGTCAGATATCGGACCTTCGCCGCGAACTCGATGAAATCGACGGTCGTGTGAGCGCCATGCCAGTTGTTCAGCGCGACGCGCTGCGACTGGAGCGGGATGTTCGTGTTAACGGTGAGCTTTATAAATCGCTGCTTAACAGCTCCCTCCAGTTGCGCCTCGTCAAGGAAGGCAAAGTCGGCAATGTTCGCTTGCTTGACAAGGCTACAGAACCAAAAAAGCCTGTGAAACCGCAAAAACCTCTGGTTGTCGCGCTATCGCTGGTGCTGGGGTTGCTGGCGGGTATTGCCTTCGCCATAGTGCGCAGCAAGATGGCCAGCGGCATCAACAACCCGCAGGAGATCGAAGATCGCCTTGGTCTGAATGTTTATTCCGTCGTCCCCCTCGCTGTCGAGCAGGAGCGAATCCTGCAGCGCATTGCGGGTGGTGTCGGAGGGGTTCAGGTCTTGGCCATCACCGAGCCTGAAAGCCTCGCTATAGAGAGCTTACGCAACCTGCGCATCTCTCTGCAATTGGCTTTGATGGAGAGTGGCAACAACCGCGTGCTCATCACCGGTGCCACGCCCGGGGTGGGCAAGAGCTTCGTTTCAGGCAACTTCGCGGCCATCATGGCCGAGGCCGGTCGACGCGTGCTACTGATCGATGCCGACTTGCGCAAGGGCCATCTTCACACCGCCTTTGGCCTACCGCGCAAGGGAGGGCTTGCCGACGTCCTGACTGGCGATATGACGGGCGAGCAGGCGATTCACAGCCAGGTAACCCCTAATCTCGACGTACTCACCACAGGTAACTACCCTTTCAATCCGGCAAGCATGATGTTGTCGTCGGCGCTGAAGGAGTTCCTGGATGCCATGTCGGCGCGCTACGACTTGGTTGTGATCGACAGCCCGCCTGTGCTTGTGGCTGCCGATGCCGCGGCGGTTGCGGCATACGCCGGTGCGATCCTGCTGGTGGCTCGCGACAGTCTCACGCAACTTGGTGAACTCAACGAAAGCGTCAAGCGCCTGGCGCACGCAGGTCAGCGGGTCAGCGGCGTTGTCTTTAACGGCATGGACCTCTCGCGTCGGCACTACGGCAGCTATGGCTACAAATATGGTGGGTACCGTTACACCGAATACAAATACAAGGACGCCGGTTGAGGCGTCGGGGGTGTACTAGCCGATACGGACAGTAGTGTAGGAATAGTCTGACTGACGAAACACAAACACACATTTCAGGGTAACTTGATACCCTGAATGAGGGAGGCAATCAGGCGGCCTTCGTGGAAAATTGTTATCCGCTAAAAACAATTATTCACTCCAGGTGAGAGTTCTGATCAACCGTCTTGCAGCACCCTTGCTTGCGATGTCTCGCCCTGCCAAACGCCTGCTGGCTTTGGCTGTCGATGCGACGCTTTGCGTCCTTTGCGTTTGGATAGCGTTCAGTCTTCGTTACGAGCAGTGGGTACCTTTGCGTGGAGTCCATTGGTCAGCGGTCGCAGTGGCGATCACGGGCGCTCTCCCGCTCTTCATCGTCTTCGGGTTGTACCGGGCCATCTTTCGCTACGCAGGCCCCGCTGCCTTGATGGCCATCGTGCGCGCATGCACCTTGTTCGGCGTTGGTTACGGACTCCTGTTTTCCGTAGTCGGTGTGAGTGGTGTGCCGCGCACGGTAGGCTTCCTGATGCCATTGCTGCTTTTTCTGACGGTTGCCAGTTCACGCATGTTCGCGCGTTATTGGCTGGGCGGCATGTACATGAGCGCGATCGATCGAAAAGCGCTGCCGCAAGTGGTGATCTATGGTGCCGGTGGTGCCGGGTTGCAGTTGGCTGCCGCAATGACCCAAAGTCGCGAGATGATGGTTCGCGCGTTCGTCGATGACGACACGCGCCTCCAGGGCAACACGCTTCATGGCCTGCGCATCGAATCGCCAGATTGGCTCAAGAACAATGCCGCAAGGCTGGGCATTACTGATGTCCTGTTGGCAATGCCATCGGCCGGTCGTGCGCGTCGAGCCGAGATCCTGAACCAATTGTTGCCTTTGTACCTGCATGTGCGGACGCTGCCGGCGCTGGCCGATCTGGCCAACGGCAGGGTGCAGGTTCACGATCTGATCGAGGTCGACATCGAGGATCTGTTGGGCCGTGATCCCGTTGCGCCGATGGGCGATTTGCTGCACAAGAACATCCGCCATCAAGTCGTTCTGGTGACCGGGGCTGGCGGGTCGATCGGCAGCGAGCTGTGTCGCCAGATCGTGCAGCTTTCGCCGAAGACGCTGCTGCTGGTGGAGATGAACGAGTACGCGCTTTATGGAATCCACCAGGAGCTCGAAGCGTTGGCGCCTCACATTCACGTGGTTCCCCTGCTGGCTTCGGTGTGCGATGCGGCGCGGTTGCGCGAGGTGATGCGCGCGTGGCATCCGGACACGGTCTATCACGCAGCGGCCTACAAGCATGTGCCGTTGGTCGAACACAACCCGATCGAGGGTGTGCGCAATAACGCCATTGGCACGCTCACGGCAGCACAGGTAGCCATGGAGTGCAAGGTCCGCCGTTTCGTGCTGATCAGCACCGACAAGGCGGTGCGGCCGACCAACATCATGGGAGCCAGCAAGCGCCTGGCCGAAATGACGTTGCAGGGACTCGCGCAACAAAAATCCAGTACTTGCTTCTCGATGGTTCGTTTCGGCAATGTGCTGGGCTCCAGCGGCTCGGTGGTCCCGCTGTTTCGCCGGCAGATCGAAGCGGGCGGCCCCATCACGCTCACGCACACGGACATCACCCGCTACTTCATGACTATCCCCGAGGCCGCACAACTGGTGATCCAGGCGAGCGCGATGGCCGAAGGCGGGGATGTGTTCGTGCTCGACATGGGGGAACCGGTGCGCATCATCGATCTGGCGCGCCGGCTGGTGGAACTGTCAGGGCGAACGGTGCGGGATGCAGCCTCTCCCGATGGCGATATCGAACTCCATGTCACCGGGCTGCGGCCGGGCGAGAAGCTCTACGAGGAGCTGCTGATCGGCGACAACGCCTTGCCGACCCTGCATCCGCGCGTGATGAAGGCGCACGAGGTCTGCCTGCCGCAGGAAGAGTTGTGGCGCCAGTTCGAGGTGTTGGACGCAGCGCTTCGCAACAGCGATGTCCCGGCACTGAAGCGCACGCTGCAGCAGATGCTGCCCGGCTATCGTGCCCATGCGGAAGTGGTCGACTGGGTGCACATGGAACGGCATCGTTTGGCGATGACCGTGGTGGATCGCACCGACGAGAGTGCCAACTCCGATCTGCCGATAGCCGTCGCGCTTTGAAGCATCAACAGGGCTTGCGCGACGCAACGGCGATAACTTCCTGAATACGCTCTCGGTGTTTGACTGGCGCTGCGATGCTGCTGCTATGGCGTGGTGCCCGCTGGCTGGGACCCATCGCGAACCCTTCCAGCTAAGACATCGTTTTTGCTAATGGCGCGCGTTGCGCCTTGAGTTGCTCGCTCAAGGTCAATCCGTGTCAGGCCTTGCGCATGCCCGATGCGGGTGACGTCCTCATCGAGACGAAGGCCTGAACATCAAAGGTAGTGAATCAAGCTGCCATCACTTGACGGTGAGGTCTGGCGAGTAGGTGCGCGTCAGCACGTGAACAATGCTTGCTGCTATCTATCGCGCGTTCTCAAAATTGAGAATGTTGTCCCCAGCCTTCGGTTGCTTGCTCTCTGGCGCTGCAAAACTGAAGGCCCGCGGATCGCGTGCAGATGTCATTTCGTAGAGCGGATTGATGCGCCCCAGCTTTGCACCGCCGTCGCGTGACACTGGCGCCCAGGCAAAGCCCGCGGAGAACTTGCTGGACTTCGGCAGGAATGCATCAAACGGCACGGAGATGTAGATGCCCTTGTCGAAACTGCCCTCGCCGAATTGCGCGGCCGACACGTTGGTCTTGGTTGCATAGACGCCAACCATCACGCCATTGTCGAAACGACGGCTGATGTCGAGCGTGACCCCGCGATCCCCGGCCAGGTATTGGCCGACGCTGATTCTGGTCATCACGCCGTTCCAGCCCGTGTCCCAGTACAGCGTGGCATGGCCGGTGTTGACCTTGTAATCGCGCAGACCGAAGTCTTGCTTGAAGTCGCGTTGGCGCACATGGTTGATGTCGATGCCCAGGGCGAACTTGCTGCGCCATGGTCGATACAGCCATTCGGCACCCACGCCGGCAAACATGGATTCAAGGGCGCCGCCGTAAACGCTGTAGTACTGGTCCTCGCTCAGCCGGCCGACATGGGTCAGCTGGAACACCGGCATCGTCACCCGCGTGGACGTGACGTATTCACGCTGGAAGGTGCGCACGCGTGGAAGATTGCTGGGCGCGGTGTAGGTGAACTTGTCGTAGTTGTCCAGCAAGCGCCAGTTCAACGCGGCGTTCACCCATGTGCTCGGAGTAAAGCGGTATTCCGCCGTTGCCTGAACGCCGATCTGGTAGAGCATGAAGGCATCGGGGCCGCCAAGGATCTGCGAGAAGTACGGTGTCACGCCATAGGTGAACTTCTCGGTGCGGCGTTCCCATGGCGCCATTGCCCCCGAGTATTGCTGCGCGGAAGCGGTTGCCGCGTTGTCTCTGACGGACTTTTCCGGCGCCAGGAACAGCCGGTCTTCGCTTGCGTCCTGGTGCGGTGCGTAGTCGCGTTGGCTGGCTGCGCGCGCTTCAGCGGGCGACTGCGCCTGGTAGTGCTCGGCGACCCATTCGCCCCGGTCGACGACCTGCGCGTGCATCGCGAGGCCGCGCTCGTTGTAGTGCAGGATGAAGCTCTTGATCGATGCTGGCGAATCACGATGCAGCACGGCGATGATCTTTTCTACCCGCGCCTGGCGGTAGACGGTGTTGCTTTCAGTGATCCACACATGCACGCCGCTGCCTTGCGGTGCGATGCGCTGGACTGTCCATTCGGTGCGGGCTTCGATCTCGGCCGCTGTCGATGCCCAGCCGGGCGGATTTTGCGGCGCCTGGGGCGTAAAGCGGGGCTGGGGTGGATCGGCGGGCTTGGATGCTCGAAGCGATGCGACGTTGGTGGACAGGGTCACGCCCACCATCAGCTTGTTGCCGCGCTCCACGCCAGCGGAGAAAGCAACGCCGGGCGAGAAGCGGTATTCGAAGCCGATGTTGAAGGGCGTGCGCTGCTTCTGATCGTTGTCGAACGGTTCATTCTTGTAGTTGTTGCCTTCGTATTCGAGCTTGACCGTCAGCGGCTCCCACGGGGTGCGCCATTCCACGCCACCGAACAGGGCCGCTGGGCCGCGGAAAAAGGCGCCGAAATTGGTTTCGCCCCCTTGCGCCGAACCCACCCTGCGGTTGTCGAAGCGGCTGCTCAGGAGCGTCAGTGGATTGCGGATGTTGCCGCTGTTGCCGAGGTACCCCCAGCCAATGCCGAGACTGAAGTCGAAATTGCCGTATCGCTTGTTCGCAACCAGGTACTCGGCGGAAAACAGCCCGGTACCGCCAATATCTCGAAAACCGAGCGCAAGCTCGGGCACATAGGCGGACTCGCGCATGAGCCTCACCTTGAGGTCGATGCTCTTGTCCTTGGTGCTCTGGCCGGTCGTGCTGGCGGCGTAGGCCACATTGCTGATCGATGTGTACCGAAAGCCGCCTTCCATCCAATCCAGCGGCTGGAACATCACGTTCAGCCGGGTGTACGGCGAAACATGGGTCATCGACGATCGAAAGTCGCCGGCCTGCCCCATGCGTGCGGTGGGGGTCTGCAGCAGGCCGGTTTCGCCCCAATCGTTGCCGCTGGTGCGAATGGCGTTGTACTGCGGTGCCACTTCGGGGCGCACGGAAATTGCGGTCGATGGCGTGGTCGCCGGAACCGGCGCCGGAACGGGAGGTTGCTGCCCCTCCGATTGCGCAGGGGCAGCAACTGCAACGTCGCTTTGAGGGGATGGCCCCTGCGTGGCGAGAAACTTGATGATCCCCTCGGACGCGGCGACCAGATCGGTCATCTCTCGGGGGGGCGCCCAGATCCATGCGCCTGGCGCAGGTTCGTCCGAAGGCTCGCTGTTCCAGGGGGCCACGCCCACGCGAGCGGTTCGGCCATCCGGCTGTGCAACCCAGGCCCAGTCGGAGGGGCCTCGAGGCTCGCAGGCGGCCACGTAGTCCCACGCGGTTCGGCCGGCTTCATGCGTCACATGGCAAAGCTCCCCGTTGGGGCGGACCACCGCAATGGTCCTCAGGTCGGGCTGCGCCGCAACCAGCTGCTGGCCAGTCGCCAACACCGGGTCTTCTTCGGGATGCGCCTGCAGCCAGCGAGGGTCCACGATGGCCAGCGCCACTCGACCGGTGACGGGCAAGCCCTGGAGCCAGGAAATCAGGCTCAGGCGATCTGCTTGTTCCGAGCGCGGAGCACGCCGTTGAATCGACTCGATGCGAACCAGCAGGGTGTTCTTGAGAAACTGCTGCGCCAGCCGTTCCTGCGGCACGCGCCATGCGAGGCCGGCAGAGGCTGTATCAGCAGGCTGGCGCAACAGCCAAGTGCTCAGGCGCTCACCAGGGCGCACGTCGGCGTCATTCGTGGCCTCGTTCTTTGCCGCGGTGCTCAGCGGCTGTGCCGAGACGCCGAAACTTGCCGCCAACGCGCACGCGATGGCCGCTCGACGAGGCCAATGCCGTTTGCCAATACCGCGAACCCAGGGATTCATGTGCCGGAGCTTGCCGATCTACCGACGGCCGGTGCGGGGGGCGTCCATTGTTCGAAACTCATGCAGAAGTCACTGGAGAGGCATTGCTCTGAATACACGACTTGTGGTTTTTCAGAGGAGCGAGATATGCCAAAGCGAGCCGTGGGCAATGACGCCGTAGAGGGCCGCGACACACTGCGCTCTTCATACCAACGCAAGGAGGCGGCGTCGGCGCCTGCAAGGGCGGTGTTTCGTGGCGGCGAGATGGAGGTTCGAACGATTTCGTCGCGAATTCCGAAGCGATAGCCTGGCATGAGATCGCGCAGGCGCGCGTAGCTTTGACCCGAGTTGCCCGTGGCGCTCGGTGCATCGGCGCCCGGCCACGCGGGGAGTCCTGTGAATCGAACGTTTCGCCAGTCGGTACTGAGCCCTGTGGTGCCCACGAGCTGACCGTTCAGGAGCCTGACGACCTCGCCGCTACCGCTGTACCAAACTTCGACAGGGCCCTCGGGACGCTGATCGATATAGCCGAGCACCATGAAAATAGTGCGGTCACCAATCTGGGTCCGCAAATAGCGATAGGCGGGATTGAAGTTCGGCTGCGCTGCTGCGGGCTGGCCTTTGTATACAAGCCGAGCGGCATCCAGCATGGCTGAAGACCCGGAGGAACAACCGCCAACGCCCAAATAAAACGTTGCCCAAAGGCAACGTTTTAAAAGTCGCGTGGCGAAACCAACGCGCGGAGCTCTCAGCGAATGCCCTCCCATTGGGAGGGCACGCAGCATTTAACGCGTGCCGGTGGTGCCCGTACCCGTGCCGGGGATGATGACGAAACCACCACCGCCATTGCCGCCGTTGCTGCTGGCAACCGCCACCAACAGAGCGCTGCTACCTGCAACAGCACCCCATTGGCCAGGGGTAAGGCCGCCGGTCGTTGCGGCAGTCGCGTCGGCTGCGTTGCCGGCGGGTGCCGGTGCGGTGGCGGGAGCTGGCGTTTGCGCAAATGCCGACGAAATTGCCAAGGAGGCGAGGGCGGCTGCGAGTTTGATCATCTTCATGGTAGTCCTCTCAAATATCTTTGTAGTCGAGGGTAGCACGCCTCACAAGCGCGTCGCAACCCATTTCTCTCTCATATACGTGTGCGAATGTGCGGTCTTTGCAGGTTGTTGCTTTCTTATTTGTTGGTTTTTTTCTACGACATCGCGCCCGCGTGGATTTCCTCCTGCGCCGCAGCCGCTTCAATGGCCTCGAGTCGGTAGCCGAACCCGCGCAGAGCTGCCAACAAAAAGCCGTTCGCCGGGCGAAGATCAAGCTTCGCCCTCACGCGCGACAGGTGTGTGTCCAGCGAGCGCGAGAGCACCTCGAAGTCGGCCCCCCAGATTGCTTGGTACAGCTGCTCGCGCGACAGCAGGCGCCCGGTGTTCTGGAAGAGAAACAGCGCAAGGTCGTACTCGCGGCTTCTCAGGCCGACCCGCGCACCTTTGAGCTTGACGGTGCGCCAGGCCGGAAGGAACTGGTAGGGCCCGAAGACAAGCTGGGGCTCGTGCAGTGCGGGATACGACCGGCGAAGCAGCCCGCCGATGCGCGCTTCGAGTTCCGCGCCGGAGATGGGCGAGATCAGGAAATCGTCGGCGCCGGCATGCAGGCTCATGGCCATGTCCGCGGCGTCGGCCCTGTGCGTCATGAAGAGGATCGGGAGGCGGTTGCCGGCGGCTCGCCGCAGCGCCTTCACCAGTGCCGGACTGTCGAGGCCAGGCAGGCGCCACTGAAAGATCAGCAGGTCGAAACGCTGCGCCTGCGCCGCCTGCAGCAGCAGGGTCCCGTCCGTATATTCCTGGCATTCGTGGCCGAGGCTAGTTGCGGTGTGGGTGACCAGTCGCAGCTGATCCCGCTCGTTGTCGAGTATTGCTATGCGCATTCCGTCCCTTTGCTTCACTCGCTTCTTGCGAAGCGCGTGCCTCATCTTGGAGGAAGCGACGTCCGTCGGCAATGCCTGCGCGCGTAAAAGAGGGAAATAGCGCTCTACAGCCGTGATTTGATCGATTTAGACGACTGTATGGAACGCAGTTCCATTGGGCTCTCCAGAAGAGAGCCCCCGCGGGACCCTCAGAGCCAGTTGCCGCTCTGCGGCATCTGCACCTTCTCGGCCGGGTCGCCGCTGGTGACGAACGAGCCGATGACGATGCTCAAGAGCGAGATGAAGATGCTTGCAAAGAGCGCGGTCCAGAAGCCCGAGACCTTGAAGCCCTTCACCAGCGCGGCCACCAGCAGGATCATCAGCGCATTGATGACCAGCAGAAAGAGGCCGAAGGTCACCAGCGTCAACGGCAGCGTCAGCACGATCAGCAGCGGCTTCACGACGGCGTTGGCCAGCCCGAGCAGCAAGGCCGACACCACCAGTGCCCCAGTGCCGTCGAACTTGAGCCCGCGAAACAGGTGGCTGGCGACCCAGAGCGAGACGGCGGTGATGGCCCAGTGGATGAGGAAGGGAGTGATGTTGTTCAGCATGTCGATGGTGGTGTGTGGCAGCAGACGCAGAGTTTGTTTCCGTCCGGATCGCGGAAGTACGCGCCATAGTAGTCCGGGTGGTAGTGCGGCCTGAGTCCTGGCGGGCCTTCGCAGCTGCCGCCGTTGGCCAGTGCGGCGGCGCGGGCGCGGTCCACGGTGGCGCGGTCGGCGGCCATCAGCGCCACCATCTGGCCGTTGCCGCTCGTGGCCTGGTGGCCGTCGAAAGGGGCGCCGACCAGGAACAGGGGCCGCGGTGCATCGGCGCTTTGCCAGCCGGCCCACGGCTTGGTCTCGTCGCGAAAGCGCAGCTTCAGGCGCAGCTCGCCCATGAGCGCCGTGTAGAAGCCGAAGGCGCGTTCGAAGTCGGTCACACCGACGAAAACATGGGACAGCATGCGGGTGGGTTCCTTCTTGTTCGGTGGATCCGCGGATGTCTGCGAATTATGGCTACGGGCCTTCCGCGGTTACCTCGGGAAACAATGACTGGCAGCCCGTTAATATCGCTGTCTCTCGGAGCCTCTGCATGGGGCCCATCTTCAATTGCCGGATAAGAACAAGGGGCCTGTGCCATATGGCCAATCCGTCGATCGCGAGCTTGACACCAGCACCGGCTTCGGCCGACGAAGCCGAATCGTGGGTGCGCGGCGAGCTGATCCGCAGCCTGATGCGCTCATCGCGCAGCTCGTACATCGTTTCCGTCGCGCTCATACCGGCCATGGTCGGGCTGAGCTGGGTCGAGGTGCCTCGTTGGGAACTGCTGACGTGGCTGCTGGCCGGCGTCATCGCCACGATCTGCCGGGCCTGGGGCTCGCACGTCTATACGGTGCGCTACGCCGGCCGCAGTTCCGCGGCGCAGCAGCAGTTCACCGAGCGCTACGGCTTCATCTGGAGCACCACCGCGGTGGTGTGGGGATCGTCGATCCTGCTGTTCTTCGAACGTACACCGCAAGTCAACCAGTTCATGAGCTGGCTGATCGTGGCCGGGGTGGGCACCTTTCCGCTCAACGGGCTCGCGCTGCATCCGCCGCTGCTCAAGCGCTATGTCAACACGCTCTTCATCACGATGCTGGGGGCGGTGGTGATCCGGCTTGTCAGCGTCAACCTGCACGAGCCGCAGTTCCACTACGGCTACCTGATGCCGATCCTGCCGATGCTGCACTGGTTCCTGCTGCTGCGCGCGGGGCGCCATATCCATGAGACGGCGCGCAACAGCCTGGAGCTTTTGTTCCACAACCACATCCTGATCAAGTCGCTCACGCAGCAGCGGCAGGCGGCGGTGTCGGCGGTGGCGATGAAGAACCGCTTCCTAGCCAGCGCCGCGCACGACATGCGCCAGCCCGTGCTGGCACTTTCGCTGTACGCCGACTGGCTGCGTAACGAGCCCGAGCTGGTGCTCGAGCTCGCACCGAAGATCGTGCGCGCCACGCATGCGGTGAATGCGCTCTTCGACTCGATGTTCGACCTCGCGCGCATCGACTCGGGCCAGGTGCGGCTGCACATCGAGCGCGTCGATGTCCCCGAGCTGCTGCATGACCTGGAGCTGCAGTACCGCCCGGTGGCCGAGAGCCGCGGCCTCGACTTCCGCGTGCATGTGACCGAGGGCTCCTTCCTCACCGACCCGATTCGCGTGCGCCGCATGATCGGCAACCTGCTGGCCAACGCCATCAAGTACACGACCGAAGGCGGCGTGCTGCTGGCCGCGCGGCAGACGCGCGACGGCATGCGCGTGGAGGTGTGGGACACCGGCATCGGCATCGCGCCCGAGCACCTGCGCGATGTGTTCCTGGAGTTCTACAAGGTGGCCGACCATGCCGGCACATCCGACGGCTTCGGCCTCGGCCTGGCCATCGTTGCACGGCTCTCGCACGTGCTGGGGCACCCGATCAGCGTGCGCTCGCGGCTGGGAAGCGGCAGCGTGTTCCGCGTGGCCCTGCACGACGCCGACGAGGCGGTGGCGCAGGCGCGCGTGAGCGCCTCCGGCGGCTGAAGAAGAAAGTACTGCCCAAAGAAAACCGCGCACATGGCGCGGTTTCAAAGAGGCAGTTTCTCGCCGGGGTCAGCCCGACAGAAGACCGTTGGTACGGGCGTAATGGAGGGCCTGCGTGCGGCTCTTCACACCGAGACGGCGGAACAGGCGCCACAGGTGCACCTTCACCGTGTGCTCGCTGATCTCCAGGTCGGTCGCGATGTCGCGATTGCTCATGCCCTTGTCGAGCATGGCGATCAGCTGCGTCTGGCGCTTGGAGAGCTTGCTGCTCGCGAGCGGCGGTTCGTCGGCCTCTTCGGAGCCTGCCATCAGCAGGCCGCGCAGGGCGGCTGCCAATTCATTGGAACTGGCCGACTTCTCGATGTAAGTGTCGGCGCCCGCTTCGATGCAGGCGTCTTCCATGTCCGCGGCCGGCGCCGCCGAATACACGGCGATCGGCACGTTGGGGTAGACCTGCTTGACCGCGATCACGCCCGAGACGCCATTCGTGTCCGGAAGCTTCAGGTCCAGGCAAAAGAGGGTGGGCGCGCCACGCTGCTGCACCGAGCTTGCGAGCTTGTCGAGCCGTTCGAGCTCGACGATGTTCTCGGCGGGTCGCAGGCGTCGCAACACCATCACGATCGCGTCGCGCATCAGGGGGTGGTCGTCGATGACATAAATGCTCATGTTTTCTTCCTTTGTGATCGCACCGTCTTCTCTCGTCGCTCACCGGCGGATAAGCCGGTGGGCCCTTGCCGGTTCAACTTCCATCTGTCGTGGTCGTTGCTTCCGCCAATGCCTCCAGCGCCTCTGTCACGGCGCGTGATTGTTCTGTGTCGATGGGCTCGAGCTGCGCAGCCACTGCGGCGAGCGCCGCACCGCGCTCGGCCTGCAAGACCGCGATGGTACGGCCGGCTTCCTGCGGCGACGCAAATCCGCGGCTCTGCAGCAGGGTTTCGCCGCGCGCATCGAGCAGCTTGAAATAGAAAAGTCCGTCACCGCGCTCGCGGTATTGCTTGAAGCTGGGCTTCGCAACCTTGGCCGCCTTGGCGCTGCCCTTGTCGCGGCCCGCCGCGAGGTTGCGCAGGCCCACCGCGTGACGCAGGCGCGTCATGAAGGGCTGCGACAGCGCGCTGGCCTTCTCGGCACCGATGAGCAGGATGCGCTCGATCTCCGCCGGGTCGCTCATCAGCGCTTCGTAGCGCTTTCGCAGCGGCGCCACCTCGAGCTCGATGCGCTCGAACAGCAATTGCTTGGCGTCGCCCCAGCCGATGCCATCGGCGTAAGCCTTGCGAAGCATCTCGGTCTCGTCGGCATCGGCAAAGGCCTGGTAGATCTGGAAGAGCGCGGAGCCCTCGGTCTCCTTGGGCTCGCCGGGTGCGCGCGAGTCGGTCACGATGCTGGCGATCTGCTTTTGCAGGTACGCGCGCGGCGCGAACAGCGGGATCGTGTTGCCGTAGCTCTTGCTCATCTTGCGGCCGTCGAGGCCGGGCAGGGTGGCGACGGCATCGTCGATCTCGGCTTCGGGCAGCGTGAAGTGCTCGCCGTACTGGTGGTTGAAGCGCTGCGCCATGTCGCGCGCCATCTCGATGTGCTGCACCTGGTCGCGGCCCACGGGCACCTTGTGGGCGTTGAACATCAGGATGTCCGCGCCCATCAGCACCGGGTACATGAAGAGGCCGGCCGTGACGTCGGCGTCCGGGTCCTCGCCCTTGGCGATGTTCTTGTCGAGTTGCGCCTTGTAGGCATGCGCGCGGTTGAGCACGCCCTTGCCGGTGACGCAGGTGAGGAACCAGGTGAGCTCGGGAATCGCGGCGATGTCCGATTGGCGGTAGAAGGTTACGCGCTCAGGGTCGAGCCCGCAGGCGAGCCAGCTCGCAGCGATCTCGAGCGTGGAACGCTGGATCTTCGCGGGCTCCTGCACCTTGATGAGCGCGTGGTAGTCGGCCAGGAAGAAGAAGCTCTCCACACCGGGCGCGACGCTCTGCCGCACCGAGTGGCGGATCGAGCCGACGTAGTTGCCGAGGTGGGGCGTGCCCGACGGGGTGATCCCGGTCAGGACGCGCAGGGGAGCGGAAGAAGACGAGGCCATGGGACGGACAGACTTAGAGCAGCAATGCCTTGAGCGGCGTGATGATGAGGTTGATGACGAAGTAGCCGACGTCCATCAGCGGGCGCAGCCAGAAGGTGCTGACGACGCCGGCGAGCACCAGTGCCATCACGATGAAGAAACCATAGGGCTCGATGCGCGCGAGGAAATTCTGCGCGGGCCCGCTGGGCAGCAGCCCGGCCAGCACGCGGCCGCCGTCGAGCGGGGGCAGCGGAAACAGATTGAAGGCCCACATCACGAGGTTGACCAGGATGCCGCCTTGCGCCATCAGGACGAAGAAATTCTTACCGTCGGAGCCGGCTGCAATGAGCACCACCAGCAGCAATGCCCAGAGGATGGCCTGAATGAAGTTCGACACGGGCCCCGCGAGCGCCACCCAGATCATGTCGCGCTTGGGATGACGCAGCCGTCCGAAGTTCACTGGTACCGGCTTCGCATAGCCGAACAGGAAGGCGCCCGAGGTCGCGAAGTACAGCATCAACGGCATCAGGATGGTCCCGATGGGGTCGATGTGCTTCATCGGATTGAGGGTGACCCGGCCCATCGACTCGGCGGTGTTGTCGCCGAAGTGGCGAGCCACATAGCCGTGGGCCGCCTCGTGCACGGTGATCGCGAAGATCACGGGCAGTGCGTAGATGAGAACGGTCTGTATGAGATTGGAAATATCCACTGTGCGATTGTGTCAGACGTGCATTAGTTATCGGTTCCAACCTCTTTCAGAGACCGAGCACCGCGAGCGCCCCGCGTCCCTGCCGCACCACGACCGGATCGTCGCCCGTTCCCATGGGCGTGAGGTCGACCACGGTGGTCGGCTGCGAAGGGCAGGCGCCGGCATCGATGACCGCGCCGATCTGCTTTTCGAAGCGTTCGCGGATGGTCGCGGCGTCGTTGAGCGCTTCGGTCTCGCCCGGTGCGATCAGCGTGGTGGCCAGCAGCGGTGCGCCGTGCAGCGCGAGCAACTCCAGCAGCACCTTGTGGTCGGGCACGCGCAGGCCGATGGTCTTGCGCTGCGGATGGCTCACGCGGCGCGGCACTTCCTTCGTCGCTTCGAGCAGGAAGGTGTAGGGGCCGGGCGTTGCGGCCTTCAGCAAACGGTATTGCTTGTTGTCGACGCGCGCGTAGTTGGCCAGCTCGCTCAGGTCGCGGCACAGCAGCGTCAGGTGATGCTTCTCGTCGACCTGGCGGATGCGTCGCAGCTGGTCGACCGCGTCCTTGTCGTCCAGGTGGCACGCAAGCGCGTAGCTGGAGTCGGTGGGCACGGCCACGATCTCGCCGCGCGCGAGCAGCGTCACGGCCTGCTTGAGCAGCCGCTGCTGCGGGTTCTCGGGATGGACTTCGAAGTACTGGGCCATAGAGCTATCTCCTGATCAGGATTCCGCCGGTTCGATGGGCACGCGGCGCTCTCGCACCGTGAGCCACGCGCCGGCCGCGCCGCAGACCGCGATCATCGAAATGCCGATGAGCGAGTAACGGTCGGGCACTTGGGAAAAGACAAGCCAGCCGCCCAGCATGGCAAAGGCGATCTGCGCATAGAGGTACGGCGTGAGGGTGGAGGCCGGCGCACGCTGGTACGCGAGGATCAATATGAAGTGACCCACCGTGCCCATGAACCCCATGAGGCACAGCAGCGCCCACCATTCCCAGGAGGGCAGGGCGGTCCAGGCGAAGGGCAGCGCGAGCGAGGCGATGAGTGCACCGACCCAGCCTGTATAGAAATGCATCGTGAGCGGGTTCTCGGTCTGCGCGAGCTTGCTGGTGAGCACCTGGAAACAGGCGTTGGTCAGCACCAACCCGATAGGCAGAAGGATGGCCCAGCTGAACGCATCGCCGCCCGGCCGCAGGATCACCAGCGTGCCGATGAAGCCGCCGGCCACCAGCGACCAGCGCAGCGGCGAGACGTACTCCTTGAGCGTGGTCGCCGCGAGCAGCGTGATCACCAGCGGCGCGATCAGCACGATCGAGGTGAACTCGGCCAGCGGCATGTAGCGCAGGCTCAGGAACGACAGTGTGCTCGACACCAGCAGCAGCGCGCCGCGCAGCAACTGGTAGCGCGGATGTTGGGTGCGCAGCAATGCCGTGCCGTGCAGCGGCAGCAGCACCGCCGTGGTGGCGACGGCCTGGAAGGCATAGCGGAACCACACGCCCATGAGGATCGGCACGCCGGCGGTCGATGCCTTGGTGGCTGTGTCGAGCGTGGAGAAGCAGGCCACGGCGACGATCACCATGCCGATGCCCGCGAGGATGCGTTCGGATTCCTTGTTGCGGCTGCGCTGTTGCGCGGTGCGTGCATTCGCCAGCGCAGCGCTGGCCGCGCTGTCGATGCCGGGCCCGGGGCTCTGGCTCACTGCTGGATGCGATGGCCGAGCAGTTCCCACACCGGCGTCAATGCGCCAGGCAACGGTGGCAGCTTGCCGAGATCGCAATGGCTCTCGTCGGGGCTGTGGAAATCGCTGCCGCGGGATGCGGCGAAATCGAACTCGAGCGCCTTGTCGGCGTACTCGACATATTCGGCCGGGGTGTGGCTGCCGGTGACGACCTCGATCGCCCGGCCGCCATGCGCCTTGAACTCGAGGAACAGCGCGTACTCCTCGTTGGCCGAGAACTTGTAGCGGCCCGGGTGCGCGATCACGGCCATGCCCTTGGCAGCGGTGATCCAGTGCACCGCGTCCTTGAGCGAGGCCCAGCGGTGCGGCACGTAGCCGGGCTTGCCTTCGGTGAGGTACTTGCGGAACACCTCGGAGGTGTCGCGGCAGTGCCCCTGCTCGACCAGGAAGCGCGCGAAGTGCGTGCGCGAAATCAATTCGGGATTGCCGACGAACTTGAGCGCGCCTTCATAGGCGCCGTGGATGCCGACCTTGGCCAGCCCCTCGGACATTTCCTGCGCGCGCTTGCCGCGGCCGCCGCGCGTGTCGTAGAGGCCCTGCGTCATCGCCGCGTCGTCGGGGTCGAAGCCCAGGCCGACGATGTGCACGGTTTCGTTTGCGAAGGTCACCGAGATCTCGGTGCCGGTGAGGTAGCGCATGCCGTTTTCGCGCGCTGCAGCCGCTGCGCGGTGCTGGCCGCCGACCTCGTCGTGGTCGGTGAGGGCCCAGAGCTCGACCCCGTTGGCGGCTGCGCGGACTGCCAGTTCTTCGGGCGTCAGTGTGCCGTCGGAGACCACGGAGTGGCAGTGAAGATCGGCATTGAGAATGGAGGACACCCCGCCATTCTAGGGGGTCTGGAACGCCGATGCGGGCGCATGGATGCTGCGCGAGATGCTACTAAATAAATAGCATTACTGCGCCGCTGCATGCGGCTCAGCGCTTCTTGCGGAAAGCCGCCCAGGCGGCGACGGCAGTGAAGCTCGCCACGATCGCCACCACGATCCAGAAGCCGTGCTTGTGCTCCGCGAGCGGAATGCCGCCCACGTTCATGCCGAACAAACCCGCCAGGATGTTGATCGGCAGCGCCAGCACCGTCACCACCGTCAGCACGAAGAGGCTGCGGTTGTTGTCCTCGTTGACGTTGGCGGCGATCTCTTCCTGCAGCAGCTTGATGCGCTCCTGCAGCGCCTGCATGTCGCGCAGCACCACCGAGAACTCCTCGGTCGAGCCGCGCAGCTCCTGCGCATCGGGCTCGGACATCCACGACGGCGGGCCTTGCAGCAGGCGAAACAGCGCGGCCGGTTCGGGCGCCAGCAGCCGCTGCAGCCGCACCAGCAAGCGTCGCAGTACACCGAGACGCGCGCGCTTGTGGTCGAGCCGGCCGGCGAGCAGTTCGTCTTCGATGTGGTCGATGCGCGAGGTGACGCCGCGCACGATCTTCACCAGCACATCGGCCTGCGCGCGCAACAGATGCTCGAGCAGTTCGGTGCTGGAACGCGGCGCATCGCCCGCCTTCACAGCCGTGCGCAGCGCATCGACCGAGCGCAGCGGCTTCGCGCGCGCCGTGACCACGAGGCGCGGGCCCACGCTGATCCACAGCGTGGAGATGTCCGAGGGCTCGAAGCTGAACTCGAAGTGCACGTCGTTGATGACCGCGATCAGCGAATCGTCGGCACGCTCGATGCGCGTGGAGGGCAGGCCGTCGTGCAGCGTCTCGTAGAAGGTGTCGGAGAGATTCGCGTGCCGCACGAGCCAGCGCTCCGCTTGCGCGTGGCTCAGATTGAAGTGCAGCCACACGTAGGCGCCGCTGCCGTCATCGACAACGGTGTCTTCGGGCTGCGCACCGAGCCAAGCCGCCGCCTGCGCCGAATCGATGGACCGCGCGGGCTCCGGCGCCGCGGCGTCGAACAGGTAGCCGCAGATCAGCCCGGCTTCGTCGCCGCCATAGGACTGGGCGGCGAGATCATGGAATGCCGACAAGGTGCGTGATCAGAAAAGACGGGTGAAGAGCCAGTAGAGCGAGCCCGACAGCAGCATGGCCACCGGCAGCGTCAGCACCCAGGCCAGCGCGAGGTTGCGCAGCGTGGACATCTGCAGGCCCGAGCCGCTGGCCGTCATCGTGCCGGCCACGCCGGAGGAGAGCACGTGCGTGGTCGAGACCGGAAGGCCGTACATGTCGGCCGCGCCGATGGTGATCATCGCCACCACCTCGGCCGATGCGCCCTGTGCGTAGCTCAGGTGCGTCTTGCCGATCTTCTCGCCCACGGTGACGACGATGCGCTTCCAGCCGATCATCGTGCCCAGGCCGAGCGCGATGGCCACGGCGATCTTGACCCACAGTGGGATGAAGCGCGTCGCGGTGTCCAGCTCCTGGCGGAAAGCGTTGACGCGCAGCTTGGTCTCGTCGTCGAACTTCGCGGCGCCGCTCTTGTCGAGGTGGCGAATGGCTTCCGAAGCCAGGTACATGTCGTTGCGCACATTGGCGACGGCCTCGGCCGGCACCGCGGCGAGCGAACCGTGCTCGCGCACCTGCTGCCCGATGCTGCCGGCGGTCGCGGCCAGTGCGGGCACGACCTTGTCGTCGAACTCGCGGGTGCGCACATAGGTGGAGAGCGTGTCGCGCGCTGCGGTGGGTTGCAGCGCGGGCAGCGAAGTCGGCACGCTGCGGTTCAGCGCGGTCTGCGCCATCTCGGCCACGGCCACGAACTTCACCGTCTCGTTGGCGGGCATCGCGCGGTTCAGCGCGTACGCCATCGGCACCGTGCCGACCAGGATCAGCATGATCAGGCCCATGCCCTTTTGTCCGTCGTTGGAGCCGTGCGCGAACGACACGCCGGTGCAGGTCAGGATCAGCAGGCCGCGGATCCACCACGGCGGCGGCTCGCTGCCCTTGGGTTCTTCATACAGCGCGCGGTTCTTCACGAAGGCGCGCAATGCGAGCAGCAGCAGCGCGGCGCAGCCGAAGCCCACCATCGGCGAGAGCAGCAGCGAATAGCCCACCTTGGTGGCCTGCGCCCAGTCGACACCGCTGGTGCCGTCGCGCCCATGCATCAGCGCGTTGGCAACGCCCACGCCGATGATCGAGCCGATCAGCGTGTGCGACGAAGACGCCGGCAGCCCGAGCCACCAGGTGCCAAGGTTCCAGATGATCGCGGCGATCAGCAACGCGAACACCATCGCGAAGCCCGCGCCCGAGCCCACCTGCAGGATCAGCTCCACGGGGAGCAGCGCGATGATGCCGAAGGCCACCGCGCCGCTGGACACCAGCACGCCCAGGAAATTGAAGAAGCCCGACCACACCACTGCGAAGTTGGGCGGCAGCGAGTGCGTATAGATCACCGTGGCCACCGCATTGGCCGTGTCGTGGAAGCCGTTGACGAACTCGAAGCCCAGCGCAATCAAGAGCGCCACGCCCAACAAGATATAGGGCACCCAGGTCGTCATGGGCGCGCCCGAGGCGGTGACGTCGCCCACCAGGCTCCATGCGGTGAAGAGCAGGCCCGCGGCCAGCAGGCCCACGAAAGTGATCAGCGTGATCGGACCGGGCTTGGCGTCGAGCTTGGGCCGGTGCGCCGCGGTGGGCGCGGCCGGCATCTCCGTATTCGGGGCGGCGAGCGTGTTCATGGGCGGTTTTCTAGGTGTTGGAGTGGCTGCACATGGTGTTCGCGGTGTGTGACAACGGCGTGTCGGCCTACGGAAAGCCGCCGCCAAACCGTCACGCCGCAGTCATATGGGGCGTGCAGCATGCTTTTTTCTTCCCCCACTTCTCCTCTCTCATCATGCTGACGAGCGCCCTTCCAGACCACGAAGACCTGATGCAACGCATCGCCCGCGACCTGATCGACAGCTACGACGAAGAGCTCGAGCTGGAGATCGAAGACCGCAACATCGACGGCCTTGATCCGGCCTCGGCAACGTCGACGTCCGCCGACAAGGCGGCCCGGCAGGCCTATTTCAAGGAACTCTTTCGCCTGCAGGGCGAGCTGGTCAAGCTGCAGGACTGGGTCCAGCACAGCAAGCAGAAGGTCGTCATCCTGTTCGAAGGCCGCGATGCGGCGGGCAAGGGCGGCGTCATCAAGCGCATCACCCAGCGCCTGAACCCGCGCGTGGCCCGCGTGGCCGCGCTGCCCGCGCCCAACGACCGCGAACGCACGCAGTGGTACTTCCAGCGCTATGCCGCGCACCTGCCGGCCGCCGGCGAGATGGTGCTGTTCGACCGCAGCTGGTACAACCGCGCCGGCGTCGAGCGCGTGATGGGCTTCTGCTCCGACGACGAGTACGAGGAGTTCTTCCGCACCGTGCCCGAGTTCGAGAAGATGCTCGTGCGCTCGGGCATCAAGCTCATCAAGTACTGGTTCTCCATCACCGACGACGAGCAGCACATGCGCTTCCTCGGCCGCATCCACGATCCGCTCAAGCAGTGGAAGCTGAGCCCCATGGACCTGGAGAGCCGCCGCCGCTGGGAGGAATACACCAAGGCGAAGGAAATCATGCTGGAGCGCACCCACATCCCCGAGGCTCCGTGGTGGGTGGTGCAGGCGGTCGACAAGAAGAAGGCGCGCCTGAACTGCATCAGCCACCTGCTGGGCCAGCTGCCCTACCAGGAAGTGGCGCATCCGCCGATCGCGTTGCCCGAGCGCGTGCGGCATGACGATTACCTGCGTCAGCCCGTACCCGCCAACATGATCGTCCCCGAGATCTATTGAGGGGCTTCGGGGCGGTTTGGCCGCCCGGCGCTTTGCCTGCACACTGCGCCATGGCCCGTCGTTCCACCGCTTCCGTCTTCGCCCGCGCCTACGAGCGCAACCTGAAGGCGCTCACCAGGATCACGCTGAGCAACAGCAAGCGCGTGGCGGGCCAGGTGCAGCGCGCAACGGCCAAGCGGCTCAAGCCGCCGCCCGGCAAGGGCGACTGGCTCAGCGGCGTGGCGATCGGTGCGGGCGGCGCGCGCGGCTATCACCTGTTTCGCCCGGCCGACCTGCAACTCAAGCCCGGCGAGAAGCTGCCGCTCATGGTCATGCTGCACGGCTGCGGCCAGACCGGGCGCGACTTCGCGGCCAGCACGCGCATGAATGCGCTGGCCGTGCGACAACGCTTCCTCGTGCTCTACCCTGAACAAGATCGCCTCGCCCATCCCCAAGGCTGCTGGAACTGGTACGAGCGCCGCTCCGGCAAGGCCGACGCCGAGGCCGCGACGCTGATGGCCGCGGTCGACCAGGCCTGCATGCTCTATCCGGTCGACCGCGAGCGCGTCGCGCTGGCCGGCCTCTCGGCCGGCGCCAGCATGGCGGCGCTGCTGGCCACGCGCTATCCGCAGCGCTTCCGCGCCGTCGTCATGCACTCGGGCGTGGCGCCCGGCGCCGCGAAGTCGTCGGCCACCGCGCTCGGCGCGATGCGCGGCCAGAACGTACCGCCGATGCCCGTCACCGCGGTCGGCAAGGCGATGGGTGCAGCGGCCGTCTTCGCGACCCTGCCGCCGATGCTCGTGCTGCACGGCGACGCCGATGCCGTGGTCGCGCCCAGCAATGCCGTCAACAGCGCGGCCGTGTGGGCCACGGCCATGGGCGCACGGCCCGGCGTGGCGCGCGATGTGCAGCGCGGCAAGCGCCGCCCGATGCGCGTGACCGACTTCAAGCGCAAGGGCCGCACCGTGGTCTCGCTGTGCGAGATCGCGGGGCTGGGGCATGCGTGGAGCGGCGGTGCATCGAAGCTGCTGTTCAGCGATGCGGCCGGGCCCGATGCCACGCGCATGACCTGGGCCTTTGCGACCACGCAGTTCAGGCACGCGGCCAAGGTGGCCTGAAGAAGCCTTTCAGGCCGCGGCGCTTTCGCGCGCCGCCACGCGCCACGCACCGGGCGCCATGCCCTTCTCGCGCTTGAAGGCCTTGCTGAACGCGGCTTCCGATTCATAGCCCACCGCGCCGGCGATGGTGCCCAGCGCCGCATTGCCCTGGCCCAGCATGTTGCCGGCCTTGAACATGCGCCACTGCGTGAGGTACTCCAGCGGCGCCTGGCCCACGCGCTCGCGAAAGCGCTGCGCGAAGGCCGAGCGCGACAGGCTCGCGGCGGCGGCCAGTGCTTCCACCGTCCAGTCGCGCGCCATGTCCTTGTGCATCGCGCGCAGGGCGGGGCCGATGCGCACGTCGGCCAGCGCAGCCCAGCCAGCCGGTCTGCGAATCGCCGACGGCCGCGACGTGCGCACGCACCGCCTGGACGAACACGATGTCGGCCAGCCGGCTCACCAGCAGGCCGGAGCCCAGGCCCGGCTCGCCGGTTTCCATCGCGAGCAACTGCAGGGTGCCCTGCAGCGCGAGCGCGCGGGCCTGTTCCATCTTCACGTGCAGCAGCACCGGCAGCAGGTCGAGCAGGGGGCGCGCGGCGCGCTGGTCGAAGTGGAACCAGCCGCAGATCACCGAGGCCGCGGTGCCCGTTCCGCCGAGTTCGACGAGGCCGCCGATGCGGTCGCGAATGACCGATGCGCAGCTCACCGTGGGCGTGTTCGGATGGTCGCGCAGCACATAGGGCGTGCCGTGCGCCAGCACATAGCAGTCGCCCGCGGCGAGCGCGACGGGCTGCTCCACGCCCTCGACCTCCAGCAGGCAACCGCCGCGCACCACGAGGCCGAAACGCGCGCTCTCGCCACCGGCCAGGCTCACGCCCCAGGGCGCGCCGGCTTCGAGCCGGGCATACAGGGCACTGCGCACGCGCATGGCCGCGAAAACGTCGTCGAGCGGGTCCATGAAGGCTCCTGTGGCGGTGGACGAATGGACAAGATTGTCGGCTTTGCAGGCATTCACTGTCCATCGTCTGGGGCAGAAACTGCAGTCTCACTCTCTCAACCATCCGGAGCAGACCCCATGAATGCCAACACCAACTTCGCCCAACTCGCCGACCGCTACGTCGCTCTCTGGAACCTGACCGACGCCGGCGCCCGCCGCGATGCGATCGCCAGCCTCTGGGTGCCGCAGGGCGAGCATTACGTGCGCACGCTGCAGGTCAAGGGACACGAGGCGCTGGCGCAGCGCGTCACCGGTTCGCACGAAAAGAACGTGCGCGACGGCGGCTTTCTTTTCCGCGCCACCGGCGATGCCCAGATGCTGCGTGACACCCTGATGTTCCATTGGCAGATGGTCCCTGCCGCGGGCGGCCCGGTCGCTGCGGTCGGGCTGGAGTTCCTGCTGCTGGCAGAAGACGGCCGCATCGCCATCGACTACCAGTTCATCCTGCCGACGCCCGCCGTCTGATCGCCTGAAGAAGCCCGGCCATGACCTTGGAGGTCATTGCTGCCGGGTGCCGTCACCCCAACACTCGAACGCATCATGACCCAGTCCAACCCCGCCGCTTCCGCGGCATCGCTTTCTTCCCAAGGCGTCCACGGCGCGGTCGCGGCGAAGCCCGGCCCGCTCGCCCTGTGGGTCATGCTCAGCGGCACCTTCCTGGTGGTGCTGGACTTCTTCATCGTCAACGTCGCGCTGCCCTCGATGCAGCGCGAGTTGCTCGCGAGCACTGCGACCTTGCAGCTGGTGGTGGCCGGCTACGGCCTGGCCACCGCCGCGGGCCTGATCACCGGCGGCCGGCTCGGCGATCTCTTCGGCCGGCGCCGCATGTTCACGCTCGGCCTCCTGCTGTTCACGCTGGCCTCGGCTGCCTGCGGCGTCGCGCCGAATGCCGAGTTGCTGGTGGCCGCCCGCGTGCTGCAGGGCCTGGCCGGTGCGCTGCTGCAACCGCAGGTGCTGGCGATGATCGGCCTGGCCTACACCGGCGAAGACCGTGCGCGCGCCTTCGCGGCCTATGGGCTCACGCTGGGCCTCGGCGCCACGCTGGGGCAACTGGTGGGCGGGCTGCTGATCCATGCCGACCTGGCGGGGCTGGGCTGGCGCGCCTGCTTCCTCATCAACGTGCCCATCGGTCTCCTGGCATTGGCGCTGGCGCCGCGTGTCATTCCGCCGCTCAGGAACGCAAGCACCAGCAGGCTCGACCTGGTCGGCATGCTGCTCGTTGCAGCGGGTTCCGTCGCGGTGGTGCTGCCACTGGTGGAAGGGCGCGAGCAGGGCTGGCCGCTGTGGAGCTGGCTGTGCCTTGCGGCCGCGCTGCCGCTCTTGGCCGCCTTTGGGTTCCAGCAGCGCCGACTCGCCGCGGCAGGTGGCGCGCCGCTGGTGGCGCCCGCGCTGCTCGCGAACCGCCGCTTCGTCATGGGGCTGTTCACCACGCTGGCCTTCTACGTCGGCAATGCGTCGCTGTACTTCGTGCTGGCGCTCTACCTGCAGCAGGGCCTCGCGCTGGGGCCGCTGACCTCGGGCATCGTCTTCACGTCATTGGCGATCGGCTTCTTCGCGACCTCGATGGCCGGCGCGCGCATCGCACGCCGCTTCGGCGGCGAGCCGCCCATTGCCCTCGGCGCGCTCGTGCTGGCTGCGGGGCATGCGCTGCAGTTCGTCAACGTCGCGGGATGGCCTGGCCATGCGCACCTGATCGCCTGGATGGTCCCGGTGTTGCTGGTGCAGGGCGCGGGGCTCGGCATGGTCATGGCGCCGTTGGTGTCCACCGTGCTGGCCGGGCTGCCGCCGCAGCATGCGGGCGTGGCGTCGGGTGTGCTGTCGATGGTGCAGCAGGCGAGCAACGCACTGGGGGTGGCGCTGATCGGCATCCTGTTCTACGGGCGGCTCGGCGCTTCGACCGACGTGGCGAACCACACCGCTGCGTTCGGCGTTGCACTGGTTTATCTGACGGCCTCGGCGTTGCTGGTGGCCGTGCTGTATCGCAAACTCGTGCGGTAGCGGCTGCCGGGTGCTTCGAGGTTCGGTCTCTCATCCTCAGGAGTGAGCGGCCGGCCCTTCGACGAACACGTCCGAGTGGAAGTCGCCCGCGTCGAGCCCGCGATGCCGCAGCGCCGCATCGCGCACCGCGTTCACCATGGCCGGCGAGCCGCAGCAATACAGCTCGTGTCCCTTCAGGTCTGGGCACGTGGCCAGCAGCGCTTCGTCGGCACGGCCCGCGAAGTCACCGTCGCCTGGCGCGCTGTCGTCGCTCAGTGCGATGACGAAGCGCATTTGCGGCCACTGCTTCTGCCAGCGCGCGACCGCCGTTCGCAGGTAGATGCCGTCGGCCTGCCGCGCTGCCCAGATCAACGTGAGGGGCCGGCCGATGCGCCGCTTGAGCATGTCGTCCAGGATGGACTTCACCGGCGCGAAGCCGGTGCCGCCCGCCACGAACACCACGGGCCGCGCCTGTTCCTCCTGCAGCGAGAACGCGCCAAAGGGCAGCTCGATGTCGACGAGCTCGCCGGCCGCCAGTTGCGGCACGCGCGCGCTGAAGGCGCCGCCCGGCACGTGGCGCACATGCAGCGTGACGGCATCGCTCTCGTGCGGCGCATTGGCCATGGAATAACTGCGCGTGCTGCCGTCGGGCAGCGAGAGCTGCAGGTACTGACCGGCCCTGAACTTGGCGCGCTGCCCCGCGGGCAGGCGCAGCTGCAGCACCGACACGTCGGGCGCGGCCAGCTCGTTGCGGAACACCTTCGCCGTGAAGCGCTTGCGCGCGGCGGGGTCGATGCGGCGCATCGCGGTCGGCGCGATCTCGAGGTCGCTGCGCGGCGCACACATGCAGAACAGCACCTGGCCCGGCAGGCAAGTCTCGTTGGTGAGTGCACCCGTGCCGACGGCACCCACTTCGCCACCCACCACCGCGCCGGCGCAGTTGCCGCAGACGCCTTTGCGGCACGAGTAAGGCAGTTCGATGCCGGCCCGCGCGGCCGCATCGAGCACGCTCTCGTTGGCGGCGCATTCGAAGGCGACGTCGCTGCCCGAGATGGTGATGCGATGGCTCATGCCTGGTCTCCCGACAGCAGCGCGATGGTGCGCAGCACAGCCTGCGGGTCGGCCGTGCCGCGGCCCGCGATGTCCATGGCGCTGCCGTGCCCGACGCTCGACAGCAGCGCATCCGCGCCGATGCTGAGCGCGCTGGCCGCATGCGGCGCAAGCAGCTTGATGGGGATGTGGCCCTGGTCGTGCAGCATCGCCACGTAGAGGTCGTGGCCTCCGTCCCTGCGTTGGGCCAGCAGCATGTCGGCACCGGCCGGTCCGTGCACGCGCAAGCCCTCGGCGCGCAGCGTGTCGACGGCGGGCACCACGATGGCCGCGTCTTCGGGACCGAACAGCCCGCCTTCCGACGCGTGCGGGTTGATGCCGAACACGCCGATCGACGGATCGGGCACGCCCAGCAGCGCGCAGGCTTGCGCGCCCGCGCGAACGGCGTGCGCGACCAGCTCCGGCGTCAACCGGTCGAGCGCGGTGCGAACGCTTTCATGCAGCGTGGCATGCACGATGCGAAGCCCGCCGCCCACCAGCATGAGGAACACGCGGTCTTCGGGCACGCCGCACACGCGCGCGACCAGCGATGGGTAGCCGCTGAACGCGATGCCGGCCTGGTGGATGGCGGTCTCGTGGTGCGGGCAGGCGACCACCGCATCGACCTCGCCGCGCCGGCAGGCCTGCAGCGCGGCCGTGGCGGAGGCGATGGCCGAGGCGCCCGCTGCCGCATCGATGCGGCCGGGCACCGCGGCGCTCGCGGGCAGTTCGCCTGCGTTCACGAGCCGCGCATCGCGCAGCAGCGCGGCCATGCCCAGCTGTGCCGCCGTGCGTTCGAACACGCTGGCCGGGCCATAGAGCGTGATGCGCGCGCGGTCGGCTTCCGGCAGTGCGGCCAGCGCCTTCAGCGCGATCTCCGGGCCGATGCCGTTCGGGTCGCCGGCGGCCAGCGCGAGTTTGCGGATCGGGGCGTGCATGGTCAAAGCGGCAGCGCGAGCAGCGTGTCCGTCACGGTGCTGTCGCACACGGCCACGCGCGACTGCAGGCGCAACTGGCCGTCCTGCCGCACGAAGCGGTCCTGGTAGGCGCCGGTGGCGAACACCTCGGTCTGCCCCGTGGCCATGATGCGCGCCACGAGGAACGGCGTGCGCGCCTCGGTGGACTCGGAGTCGGACTTCTGTACCAGTGGCATGCCCAGCAAGTGCCGGTAGCGCTGGCGTTCGTAGATGTTGGCTTCGCGCAGCGCGGCGATGCGGTCCTCGAGCATGGCGCGCGAGTCGGCGTAGACGATGCCGGCCGCGAGGCCTTCGCGCTCGTTCTCGATGTGGGTGATGCGGTAGTGGCAGTCTTCGGTGAAGAAGCCGGGCCATTGCTCCAGCGCATCGCTGTCGATGGCGTCGGCGTAGGCCGCGTTGAAGGCGCACAGCGCCAGCAGGTCGATCATGTGGGAGTCCTCGTTCTTCGGATGCGGCTCAGGCGCCCATGTGCCGGCGGTAGGCCTTCCAGAAGCCGCGCACCGAGGCCTCCGTGGCACGGCCTTCGCCGGAGACGGCCGCATCGCCACCCATCTCGACGACAGCCTCGTGGTCCGCTGCGCCGGCGATGCCGCGCTGCACGAAGCCGCCGACCGCGCCGTCCTCCATCGAGATGAAGCCCGCGGGCCCGACCAGGTTCGACTGCTTCAGGCGCACCTTGCGCTGCTCGGGGGTGTC